>DATJHJ010000103.1:0-13465 GCA_035494015.1 Acidimicrobiales bacterium
CACGCCTACGCCATCCGGGAAACCCTCGACCTGTTGTTGAGGACGTTCCCGATCCGCACCTGCAGCGACAACAAGTTCAACCACCACCAGCGGCTGGGCCGGCCGTGCCTGCTGTTCCACATCGAGAAGTGCACCGGCCCGTGCGTGGGGGAAGTGGGCAAGGAGGAGTACGACCGCCTGGTCGGCGAGCTGATCGACTTCCTCAACGGCGACAACCAGTTCGTCGTCCGCCGGCTGGAGCAGCAGATGAAGGCGGCCTCGGACGCCGAGGAGTTCGAGCGGGCGGCCCGGATGCGGGACCGGCTGGTCAGCGTGCGCAAGGCCATCGAGAAGCAGGCCATGGTCACCGAGCGGCCGGAGGACGTGGACGTGATCGGCATCCACGGCGACGACCTCGAAGCCGCCGTCCAGGTCTTCTACGTACGGCGGGGGCGGGTCATGGGTCGCAAGGGGTTCGTGGTCGACAAGGTGGAGGACGTCACGCCCGAGCAGCTGGTGGGCCACGTGCTGGAGGGCCTCTACGCCGAGGCCGACGGGTCGAGCGTGCCCAAGGAGGTCCTGGTCCCCGACCTGCCCGAAGACGTCGAGGTGTACGTCGACTGGTTGAGCGGGGGCCGCGGGTCCCACGTCAGCATCCGGGTGCCGCAGCGGGGGGACAAGCGGGCCCTGCAGGCCATGGTCACCCAGAACGCCAAGGAGGAGTTCGTCCGCCACCGGCTCAAGCGGGCGTCCGATCACAACGCCCGGGCCCGGGCCCTCAACGCCCTCCAGGACGCCCTCGACCTGCCCGACCCCCCGCTGCGCATCGAGTGCTACGACATGAGCCACATCCAGGGGAGCGACTACGTGGGCTCCATGGTCGTGATGGAGGACGGCTTGGCCAAGAAGTCCGACTACCGCCGGTTCAAGATCCGCGAGGTCCCCGGCAACGACGACTTCGCGGCCATGGAGGAGGTTCTGACCCGCCGGCTGACCGCCCTGCTCGTCGAGCGGGAGCGACCGGCGGGCACGCCGGGGAGGCGGAGGTTCGCCTACCCGCCCAACCTGCTCGTGGTCGACGGCGGCAAGGGCCAGCTGGGCGTGGCCGTCAAGGTGGTCGAGGAGCTGGGCCTGGAGGGCGAGATCTCGGTGGCGTCGCTGGCCAAGCGGTTCGAGGAGGTGTTCGTCCCCGGCCAGGCCGACCCCATCCGCATCCCCCGCCAGTCCGAGGCCCTCTACCTGCTGCAGCGCCTGCGGGACGAAGCCCACCGCTTCGCCATCAGCTACCACCGCGAGCTGCGGGGCAAGCGGATGACCACCAGCAGCCTCGACGGCATCCCTGGCCTCGGGCCCACCCGCCGCAAGCGCCTGGTCAAGGAGCTGGGCGGGGTGGGGGCGGTCAAGGCCGCGTCGCTGGATGATCTCCTGGCCCTGCCCTGGCTGCCCGACGCGGTGGCGCGCGCCGTCCACCACAAGCTCCACGGGGCGGCATGACCGGGTTTGGCGGATCTGGCGCGCCAGGGCGCGCCGAACCTGCCAAACCTGGGGAGGACCGGGCGCTGTGGGAGGTCCACGCCGGCTGGTGGCAGGCGGCCTTCACCGAGGGGGCGGACGCCGAGTACGTCGAGCAGATCGTGCCCATGGCCGCCGAGCACCTGGCCGGGGCGGTCGACGTCCTGGACGTGGGCACCGGCGAGGGCCAGCTGGCCCGGGTGGCGGCGGCCGCCGGGGCGAGGAGGGTCGTCGGGGTCGACCCGTCCTGGGGGCAGCTGGCGGCGGCGCGCCAGCGGGGCGGCGGGCCGACCTACCTGCGGGGGGAGGCGGTCGCCCTGGCCTTCCCGGCGGCGTCGTTCGACGCCGTGCTGGCCTGCCTGGTCTTCGAGCACATCGAGGGCATGGACGCCGCCATCGCCGAGGTCGGGCGGGTCCTGCGGCCCGGCGGGCGGTTCCTGTTCTTCCTGAACCACCCCCTCCTGCAGGTGCCGGGGTCGGGGTGGATCGACGACCACATCCTGGAGGAGCAGTACTGGCGGATCGGGCCCTACCTGGTGGAGGACGTGTCGCTGGAGGAGGTCGACAAGGACGTGTTCCTGCCCTTCGTCCACCGCCCGCTGTCCCGCTACGTCAACGCCATGGCCGCCGCCGGCCTGCACATCGCCCGCATGGAGGAACCCGCCCCCCCACCGGGGTTCCTGGCCCGGGCCGAGGAGTACACCGCGGCCACGACCATCCCCCGACTGCTCTTCTTGCGTGCGCAGAAGACCGGCTGATGTATTCTAAAGACGTGCGCTTCCCCCACTCGCACCGCTTCGGCGAAAGGGTTGCACGATGGTCTCCGACCAGGACAGGCGGGAGCTGTACCAGGCATTGGAGCAGCAGCTGGGCGGCGGTCCGGCCACGACGATGATGGAGCTGCTGCCCCCCGTAGGCTGGGCCGACGTGGCCCGGCAGAGCGATCTGGTCGCCGTGCGGGGCGAGATGGCCGAGCTGCGGGGCGAGATGGCCGAGCTGCGCGCCGAGTTGAAGGGCGAGATGGCCGAGCTGCGGGGCGAGCTGAAGACGATCCTGCCGAAGCTGGTGGCGGCCAACATCGCCTCCATGATCGGTGTGGCCGGCCTGGTCCTCGCCGCGGCCAAGCTGGCATGACCGCATGAGCGAGTTCCTCATCATCACCGGGGTGTCGGGGGCCGGGGGGTCGACGGCGGGGGACACGTTCGAGGATCTGGGCTGGTTCGTGATCGACAACCTGCCGCCGGCGCTGATCTCCAAGGTGGTCGAGCTGGTCCAGCAACCGGGGTCGACGACGGAGCGGGTGGCCCTGGTGGTGCGCACCGAGCACTACCTGGACGAGCTGTCCACCGCCCTCCAGCAGCTGCGCAAGACGGGGGCCCGGGTCCGGGTCCTGTTCCTGGAGGCGTCCGACGAGGTCCTGGTCCGCCGGTACGAGAACACCCGGCGGCGCCACCCCATGTCGGGGGCCGACCGGGTGTCGGAAGCCATCGAGCGCGAGCGGACGCTGCTGGAACCGGTCAAGTCCGAGGCCGACGTGGTCGTCGACACCAGCGACCTGAACGTCCATCAGCTGCGCGACCGGCTCCTCGACCTGTTCGCCCGGGAGGCCGAGGTCCCGCTGCAGACCAACGTGGTCTCCTTCGGCTACAAGCACGGCCTGCCGCTCGACGTCGACCTGGTCTTCGACTGCCGGTTCCTGCCCAACCCCCACTGGGTCGACGAGCTGCGCCCGCTGACCGGCCTCGACGAGCCGGTCCGCCAGTACGTCGCCTCCCAGCCCGAGACCGGGCCCTTCCTGGACCGCCTCGACAGCCTGCTCGAGCTCCTCCTGCCCGCCTTTGTCAAGGAGGGCAAGTCCTACCTCTCGATCGGGGTGGGCTGCACCGGCGGCACCCACCGGTCGGTCTACGTGGCCGAGGAGCTGGGGTCGCTGCTGCGCAAGCGGGGGTTCAATCCGATGGTCAAGCACCGCGACCTGGGCAAATAGCGACGATGACACGAGTGGTCGCCCTCGGGGGCGGGCACGGGCTGGCGGCCACGCTCGCCGCCGCCCGCCGGTATGCCGACGACCTGTGCGCCATCGTCTCGGTGGCCGACGACGGCGGGTCGAGCGGGCGGTTGCGGGCCGCCTTCGGGATCCCGCCGCCGGGGGACCTGCGCAAGTGCCTGGTCGCCCTGGCCGACCCCGCCTCACTGTGGACGACCGCCTTCGAGCACCGGTTCGACGCCGGCGAGCTGCAGGGCCACGCCTTCGGGAACCTGGTGCTCACCGGGCTGGCCGCGTCCACGGGCGACTTCGAGCAGGCGCTGGCCGAGGCCGGCCGCCTGCTGGGCGCGGTGGGGCGGGTGGTGCCGGCCACCACCGAGCCGGTCGTGCTGAAGGCCGTCATCCGCGGCGCCGGCGACGACGGGGCCGGCTCCATCACCGGGCAGGTTGCGGTCGCCGGGTCGGCGGGCATCGCCGGCGTCTCGCTGGTCCCGGCCGACGCCCGGGCGCCCCAGGCCGCCCTCGACGCCCTCGCCGCCGCCGATCAGGTCGTGCTCGGCCCGGGGTCCCTCTTCACCAGCGTCCTGGCCGTCGTGGCCGTGCCCGACGTGCGGGAAGCGCTGGCGCAGACCCCGGGCCGCAAGGTCTACGTCTGCAACCTCCGGCCCCAGCTCCCCGAGACGGAAGGGTACGATGTGGCCGCCCACGTGGACGCCCTGCGGGCCCACGGATTGGACATCGACGTGGTTCTGTGCCAGCCGGACTCGCTCCCCATGGGCGTCCTCGACGTAGAGTGCGTCCAGCGGCCGGTGGCCCAACCCGATGGGGCGGGTCATGACCCTGCTCTGCTGGCCGCCGCACTCGAAGCTCTGCTCGGTTAAGAACACAAGAAAAATCAGCCAAGGGGGACCCGTATGGCAGTGCGTGTCGGCATCAACGGCTTCGGTCGTATCGGACGGATTTTCTTTCGGGCCGCGCACCAACGAGGTGACGTTGAGGTCGTGGCCATCAACGACCTGACCTCGCCGTCGATCAACGCGCACCTGCTCAAGTACGACTCGACGCACGGCCGCTTCGGCCAGTCGGTCGAGGTTACCGACGACGGCTTCCAGATCGGGGACCGGCTGGTCAAGGTGTTCAGCGAGCAGGACCCCAAGGCCCTGCCGTGGGGTGACGTCGGCGTCGACGTGGTCATCGAGTCCACCGGCTTCTTCACCGACGGCAACAAGGCGCGGGCCCACATCGAGGGGGGCGCCCCCCGCGTCATCATCTCGGCCCCGGCCTCCAACGTCGACGCTACCTTCGTGGTCGGCGTCAACGACGACACCTTCGACGCGGCCAGCCACACCGTCGTCTCCAACGCCTCGTGCACGACCAACTGCTTCGTGCCCATGGTGAAGGTCCTCGACGACGCCTTCGGCATCGACAAGGGCCTGATGACCACGGTGCACGCCTACACCAACGACCAGGGCCTGCTCGACGTGGTCAACAAGAGCGGTGACCTGCTCCGCATGCGGGCCGCGGCCCAGAGCATCGTGCCGAACTCCACCGGGGCGGCCAAGGCCACGTCGCTCGTCCTGGAGGCCATGAAGGGCCGGCTCGACGGCACCGCCCTCCGGGTGCCGGTGAAGGACGGCTCCATCACCGACCTCACCGCCATCCTCGGCCGCGACGTCACCGTCGACGAGGTCAACGCCGCCTTCAAGGCCGCGGCCACCGAGGGCCCGCTGGCCAAGGTCATGGACTACACCGAGGACAAGATCGTGTCCTCGGACATCATCGGCTCGCCGGCGTCGTGCACCTTCAGCCCCGGCTCCACCATGGCCATGGGCAGCCTGGTGAAGGTGATGGGCTGGTACGACAACGAGTGGGGCTACTCCAACCGGCTGGTCGACCTGGCCCGCATCGTCGGCGCCGCCAACCAGTAGGTGGGCGAGTCCCACCACCACATCGGGCTACCTGTCCTGGAGGATCTGCCCGACCCGTCGGGCAAGAACGTCCTCCTGCGGGCCGACTTCAACGTGCCCATCACCGACGGCCGCATCGACGACGACCTGCGCATCACCGCCGCCCTGCCGACCATCGAGTGGCTGCAGGAGCGGGGCGCCAGCGTCACCGCCTGCAGCCACCTCGGGCGGCCTGACGGCAAGCCCGACCCGAAGTACTCCATGGACCCCGTCCGGGAGCGGCTGAACCAGCTCGCTCCCGGGGTCGACCTCATGGACAACTTGAGGTTCGATCCGGGTGAAGAGGCCAATGACCAGGGCTTTGTCGACCGGTTGGTCGAGGGTTTCGACCTCTACGTGAACGATGCCTTCGGGGCCTGCCACCGGGCCCACGCCTCGGTGATGGGCCCGCCGGCCCGGCTCCCGAGCGCGGCCGGGCGCCTCCTGGCCCGGGAGGTCCAGGTGCTGGGCGACCTCCTCGACCGGCCCCACCGGCCGTTCGTGGCCATCCTCGGCGGGTCCAAGGTGAGCTCCAAGATGGGGGTCATCGAGGCGCTGATCGACAAGGTGGACCACCTGGCCATCGGCGGGGCCATGTGCTTTACCTTCTTCCTGGCCCAGGGCAAGCAGGTGGGGGACTCGCTGGTCGAGCCCGACTGGGTCGAGCACTGCAAGCGGTTCCTGGCCGGCGAGACCCACCACAAGCTGATGATCCCGACCGACATCGTGGCCATGGGCCCCAACGAGGAGGTCCAGGTCTTCCCCGGCGACATCCCCGCCGGTTGGAAGGGGCTCGACATCGGGCCCGAGACCACCCTGCACTTCATCAGCCCGCTGGAGAACGCGGGCACCATCCTCTGGAACGGCCCCATGGGCATGTTCGAGGATCCCCGGTTCCAGGAGGGGACGGTCATGGTGGCCGAGGCGGTGGCCGACTCCCACGGGTTCAGCGTGGTGGGCGGGGGCGACAGCGCCGCCGCGGTGGCCAAGTTCGGCTTGGACCTGCGCATCGACCACGTTTCGACGGGCGGCGGGGCGTCCCTGGAGTTGCTCGAGAAGGGCGACCTGCCCGGCCTCGCAGCCTTACGAGAGGCGTCGAATGCCCCAAAGTGACAGCACGGGCCGCCGGCCGCTGATCAGCGGCAACTGGAAGATGCACCACAACCACCTGGAAGCCATCCAGGTGGTGCAGAAGCTGTCGTACCGGCTGACGTCGGAGGACTACGCCGCCGTCGACGTGTCCGTCCACCCGGCCTTCACCGCACTGCGGTCCATCCAGCTGCTGCTCGACGACCAGCGCATCCCCATCGCCCTGGGCGCCCAGAACTGCCACTGGGAGCCCAAGGGGGCCTTCACCGGCGAGGTCAGCGTGCCCATGCTGGCCAAGCTGGACGTCGTGTACGTCATCGTCGGGCACTCGGAGCGGCGGGAGCTGTTCGGGGAGACCGATGCCGAGGTGCGGCGCAAGATCGAGGCGGTCATCGCCGGGGGCATGACGCCGATCGTGTGCGTGGGCGAGACCCTGGAGGAGCGGGAGGCGGGCTCGACCGACGACAAGGTGCGCGGCCAGGTGGACGCCGCCCTCAAGGGCCTGCCCGCCGAGCAGGTGGCCGGGCTGGTGATCGCCTACGAGCCCATCTGGGCCATCGGCACCGGCCGGACCGCCACCCCCGAGGACGCCCAGGCCACCATCGGCCTCATCCGCCGGGTGGCCGGGGAGGTGGCGGGCGCGGAGACGGCGCAGAAGGTCCGCATCCAGTACGGCGGGTCGGTCAAGCCGTCGAACATCGCCGAGCTCATGAGCCAGCCCGACATCGACGGCGCCCTGGTCGGCGGGGCCAGCCTCGACCCCGACGAGTTCGCCCGCATCGTGCAGTACCGCTTGCCCGGGTAGGCTGTCCCCTCATGCTGACGGCCTTCGTCATGGTCATCCACGTCATCGTCTCGCTCATGCTGGTCGTCCTGGTGCTGCTCCACAGCGGCCGGGGCGGCGGCCTGTCCGACATGTTCGGCGGCGGCATGGGCGCGGCGTCGGCCGGGTCGACCGTGGTCGAGAAGAACCTGGACCGCATCACGGTCTCGTTCGCCATCATCTTCGGGTTCACGACCATCATCCTCGCCATCCGGCTCCAGGGCGCGTAGGCGGTTGCCCACTCCGATCGACAACGACGTGTCGATGGCAACCGCCACCGACCGGGCGAGCGCCAGCGAGCCGGGCGGGGATGGGGGAGCACGGCGCAGCCGTGCGTCGGGGGCGCAGCCCCCGGGCAACTAAAGCGCCTTCGGGTCGAATGCGGTACCGCTCGGCGGCAGTCGCGCTGGTCCTGCTCGCCGCCTGTACCCCGTCGCACCCCGCCGCCGTCCGGCGCGGCGCCGACGAGGCCCCACCGGGCGTGCTCCGGATCGGCATCGAGCGGCCGCAGTCGCTCGACCCGGCCCAAGCCCGCACCCCGGGGGAGCTGCTGGTGGCCGACCAGCTCTTCGACGGCCTGACCAGCTACGACCCCGAGACCCTGGCCGTGCAGCCCGCCCTGGCCGCCAGCTGGCAGTCCAGCCCGGACCAGAAGAAGTGGGACTTCACCATCCGCCCGGGCGCCGCCTTCTCGAACGGCCGCGCCGTCACGCCGGCCGACGTCAAGTTCACCCTGGAGCGGATCGCCAAGAAGGGGTCGTCGTCGCCGGCCGCGGCGCAGCTGGAGCCGGTGTCCGGCTTCCGGGCCGTCAATGTCGACGGCAAGACCGACGCCCTGGCCGGGGTGACGGTGACCAAGGCCGACGTCGTCCACATCGAGCTGGACCAGCCCATGTCGTCCCTGCCCGCCGTTCTCGGCCACCCGACCTTCGGCATCGTCCCCAAGGAGGCGGTGACGGCCGAGTCGCCCAACTTCGCCACCGATCCGGTCGGCAGCGGCCCGTTCATGCTCCAGAGCCGGCGCGACGACCTCCTCCACCTCGTGCCCGCTCCCGCCCCGGTGACCCCGGCGGTGCGGGCGGTCGACGTCTACCTCGAGCAGGACGCGGCCGCCGGCTACAGCGCCTTCCTGGCCGGGCAGCTCGACTGGACGGCGGTCCCGCCCGACCGGGTGGAGGAGGTGGCCCAGCAGCGCGGCCCGGGGGCGTCCAAGCCCTACCTGGGCGAGCTGTTCTATGGCTTCAACCTCAAGAACCCGAAGTTCGCCGACGTCCGCTTCCGGCAGGCCATCGTGGCCGCCCTCGACCGGGACGCCATCCTGCGGGTGGTCTACGGGCCCTCGGCCACGGTGCTCAACGGCCTCGTGCCCCAGGGGGTGCCCGGCGCCCAGCCCGACGCCTGCGGCGACCGCTGCGCCCACAACCCCGACCGGGCCCGGGCCCTGCTGGCCGACGCCTTCCCCGCCGGCAAGCCGGTCCCGGAGATCCAGCTCGACTTCGACGACGACGGCACCCAGCGGGCCGTCGCCCAGGCCATGCAGGCCAACCTCCGCGACGTCGGCATCACGGCCAACCTCCGCCCCCACACCTACGCCGACTACCTGCGCTTCGCGGTGAGCGGCCAGCAGGAGCTCTTCCGCCTGGGCTGGATCGGCGCCTACCCCACGGCCGACGCCTTCCTCACCCCGCTGTTCAAGTCGGCCACCCGGGACAACATCACCGGGTTCTCGTCGCCCCCGGTGGACGCCACCCTGAACAACGGCCGGGCCGAGCCCGACGAAGCCAAGCGCCTCGGCGCCTACCAAGCGGCTGAGAAGCTCGTGCTCGACCAGATGCCGATCATCCCCATGGCCCAGTTCCAGTTCGAGTCGGTGGCCTCGGCCCGGGTCAGCGGCCTGGTCGTGACCGGCATGGGCACCTTCGACGCCACCAAGGTCCGGGTGGGCTCGGGCCACTAGTGGGCGAGTGGCGTACAGTGGGGCCGGGTCACGTCGGAGTGGCGGAATAGGCAGACGCGCCAGGTTGAGGGCCTGGTGCCCGCATAGGGCGTAGGGGTTCAAGTCCCCTCTCCGACACCGCAAGAGTCCAGGCCACGGGCTCGGCCGAAGCGTCCCTCACCAGGGGCTCGGCGTGGGCGGCAACCGGCTGAACCCGGCCAAGCCCCCGGCTCCCGGCCTGGCCGTCCACTCCGCAGGTCGACTACTTGCGGACCTGCAAGGAGCCCACCGGGCCGTCCAACACCCCGTCGAAGGCCTCCTGTTGAGGTTGACACCCGTCCAACACGGGTTTCGTGGCATCCATCAGCGGACCGGGGGGGCGGGCGACAACCGGTAGGGCCGAAATTTTTTCTGCGGCGCACTACGGGCCCGCGGCGGGCCGTCGGCCTGCCTTCCGGGGCCCGCCGGGCGCCCCCAGGCTCGTCCTGAGGCTCCAACGAGGGTCGTTGTTGGTTCCAACGGGGCTCCAACAGGCCGTAAAAGCCCAGGTCACGGTGGTTTTGCCGCCCGGACCGGTCCTTCCTTGCCCGAAAGCGGCGTGCTAGAACCACGCCACTCATGAGGCCACGACGCAGTGCGCGCGTGGCCGGCGGGCGGGTCGAACGACAAGGGATGGCAAAGAACAATGGGTAAGCCGGCAAAGCAGCTGATCACGAGCGTGTCCGCCCTCCTGGGTGCGGTCCTCGCCGCCATCCTGGTCGTCCTGGGCGCCGGCTCGGCCGTGGCCCAGACGCCGGCCACCCTGCCCGGGCCCACCACCACGGCGACGCCGTCGACCCTGCCGTCGTCGGCCCAGCCGGCCCAGGCACCGGCGCCTGCGCCGGGCGCCGCCGCTGAGACCTGCCCGGCGGGCCAGACCCCCTCGGCCAGCGGCTGCACCGGCAGCGCGGCCAGCGTGGGCACCGCCCGCTCGTCCTCGAACTCCGGCGCCGCCTCCAACGCCAACTCGGTCTCCGGCACCACGGGCGACGCCAGCAACGCCACCAACGCCGCGGTCACCGGCGGCACCGGCGGCTCCGGCGGCCCCGCGGTGGCCGCCTCCGGCACCGGCGGTCCGGCGGTCAACGCCGTCGCCGGCCCTGCGGCCACGGCCGGGACCGGCACCGCGGCCACTGGCGGCTCCTCGGTCGCCACCGGTGCCTCCAACGGCGGGGCGGGTGGGGCCGGAAACCTGGCCATCACCCCGGCCGCCACCTCGGGCACCAGCGGCGACGCCACCGTGCAGTCGTCCTCCACCAACACCGGCGCCACCGGCCCGGCCGTCTCCTCGGCGACCTCCAACCCCACCGCCCAGACGGGCAACTCCGGTACCCCCGGCACCCCCGGCGTGCCCACCTCCAACCCCTTCGCCCTCAACACCGGCATCCTCGGCATCGCCAACGTCTTCGGCACCCGCTCCGGCCTGGCCCAGATCGACGTGGTCGGCGCCCCGGTGACCTCCGGCGCCTCCGGCGCCTCGGGCGGCACCGGCAATGCCAGCTCCGTCGGCACGGCCAACAGCTTCGCCAACTCCGGGGCCAGCACCACCGGCTTCGCCGTGTCGGGCAACAGCGGCCTGGCGGTCAACACCACCACCGCCGTCGTGGTCGGGGGCCTGGGCGGCAGCGGCGGCCCCGTGGGCGCCAGCTCGGGCCCGGGGGGCATCGCCCTCAACCTGATCGTGGCCACCGCGGGGACCGCCGGCGCCACTGGCGCGGCAGGTACGCCCGGCGCAGCCGGGGCTGCCGGCGCGGCGGGCGGCGCCGGCGCGGCCGGTGGCGTGGGCGGGGTCGGCGGGCCGGCCGGCACCGCGGGCATCGGCGGCATCGGCGGCGGCGCCGGCGCGGCGTCAGGCTCGCCGACCGCGCGCGGCGGGAGCAGCGTGGCCACGGGTGAGTCCAACGGTGGTGCCGGCGGCCTCGGCGCCCTCACCCTGACCTCCAGGGTCACCTCGGGCGACACGGGCGACGCCGTCTCCCAGACCAGCGCCACCAACACCGGAAACACCGGCCCGGCCCGGTCCTCGGCCGTGGCCGCTCCGACGGCCCGTTCCGGCAACTCCGCCAACACCGGCAACACCGGGAACGCCGATTCGAGCCCGACGGCGACGAACACGGCCATCCTCGGCTCCGCGGTGGCGGCCGCCGGGCCGGCCACCTCGGGCAACAGCGGCAACAGCGGGACCACGGGCGCAGCCACGTCGGTCGCCGCCGCCGACAGCTTCGCCAACTCCGGTGCGAACACCGCCGGTGGCGCGCTGTCGGGCGACACGGGTACGGCGGCCAACGCCGTCACCGCACTGGTCCTCCCGGGCGACGGTGGCAACGGGGGCGGGACCCTGGCCCTGGCGGCCGGCGGTGGCCTCGCCGTCAACCTCCTCGCCGGCGGCACGGGTGGCACGGGCGGAACCGGCGGCACCACGGTCGGTGGCGCCGGCGGCACCGGCGGTGCCGGGGGCACCGGTCTGCCCGGCGCAACCGGCGTCCCCGGCGTGGCCGGTCCTGGCGGCGCGGCAGGGGGCCCCGGCGGGCCCGGGGGCCCCGGCGGGCCGGGCATCGGCGGCGCGGGCGGCGCGGGCGGGGCCGGTGGCCCTGCGGTCGGCGGTGCGGGCGGCGCCGGTGGCCTGGGCGGCAGCGCCAGCGGGAGCCCGGTCGCCACTGGCGGCTCGGCCGTCGCCACCGTGCAGGCCAACGGGGGCGCCGGCGCGGCGTCCACCCTGACCGTTACCCCTGTGACCGAATCGGGCTTCTCGGGCAACGCGTCCACCCAGGCCAGCGCCACGAACACGGGCAACACGGGCCCGGCCACGTCGACCGCCACCTCGGCGCCCACCGCCACCTCGGGCAACTCGGGCACGACGGGCAACAGCGGGGCGGCGTCGTCCGAGCCCACGGCCACCAACACCGCCATCCTGGGCACCGCCGTCGCCATCGGTGGCCCGGCGACGTCGGGCACCAGCGGGAACAGCGGCGGCACCGGCGCGGCCACCGCTCTCGGCACCGCCTCCAGCGGCGCCAGCTCGGGCGCCAACGTCCAGGCGACGTCGGCCTCGGGCTTCACCGGTGACGCGCTCAACGTGGTCACCGCCATCGCTCTCGGTGGTACCGGCGGCATCGGCGGGAACGCCAGCCCGATCGCCGGTCCCGGTGGCAGCGTGCTCAACGCCGTCCTGGGCGGGGCCGGGGGCACCGGCGGCGTCGGCGGAACCGGCATCGGCGGCGTGGGTGGCACCGGCGGGGTGGGTGGCACCGGCACGGGCGGCGCGGGCGGCACCGGCGGTACGGGTGGCACCGGCACGACGATGATCAACGGCCGAGCGGTGCTCGTCGTCACCGGCGGCGCCCTCGGTGGCCCCGGCGGGCCCGGCGGCGTGGGCGGCACGGGTACGGGCGGCACCGGCGGCACCGGCGGCGTCGGCGGCACGGGTACGGGCGGCACCGGCGGCGCCGGCGGCGTCGGCGGCAACGCGTCCGGGAGCCCGGTCGGCACCGGTGGTTCCAGCGTGGCCACCGGCCAGGCCAGCGGTGGCGCGGGCGGCACCGCCACCATCAGCACCGACCCCAGGTCCAGCTCGGGCGACTCCGGCAGCGCGACCACGCAGGCCAGTGCCACGAACACGGGCAACACCGGCGCGGCCACCTCCACCGCCACCAACGTCCCCTCGGCCACGTCCGGCGACTCCGGCGCCACGGGGACCACCGGCGACGCCACGGTCACCGGCGCCACCTCGACCCCCGGCGGTGCGGGCGTCAACGGCGCCACCTCGGGCAACAGCGGCGCATCCGGGGCCACGGGGGCGACGGTCGCCGCCGGCAACGCCACGAGCTTCGCCAACTCCGGCGCCAACGTGACCGCGGGGTCGGTGTCGGGCGACACCGGCGGGGCGGCCAACCTGGTCGAGAGCTTCGTGATCGGCGGCACCGGCGGGGTCGGTGGCACAGCCAGCCCGATCTCCCTGGGCGGCGGCAACGTCGTCAACCTGGTCGCCGCGGGCCCGGGCGGCACCGGCGGCACCGGTGGAATCGGGACCGGTGGCATGGGCGGGACCGGCGGGCTGGGCGGAACCGGCACCGGCGGGATGGGCGGTACCGGCGGCACCGGCGGCGCGGGCGACGTCACGATCACCGGCGCCGGCGGCGCCACCATCACCATCA
>DATJHJ010000104.1:0-31325 GCA_035494015.1 Acidimicrobiales bacterium
GAGGCCGGGGTGGTGTTCTCGGGCGACACCCTCTTCTCCGGCGGTCCGGGCGCCACCGGGCGCTCGTACTCGGACTTCCCCACGATCATCGAGTCCATCCGGGGGAAGCTGCTGGCCCTGCCCCCGGAGACCGTGGTCAACACCGGCCACGGCGACTCGACCACGATCGGCGCCGAAGCCCCCGCCCTCGACGACTGGATCGCCCGAGGCCATTAGCGGCGGGCGCGGGTCAAGTTCTCCGGCCCGGTGGTCGATTGAGGGGGATGAACGCGAACGGCGGACGCCGGATCATCAACCTTGCCTGCTGCCTGACCCTGGCCGTGCTGGCCGCGGCCTGCTCCTCCAGCGAGTCGCCCAAGAAGGCGGCGGACGCACCGGCCACCGAACCGGACATCTCGGTCGGCGGGGGTTCGGCCGACAGTGGTGGCCTGAGCAGTGGCGGCGGCGGCAGCGCCGGGGCGTTCCTGTCGCTCGACTCCTCCGCCGGCGTGCTGGCCGGTGCCGGCGGCGCCTCGCCCGGGCTCTCCGTGCGGGGCACGGCCGCCGGCACGGCGCCCGCCGACCTGGCCTTCGTGGTCGTCGTCCCCCCGTTGCGGGGCGGCGACCCCTTCACCGGCGCCGGCCTCAGCCCCGAGGACCGGACCGCGGTGGTCAACGCCGCGGCCGCCACCGGCGTGGCCCGCGGTGACGTGACCTTCGAGCCCGACCCCCGCACCGGCCAGTCCCGAGTCCAGGTCAAGGTGGCCGTGAACCAGGTGGCGGCCAAGGGCCCGGCCATCGTCGCCGCGGTCGACAAGGTCCTCGGCCGGTCGGTGTCCTCGGGCGCCTCCTTCTCCCTGGCCAACTGCGACCCGGCCAGCGCCCCGCTGCGCAAGCAGGCCCTGCAGCAGGCCGACGCCCAGGCCAAGGCCCTGGCCGACGCGGGCAAGCTGAGCCTGGGGGGCATCGTCGCCGTGCGCCAGGACGCCGACGTCAGCCCCTTGCGGGCGACCACGCCGAGCACCGGCTGCTCGCTGGTCTCCGCCGGCCAGCTCGACGGCTTCGACGCCAAGCCCGAGGTCAAGCTGAACGTCGGCGTGTCCGTCACCTACGCCCTCGCCGGCGCCCCGACGTCGGCCGGGGCCGCCCGCCCGCTGCTGTGGGCCCTGGGCTCGGCGACGGCCAAGGCCAAAGCCGACGAGGCCTACGTGGTCGTGCTCTTCGAGTCCGACGACTCCGACCCCTCGGCCGGGCCGTCGACGGCCGATCGCAACAAGGTGTTCGACGCCCTGGGCAAGCTCAAGATCGACCGCAAGGACGTCACCATCACCAGCCAGTCGGACTACGGGGTCACCACTGTCGTCCAGGTCGAGACCAAGGCCGGCGGCCTCGCCACCAGCGGCAAGGACATCGTCCGCGCCGTCGAGGACGTGCTGGGCCGGTCGGACTCCAGCGGGGCCAAGTTCGCCAGCACCAACTGCGGCGGCGTCCTGGCCAAGGCCCGCAAGGACGCGGTGGCCGATGGCCGCAAGCGGGCGGCGGCGCTGGCCGAGGCGGCCGGGGTGAAGCTGGGCGACCTGCAGTCCGTGTCCGAGCTGAGCGCGGCGGGGATCGACCCCTGCGACGACAGCGTCGACGCCCTGCTCGCCGGCGGCGACTACGGCTCGACGTCTCTCCAGCCCTTCGACGCCGAAGCCGAGCTCTCGCTGACCACCGCGGCCCAGCTCGGCTTCCTCATCGGGTAGGGCCACGCACGCCCGCGGGCACGCCTATCGTCGGCGGCATGTGCCGCAACATCACCCCGCTCCGAGGCCTCGAACCTCCCGCCACCACCGAGGAGGTGGAGTCGGCCGCCCGCCAGTACGTCCGCAAGGTCGGGTCGCTCAGCACCGCCGGCCAGATGGCGTCCCCCGCCGTCGAGCGGGCCATCGCCCTCGTCGCCGCGGCGACGGCCGAGTTGCTGGCCGACCTCCCGCCCCGCCGCACCCCGCCGGCCGTCGTCCCCCCACTGCGCCGCCGGTAGGCAACGATCGGGATTCAGCCCTTTCGGCGACGGCGGTCGGACCGGGCCAGCGCCAGGAGGCCGGCGGAGAGGGCCACGATGAACGTGGCGCAGTAGACCCCGACCACCACGCCAGGGAGGCCGACGAGGATGCCGACGGCCACCGAGGCGGCGACCACGCAGACGCACACTGCCGCCGCGCCCCATGGCACCTTCGATGGCCCCAGCTCGCGAAGCTGCGACACGATCCGGGCGAACGCCTCTTCTTCCTCCGGGGGCAGTCCCACTCGTTCCGTCCGGTGGTCAGGGAGCCAACCCTTTTCACCTTAGAGGGCAAACCGGCGGGCCAGAAAAGATGTCAGAAACCGGGTGTAAACCCGCGTGTCGTGGGAAGGGCGTCGCGCCGATGAGAACTTCACGTCGACACTGGCTGGTTGGAATGGTGGCCGCCGCCGCGCTGGTCCCGGCCGCGGTGGCCTGGGCATGCGTCGCCGTCGTCGCCCTGACGGCCAATCCGCAGAGTGTGGCGGCCGGCGGGACGATCGCGGTCACCGGCAAGGATTTCGCGCCCGGCGCGCCGATCGAGATCCACCTCGATTCGCCGACGGGCCGGCTCCTCGCCACCCAGCCGGCCCATAACAACTCCGTGATGATGAACTCCTGGACGCTGAACGTCCCGATCCCCGCGGACGTGCCCACCGGCGAGCACGCCCTCATCGCCGTGCAGGACTACCACAACATGAACGCAGGGGTCCCGGCTCGGGCGACGATCTTCGTCAACCAGCCCGCGGCCGGGCCGGCGGGGCCCGCCAGTCGCCCGGCCGCGGTCCCGGTGGGCCACGGCCCGAGCACGGCGAGCCTGCTTCTGATCGGGTTGGGCGTCGCCGCCGTCGCCCTCGTCGTGGCCGTGGCGCTGTCGATGGCCGCCGCCGGCCGCCAGCGCGGCCCCGAGACCGAGGCGGCCCGAATCCCGCAGTCGTAATTGCACTTCTGACGCAGCCGGCGATGGACGCCGGGCACCTCGAGAGTTGGCAAGGTTTGGGGGAAATGGAATGACCGTTGGCAAGAACCCTCGGCGGGGCATCGCAGCCGCCGCCGCCGCGCTGGTCATGGCATCTGCGGGCGCCGCGGTGGCCCAGCAGACGCCCACCACCACGCCCGTACCGGATCAGATAACGCCGGGGACCACCCCCGAGCCGAGCACGACGATCGCGCCGGGGCCCACGCCGCAGAACTACACCAGGTTCAACAAGGTTCCGTTCGCGTCGAACACCATCAAGCCCAAGTCGGTGACGGCGGCGGCCCAGTGGACGAAGGACGACACATCGCCGACCCGGGGGTACACCGCGCCCACGTCGATGCTCGCCGACCCCGAGAACCCTCGCGTCATCGTCGGCGCGGTCGCCGACCTGCGGAGCCGGACGTGCCACCTCGCCCGCTCGACCGATGCCGGGCGGACGTGGCACTTCACCCAGGGCTCGCCGGCGCCCACGGGCTACCCCTTCTGCACGTCGACCATCTCGGGCGTCCCTGAAGCTTCCATCGCCTGGGGGCGCAACCACACCCTGTACTACGGGTTGATGGCCTACGACATCATCAGCGGGCAGGAGGGGCCCCGCGACGGCCGGGCCAGCATCGCCCTGGCCCGCTCGACCGACCTCGGTGACACCTGGAAGACCACGCTGGTCGAGGACAACCGGTCCAAGCCGCCGGAGCAGGGCGGCGCCATCGCCACCGCGACCGGCGTCACCGGGCTCACCGTAGACACGTCGGGGCCGCGTGACGTGGTGTCGCTCGGTTACCGCCGCAGCTACACCAACGCCCCCGCCGGCTCGTCGCTCAACGACCCGAAGCCCATGGTGGCGACGTCGACCGACGGCGGGGAAACGTTCGGTCCCGCGGTCAACCTCAACGACTTCACCAACCTGACCCGCCAGCTCGACCGGCCCTACAAGCTCATCATGCGGACCGGGTTCGGGGCCCCGTTCCTGACCTCCCACAACGGGACCATCCTGGCCGTGGCCGGTGGCGACTTCACCAACCAGGACACGCCGGCGCCCCCGCACGGCGCCGGTGAGGGGCTGACGCCGGGCACCTTCTACGCCTACCCGAACCCGCAGCTCGTCGCTCGCTCGACCGACCAGGGCAAGACGTGGCAGGTCAAGGAGCTGGGACCGCCGATCTACGCCGGGACCGGGAGCATGACCGGCCTGGGTTGGACGCCGAAGGGTGGGGCCAACGGCACGTTTGTCGCCGTGTACGCCGCCACGGCCGAGACCTCCACGACCACCGGGATTGCCGACATGGTGGTCCAGCGCTCGACCGACGGCGGCCAGACGTGGACCCCGCCCCTGGCCATCAGTGACGACAGGCCCGAGCAGGCGGTGACGAACTTCTACCCCCAGGCCCAGGTGTCGCCGGACGGCCGGGTGGACGCGGTCTGGCTCGACAACCGCGACGTGGGCGACTTCCGCTTCCACGTGCGGTACACCTACTCGACCGACGGCGGCGCATCCTGGGCCCCGAACGTCCAGGTCGACGACCGGCCCGTCGACTACAACTTCGGCATCAGCTACAACTCCGACCTCCGGTACCCGCCGGGGGTGGCGTCGACCAAGTACTACGCCGCTTTCGGCTGGACCGACACCCGCCTGGCCACACCGGACAGCCAGACCCAGGACGTCTTCGGCTCGGTGGCGGCCTTCTCCGCCCTCCCGGCCACCACCAACACCACGGCCCCGATCATCCTGGCCATCTTCGGCGGGCTCATCGCCGCCGGCCTGGTCCTGCTGATCGTCCTGGCCTTCCGCCGGCGGGGCGCTCCTCCCCAGCCGTCCCGAGCGGACAGGCCCGGCGCGGTACGCGAGCGGACGTCATCGACCCCCCGGGCCGAGAGCCCCCAGGAGCGTTAGTCAGTCGTCGTCGTCGAGCAGCCCGGCCGGGGGGTCGATGACCACCCGGCCGGGCATTTTCGACACCACGAAGACCAGGGGGACCAGCTTGTCGCCGGCCAGCACCAGCAGGTCCGACGCCGGGTTGGCCTCCACCGCGTTGACCGGCCCGTAGCTCCGCCCCGCCGTATCCACCACCTCCGACCCGATCAGCTCGTGGACCCAAAGGGTGTCCTCGTCCCCCTCGATCGGCTCCGCCCGCAGGATCGTCCCCCGGAACGTCTCCGCCCGGTTCCGGTCCTCGATCCCCCGAAACGCCACGATCCACCGCCCCTGGTGCGGCGTGGCGGTGAGCACCTCCAACTCCCCCCGGTCCGAGTCCAGGCGCGCCCCCGCGGCAAGCCGCTCCGCCGGCAAATTGGAGATGAGGTCGACGATCACCTCCCCCCGTATCCCGTGCGCCTTCACGATCCTCCCGACCTCGAGGAGCTCAGCCACGCCGCAGTTCGAGTCCGCAAGGGGCGGGCAAGATTCCGAAGGAATCGGCGACCGCCCCGTCGAACCGTCGAGCGAAGCGAGCTTGGTTCGACGGAACAGCAAGAACGCGCCGCCGCAGGCGGCGTCCAAGCCGTCCGCGATTGACGAAGTCAATCTGAGATATCGACGTGGGCGTCCAAGCCCTCCCGGGCGGCGGCGGCCCGGACCACGGTGCGGATGGCCTGGGCCGTGCGACCCCGGCGGCCGATGACCCGGCCCATGTCGTCGGGCGAGACGTTCAGGCGCAGGCTGATCCCGTTGCGGCTCTCCTCCACGTCGACGACCACCGACTCGGCGTCGTCGACGATGGCCTTGGCCACGTACTCCAGCACGGTGCGGGAGATCCCCCCGACCAGCTGGTTGCCCTCGTCGACCTCGTCGTCGAGGTCGACGTCGCTCATGCCGAGCTGCCGGGCTTGAACTGCTCCCACGCGCCGGAGATCTTCAGCAGCTGCTGGACCCGGTCGGTGGGCTGGGCGCCCTTCTGGAGCCAGGCCACGGCCTTGTCGTTGTCGATCCGGACCACGGACGGCTCGGCCCGCGGGTCGTAGATCCCGACCATCTCGATGAACCGGCCGTCGCGCGGCGACCGGCCGTCGGCGGCGACGAGCCGGTAGGTCGGCTGCTTCTTCTTACCCATCCGCATGAGGCGGAGCTTGACGGCCACTATGTCCCTCTCTCGTTATCCGAAGCTCGGCACGCGTGGGCGGCCCTTGCCGCCACCGCCGCCCTTGCCGAGCAGGCGCATCATCTTCTGCATGTCCTTGAACTGCTTGAGCAGCTGGTTGACCTCGTTGGTAGAGGTCCCGCTGCCGTTGGCCACCCGCAAACGCCGGGAGCCGTTCATGAGCTGTGGTTCCCGCCGCTCCTCCGGGGTCATGGAGCGGATGATCGCCTCGATGCGCCCGATCTCCTTCTCGTCGATCTCGGCGTTCTTCAGCTCCTTGGGAATCCCGGGCAGCATACCGACCAGGTTCTGGATCGGCCCCATCTTCTTCACCTGCTGCATCTGCTCGAGGAAATCCTCGAGGGTGAAGCTGCCCTTTTGGAGCTTCTCGGCCGCCTTGGCCGCCTCCTCCTGGTCGTAGGCCTGCTCGGCCTTCTCGATCAGGGTGAGCACGTCGCCCATGCCCAGGATGCGGCTGGCCATCCGGTCCGGGTGGAACGTCTCGAAGTCGCCCAGCTTCTCGCCCACCGAGGCGAAGGCGATCGGCCGCCCGATGACCTCCTTGACCGACAGCGCGGCGCCACCCCGGGCGTCGCCGTCGAGCTTGGAGAGGATGACCCCGTCGATCTCCAACACCTGGTGGAACGACTCGGCCACGTTCACCGCGTCCTGCCCGGTCATGGCGTCGACCACCAGGAACGTGTAGTTGGGCTGGACGGCCTCGGAGATGTGGCGAACCTCGTCCATCAGCTCTTCGTAGACGTGGAGGCGACCGGCGGTGTCGACGATCAGCACGTCCCGGCCGAGGCGCCGGGCCTCCTCCAGCCCCGCCTTGGCCACCGAGACCGGGTCGGTGGGCTCCGAGAACACCGGGACCCCCACCTGGCCGCCCAGCACCCGCAGTTGCTCGACCGCGGCGGGGCGCTGGAGGTCGGCGCCCACGAGCATCGGGTTGCGGCCCTGGGCCCGGAACCACTTGGCCAGCTTCCCGGAGGCCGTGGTCTTGCCCGAGCCCTGCAGGCCGGCCAGCAGGACGACGGTCGGCGGCCGCGAGGCGTAGGTGATCTTGAGGTTCTGGCCGCCCAGGGCGTTGATCAGCTCCTGGTGGACGATCTTGATGACCTGCTGGGCCGGGCTGAGGCTGGCCGACAGGTCGGCGCCCACGCACTGCTCCCGGATGCGGGCGACCAGGTTCTTGACCACCTTGAAGTTGACGTCGGCCTCGAGCAGGGCGACCCGGATCTCGCGCAGGACCTCGTCGACCTCGGCCTCGCCCATGCGGCCGCGGCCGCGCAGGCGCTTGAAGATCCCCTCGAACCGGTCGGACAGTGACTCGAACATGGCTGCGCCCAGGCTACCGGACATCCCCCCGACCGTTTTGGCTGCAGTTAGCCACCCCCGGGGCGGGTAAATGCAGCCAAAACGAGGGGGGGGGTCAGGCCAGGGCGGCGATGACGAGGCGGGCCAGCTCGGCCTGCCCGGCCGGCGTCGGGTGGAACGAGGCCCGGAGGTTGGTGAGGATCACGCCGGTCAGCCAGGGGTCGGCGGAACAGGCCTCGTGGCCGGCGAAGTCGGCGGCCACGTCGACGTACGACACCCCCACCGCCCGGGCGGCGCCGGCGACGACCGCCGACAGCCTGGCCCCCTTCTCCCGCAGCCAGCGGCCGTCGGCGGCATCGATCCGGCGGCCGGGCAGCGGCGAGGCGAGCGACGGGCAGGTGTCGAGGTCGGCCCGGGCCGGGTCGGCCACCAGCTGGGGGTAGCCGACGACCACGATCCGGGCCCGCGGGGCGCGGGCCTTGATCTGGCGGTAGCCGTCCTCCAGGGCCGGCCCCAGGCGCTGCAGCGCCGCCTCCACGTCGGCGTCGTCGGTCGAGCACGGCTGGGCGCCGACCAGGCAGTCGGCCACCACCCGGGCGAACTCCAGGTCGTTGCCGCCCATGGTGACGGTGACCAGGTCGGCGTTGGGGTCGACGGTGGCCAGCTGCCCGGCACCGACCACGTCGGCGACCATGGCGCCGGCGCAGGGGGCGAAGTTCAGGGCCGACCCTTCCTGGGCGGCCACCAGTCGCGGGTAGGCCGACGGGCTGCGGTCGCAGTCGCCCGAGCCGGGCTCGAACGGGGGCAGGCCCTCGCCGGCGGCGTAGGAGTCGCCCAGGGCGGCGTAGTTGCGGGGCCGGAAGGGCTCCGGGGCGCCCGGGGCGCCCGACGACGGCGACGACCGGCAGGCGGTGACCGGCAGCAGCACCAGTAGGGCCAGGGCCAGGCCCGGGCCGCGCCGCCTAGTTGAAGAGGGCGTCGATGAACTCGTCGGGGTCGAAGGCGATGAGGTCGTCCGCGGTCTCGCCCAGGCCGACCAGCTTGATCGGGATGCCCAGGTCGTTCTGGATGGCCAGGACGATGCCGCCCTTGGCCGTCCCGTCGAGCTTGGTCAGCACCACCCCGGTGACCTCGACCGCCTCGGTGAACTGCTTGGCCTGGACCAGGCCGTTCTGGCCGGTGGTGGCGTCGATGACCAGGAGCACCTCGGTCACCTTGCCGGGGGGCTTGTCGGCCACCCGCCGCACCTTCTTCAGCTCCTCCATGAGGTTGACCTTGGTGTGCAGGCGGCCGGCGGTGTCGGCCAGGACCAGGTCGGTCTGGCGGGCGGCGGCCCGCTCGACGGCGTCGAACACCACCGCGCCGGGGTCGCCCCCCTCGTTGCCGCGGACCAGCTGGGCGCCCACCCGCTTGGACCACAGCTCGAGCTGCTCGGCGGCCGCGGCCCGGAACGTGTCGCCCGCGGCCATGATCACGGTGCGACCCTCGCCCACCTGCTGGTGGCCCACCTTGCCGATGGTGGTGGTCTTGCCCACGCCGTTGACCCCGACGAACAGCCAGACGTTGGGTATGCCGGGCTCGATGCGCAGGGTGCGGTCGGCGATGGACAGGCGCTTCTTGAGGTTGTCCTTGAGGGCGTCGACCAGCAGCTCGGGGCTGGTGATGTTCTCGGCCTTGGCCTGGGCCCGGAGCTGGTCGAGCAGGGCGGTGGTGGCGGTGATGCCCACGTCGGCCCGGATCAGCGCCTCCTCCAGCTCGTCCCAGGTGTCCTCGTCGATCTTGGTGCGAGCCCGGACCGAGCCCAGGTACCCGGCCAGCAGCCCCCGGGCCTTGCCCAGCCGGTCGCGGAAGCGGGGCTTGGCGGGCGGCGCCGCCGGCTCGGCCGGTTCGACCGGCGCCTCGCGCGCCCCGGCCAGGACGGCCTCGGCCTCGGCCACCACCTCGGCGGCTTGGCGGGCCAGCTCCTCTTCGGTCGGGATGGTCGGCCGCTTGGCCTTCGGCGGCTTGGCCGGGGCCTTGGCCTCGGGCGCCGGCAGCGGGGGGGCGACCGGCGGGGGCTCGAGCTCGGCGTTCCGGCGCCTCGGTCGGGCGGCGACGAACGCGGCCACCAGGCCGCTCACGACCAGCACAGCCAGCAGGCCGAGGACGATCTCCATGGCCGTAGGGTACTGGCATGGCGCCCCGTGGGGTGCGGCCTTGTTGGCCTAGGCGGGGGCCCGCATGCGCTCGGAGACCACCCGGGAAGAACCGCCGGGCTGCATGGTGACCCCGTACAGGCAGTCGGCCGCCTCCATGGTCCGCTTCTGGTGGGTCACGACCAGCAGCTGGGCCTCCTGGCGGAACTCGCCGAGCAGGTCCAGGAAGCGGGTCAGGTTGACGTCGTCGAGGGCGGCCTCCACCTCGTCGAGCAGGTAGAAGGGCGACGGCCGGCTGCGGAACACGGCGAACAGGAACGCCACCGCCACCAGGGACCGCTCACCCCCGGACAGCAGCGACAGCTTGCGCACGTTCTTGCCCGCCGGGCGGGCCTCGACCTCGATCCCGGCTTCCAGCAGGTTGTCGGGGTCGGTGAGGCGCAGGCGCCCCTGGCCGCCGGGGAACAGGGTCTCGAACAGGCGGGTGAAGTGGTCGGCCACGTCGGCGTAGGCCGCGGCCAGCAGCTGGGCCATCTCGGTCTCCACCGCCCGGATGACCTTGGCCAGCTCCCGGCGGGTGCCCTTGACGTCGTCGAGCTGGGCGCCCAGGAAGGCGTGGCGCTCCTGCAGGGCGGCCAGCTCCTCCAGGGCCAGGGGGTTGACCGGCCCCATCAGGCGCAGCTCCCGCTCCAGCTCCCGCACCCGGGTCGGGGGGCTGGTCCCGGGGGCCAGCGGCGGGCACGGGGCGGCCACGGCGGCATCGGGTTCGCAGTCCAGCTCCCGGCGCAGGGCCTCCACCGCCGCCTCCGCCCGCATGCGGGCCTCGGCGTCGTCCAGCTCGGCCCGGCGCAGGTGCTCGCGGACCTCCTCCAGCCGGCGCTCGGCCGCCTGACGCTGGCGACGGAGGTTCTCCAGGCGACCAGCGGCCTCGGCCAGGGCCCGGGCCTGGCGGTCCCGGCGGTCCCGGAGCCCGACCAGCTCGGCCTCGATGGCGTGCAGGGACCGGGCGACCACCCCGTCCAGCCGCCCGGTACGTAGGGTGAGGAGCTCGATCTCGTGGCGGCGGGCCCCGGCCTCGGCCCGCTCGCGTGTGTGGCGGGCCAGGCGCTCCTCCACGTCGGCCAGCCGGCGGCTGAGGTAGGTGCGACGCTCCCCCAGCGCCTTGGCCTGGCCGTCGACCTCCGTGCGCCGGCTGCGCAGGGCGGCCAGCCGGTCCTGGACCTGCTGGCGGGCCAGCAACAGGCGGTCGGCGGCCTCCGCCCCGGCCGCCTCTTCCGCCTCCAGCACGGGGAGGAGCTGGCCCAGCTCGCCCATCCGCGACTCGTCGGCCGCCACCCGCCGAGCCAGCTGCTCGAGGTGGGTGCGGACGCCGTCAGCGGTGGCGGTGGCCTCCCGCAGCCGGGCCCGAGCGCGGTCCAGGTCGGCCCGCGACGCCCGGGACGCCCGGGAGGCGGCGTCGGCGGCGCCCGCCGCCCCCTTCCACGCCGCCATGGCGGCCTCGGCGGCGACGGACGCCTCGGCCTGACGGGCGTCGGCGGCGGCCGTCGCGGCGGCCGCCTCGGCAACCTGCAACCGGGCCTCGTCGAGGGCGGCCCGGGTGGCCGCGGCGCGACTGTTGCCCCGCCGCCAAGCAGTGGCGCCGAAGCGGTCCCCCGTTCGGGTGACGGCGATCATCTCCGGGTGGGCCAGGCTCACGTCCAGCGCCTCGGACCAGTCGCCCCCGACCACGACCACCGTGGCCAGCAGGAGGTCCAGCACCCGCTCCACCCCGGGGTGGGCGGCGTGGACGTGGGCCCGCAGCGACCCCCCGGGAAGGCCGGCCGGCGCCGTGCTCGGTGCCGGGGCGGGGCCGCCGAGGGCCAGCACCGCGGCGCCCTCCTCGGCGCCGGCCAGGAGCCGGCGGGCGGCGCCCACCCCGTCCACCACGACGGTGCCGGCCAGCTCGGCGACGGCGGCCGACCACGCCGCCTCCCACCCCGGGTCGACCTGCACCAGCTCGGCCAGGGGGCCGAGGACGTCGGCGTCGCCCGCCATCCGGTCGACCGACGTGGCCCCGGCGGCGTCGGCCACCGCCTCGGCCAGCGCCTCGGCCCGGGCCGCCCACCGCTGCGCGTCGGCGGCGGCGGCCCGGGCCGCGCTGCGCGCCCCCTCCAGGGCGGTCGTCGCCGCGGTCTTGGCCGCCTCGGCCGCAGTGGCGACCTCGACCGTGGCCCGCTCCTCGGCGCCGCGTTGGTCGACCTCGGCCTGGCGGATGGCGACCTCGGCGTCGAGGGCCTCGGCCCGCTCGGCCAGGGCGGCGAGCTGGGCGTCCAGGCGGCCCATCTCGGCCCGGCCCCGCTCGGCGCCGGCCCGGACCGCTCCCAGCTCGCCCCGGGCCTCGGCGGCCCGGTCCGGCCGGGGGCCGGGGGCGGGAAGCTCGGCCAGCTCGGCGGCGGCGGCCCGCTCCTCCTCCGTCGCTTCCGCCCGGATGGGCGCCAGGGCTTCGTCCTCGGCCGTCACGTCGGCCAGCTCGGCGCCCAGGCGGGCCGCCTCGGACTCGAGCGACGAGACGACGCTGGCGTCGACGGCCACCGACCGGTCCCGGCCGAGTGACCGCTGGCGCTCGGCCAGCAGGGCGGCCAGGCCCCGGGCCCGCTCCCGCAGCGCCTCCAGCCGGCCGACGGCCTCGCCCAGCCCGCGGCCGCCGGCGGCTGCCACCCAGGCCTCGGCCGCCGCCACCGACGAGTCGAGCCCCCCGAGCTGGGCCCGGACGGCCGCTTCCTCGACCCCCAGTCGGGCGTGGGCGGCGGCGGCCGCCTCCCGCCGGGCGGACAGGGCGGCCAGCTCCCGGCCGGCCAGGTGGAGGCGCAGGGCCCGCAGCTCGGCGGCCAGGGCGTCGTGGCGGCGGGCGGCGTCGGCCTGGCGCTCCAGGGGCTTCAGCTGGCGGCCGACCTCCCGGGACAGGTCGGCCAGGCGGACGAGGTTGGCCTCGGTGGCCTCCAGCCGGCGCTCGGCCTTCTCCTTGCGCCGGCGGAACTTGAGGATGCCGGCGGCCTCCTCGACGATCAGCCGCCGGTCCTCCGGGCGGGCGTCGAGGACGGCGTCCAGGTTGCCCTGGGACACGATGACGTGCTGCTGGCGGCCCACCCCGGTGTCGGACAGCAGCTCCTGGACGTCGAGCAGCCGGCACGGCGCCCCGTTGATGGCGTACTCAGACTCCCCCGAGGTGCGGAAGAGGGTGCGGGTGATCGTGACCTCGCTCAGGCCGATGGGCAGCAAGCCCGACGAGTTGTCGATGGTCAGGGCCACCTCGGCCCGGCCCAGGGCGGCCCGCTTGCCGCTGCCGGCGAAGATGACATCGTCCATCCGGGTCGAGCGCACCGACCGGGGCCCCTGGGCCCCGAGCACCCACGCCACCGCGTCGACGATGTTCGACTTGCCGCTGCCGTTCGGCCCCACCACGGCGGTCAGCCCCGGCTCCAGCTCCAGCCGGGTGGTGTCGGCGAAGGACTTGAACCCCTTGATGGTGAGCGACCGGAGAAACATGTAATTCCAACGCTAGTAGTCGCCGGCCGCCGGAGGAAGGATCAGCCCGGGGTCACACCTGGCACTGGGGGCACAGGAACGTCGACCGGCCGTTGAACTTGACCCGCACGATGGTGCTGCGGCACCGCCGGCAGGCCTCGCCCTCCCGGTCGTAGACCTTGTGCATGGTCTGGTACTCGCCCATCTTCCCGAACAGGTCCCGGTACTGCTCGTCCGACAGCGACGAGCCCCGGTGCTTGATGGCGTCCTGCAGGGTCTCGACCATGGCCCGGTACAGGCGCCGGACCTCCTGGGAGGAGAGGGTCTCCGACGAGCGGTCGTAGCGCAGCCCGGCGGCGAAGAGGATCTCGTCGCTGTAGATGTTGCCGATGCCGGCGGTGAACTTCTGGTCCATCAGGAGCGTCTTGAGCTTCATCTTGCGGGCGACGAGCAGCTCGCCGAACTTGGTCCAGCTCATCATGTCCTCGACCGGGTCGAAGCCCAGATGGGCCAGCTCGGGCACCTCGTCGGGCAGCTCCTCCGGGGTGGTCACGAACAGCTCGCCGAACGTGCGGGGGTCGACGAAGCGGAGCTGGCCGCCCTGGGTGAAGGTGATGACGACGTGGGTGTGCTTGGTCAGGGGGTCCCGCGCCTCGCTCCGGGCCCGCAGGAGCTGGCCGCTCATCCCGAGGTGGACGACGAGGACGTCGCCGTCGTCCAGGCGGACGAGCAGGTACTTGCCCCTGCGCTCGACGCCGGCCAGCTTGCGGCCTTCGAGCTTGGCGATGAAGTGCTTCTTGTTCGGGTGGCGACGGATGGACCGCATGCCGGTCACCTCCACCGTCTTCACCCGCTTGCCCACCACCTCCTTGTCCAGGTCACGGCGGATGGTTTCGACCTCGGGCAGCTCAGGCATCGTCCTCTTCGGTATCGGGAATTTCCGTGGGCAGGCCCGCGCCGGCCAGGCGGGCATAAGCCACCCGCGCCGCGGCCTGCTCGGCCTGCTTCTTCGAGCGACCTTCGCCCCGGCCCAGGGTCTCGCCGTTCACCGAGACGGTGGCGGAGAACCGCTTGGCGTGGTCCGGTCCCTCGGACACGTGATGATACCGGGGGAGCTCGTCGTACGTGCGGGCGCACAGCTCCTGGAGCCGGGTCTTGAAGTCGTGCCCGCCCGGGCCGGCGGCGCCCTCGATGATGCGCTCGCCGAGCAGCTTCATGACCAGCTCCTCGGCCGCGTCCCAGCCCCCGTCGATGTAGACCGCGCCGATGACCGCCTCCATGGCGTCCGACAGGATGGACGGCTTCTCCCGGCCGCCGGAGTTGTCCTCGCCCTTGCCCAGCCGCAGCCCGGCCCCGATGTCGATCTCCTCGGCCACCTCGGCCAGGGCCTCGGCGTTCACCACCGACGCCCGCACCTGGGCCAGCTGGCCCTCGGGCAGCTCCGGGTAGTTGCGGTACAGGTAGTCGGTGACGACGAGGCCCAGGACGGCGTCGCCCAGGAACTCCAACCGCTCGTTGGAGAGCTCCCCCGGGGTCTCCGCGCACCACGACCGGTGGGCCATGGCCCGCGCCAGAAGCTCGCGGTCGGCGAAGGGCCGCCCGAGGCGTTCACCCAAGCCCTCCGGCTCCAACTGGTCGCTCAGGAGGAGCCGGTCACTGGCTTGCAGGCCCGCCGACGCGCCCCAGCACGTAGTCCACGGCGTCTCGGACCGTCTTCAGATCCTCGAGGTCCTCGTCCTCGATACGGAACCCGCCGACCCGCTCGCCGAGCTCCTTCTCCAGATCCTCGACCAGCTGGATCATGGCCAGCGAGTCGGCATCCAGGTCGTTGACGAACGACGCCCCCTCGGCGATGCCCGCGGGGTCGATCTCGAGGATGTCCGCCAAGCGGTCACGGACCAGCTGCAGGACCTCCTGGCGGTCCAGCGGTCCCTGCTCGACATCGGTTTCGGCAGGCACAGCCGCGCACTTCTCCTCATCCGGGGGTTGGAAATCGTCAGAAAGTCTAGCGTTCACCCGGCTTGTGCGCTTGTGAACGCACCTTCAGGGCGTTTCGGTGCATGGGGCGTCGTGAATGGGGCCGAAACGGCCGAAATTACGACGCCCTACGCACCGAAAACGTCAGCTCGGGGTGGCCACCGCCTGGCGGAGGAGGCCGACGAGGTCCCCGCTCACCATCTCGGAGGCCAGGGCGACGGCGTTGACGATGGCCCGGGCCGAGCTGGAGCCGTGGCTGATGATGCAGACACCGTCGACCCCGAGGAGCATGGCGCCGCCGTAGGTGTCGGGGTCGAGCTCGGCCTGCAGCGGCATGAGGGCGGGGAGGAGGATCTTGGTCGCGGCGCGGGCCTCGTCGGTGGACGTCATCACGGTCAGCAGGGCGTCGACCACGACCCGGACGGAGCCTTCGAGGGTCTTGAGCACGACGTTGCCGGTGAACCCGTCGGTGACGACCACGTCGGCGGCGTCGGTGAGGACGTCGCGACCCTCGACGTTGCCCACGAAGCGACCGGTGCGCAGGGCGCCGGGGGCGGCGAGCAGGGCGTGGGCCTCCCTGACCAGCTCGTTCCCCTTGCTCGGCTCTTCGCCGATGGACAGCAGGCCGACGAGGGGCTCGGGCTTGCCCAGGCGGGCGACGGCGTAGGCGGCGCCCATCTGGGCGAACTGCAGGAGCCACGCCGCCGTGCACTCGGCGTTGGCCCCGCTGTCGAGCAGGACGGTGGGGGTGGACCCGGGCACGGGGATCATGGTGGCGATGGCCGGGCGGGCCACCCCGGAGATCCGGCCCATGCGCAGCAGGGCGCTGGCCATGACCGCCCCCGTGTTGCCGGCGCTGACCATGGCCGCGGCCTTGCCGTCCCGCACCGCCTCCGCGGCCCGGACCATCGACGCGTCCTTCTTGCGCCGCACCCCCTGCAGGGGGTCGTCGCCCATGTCGATGACCTCGGTGGCGGGCCAGACCTCCAGGCCCCCGGCGTCGGGGATGGCCTCGGCCTGGCCGATGAGCACGACCGGCACGCCGAGGCGCTCGGCCGCCTCGCGGGCGCCGGCCACGATCTCGCCGGGCCCCTTGTCCCCGCCCATGACGTCGACGGCGATGGGAAGCATGTCGGTCACCTGACGCCGCGAACGGAAGCTGCGCCCCTAGTCAACCTCGATGGCCTGGCGGCCGCCGTACCAGCCGCAGTTGCCGCACACCACGTGGGGCAGCTTGGCCTGGCGGCACTGCGGGCACATGCTCCGAGGGGGGCTGCCCAGCCGCCAGGCCGACGCTCGCCGGCTGCGGCTCTTGGCCTTGGACGTCTTCTTCTTCGGGACAGCCATAAGCCGACGATGTTACTCGGGCGGCGTGGGTCGCAGCACGTCGAGGGCCGCCCAACGTGCGTCGGGCACGGCCGGCACGCAGTCGCAGTCCCCCAGGTTGAGGTCGGCACCGCACGTCGGGCACAGGCCGCGGCAGTCGGGGGAGTGCAACGGGGCCAGGGGCAGGTCGAGGGTCAGCGCCTCCCGGGCCAGGGGCTCGAGGTCGATCTGGTCGTGCCCGAGGCGGTAGCTCTCGCCGTCGCGGGGGTGCGACTCGAACAGCTCCTGGAAGTCGACGTGCAGCTCGCCCCCGGCCGGCCCGAGGCACCGGCGGCACACCCCGTCCCAGGCCCCGTCGACCGTGCCGGTGGCCAACAGGCCGTCCGACACCCATTCGAGCAGGGTGTCGACGGCGACAGGGACATCAGTGCGCAGGGTGGCGTCGACGACGGTGACGGCCGGGCCGGTCAGCCGGGCCTCCACCCGCTCCCGCCGGCGGGCGCCCGGCCGGTTCACCAGGTCGGCGACGTTCACCACGAAGGGTCTCACCGGGCGTCACCTCACCATTGGTCCTGGTCGAAGAACACCTCGCCGGTGTCGGGCTCGGCGTTGGCCGCGATCTGGTCGCCCGGCGACGCCTCCGGCAGCGGCGCCACCCGCAGCTTCTGGCGCCCGCCCGAGACCTCCTTCATGATGCGCTCCAGGACGATCTCGAAGCTGGCCAGCTTCTGGTCGACGTAGTCCTCGGCCTCGTGGCGGAGCCGGCGGGCCTCGTCGTCGGCCTCCTCACGGGTGCGGTTGGCCACCCGCTGAGCCTCCCGGACCAGCTCCGTACGCTGGACGATGCGCTCGGCCCGTTCGCGCGCCGCGCTGAGGATCTCGTCGCCCTCCCGCTGCACCTTGGCCAGGTACTCCTGGCGCTCCTTGAGCAGCCAGCGGGCCTGGCGCATCTCCTCCGGGAGGCGACCGATGGCCTCCTCCAGCATCTCCACCACTTCGTCCTTCTCCAGGCGGACGGTGGAGGACAGGGGCATCTTCGGCGCCGAGTTCACCAGGTCCAGGACCCGCCGCAGCAGGACCTCGGTGTCGAGCACGTCGTTGTGTCGGTCGGGCACGATCATCGGTCCTCGCTGTGTGGCATGAACCGCTCCTTGAGCCGCTGGGCGATGGGGGCCGGCACCATCGACGATACGTCGCCGCCGAAGCGGGCCACCTCGCGGACCAGGCTGGACGACAGGAACGAGTGCTCGGGCGCGGTGGGAAAGAACACCGTGGCGATCCCCGACATGCGCTCGTTCAGCTGGGCCATCTGCAGCTCGGAGTCGAAGTCCGACACCGCCCGCAGGCCCTTCACGATGGCCTCGACGCCGCGGGCCAGGGCGAAGTCGACCAGCAGGCCCTCGAAGGCGTCGATCTCGACGTTGGGCAGGTGGGCGGTGACCTCGGCCAGCATGGTCTGGCGCTCGTCCAGGCTGAACAGGGCCGGGGCCTTGCCGGGGTTCCCCACGGCGGCCACCACCACCGAGTCGAACAGGCGGGCGGCGCGCTCGATCACGTCGAGATGGCCGAAGGTCACCGGGTCGAACGAGCCGGGTATGAGGGCCCTGGGCATCTACCCCTCTTCCTCGTGGCCGGCCGGCGCTCCAGCGGCGCGGCGGGCCAGGGTCACCACCGTATCCCCGTAGCGCTTGGAACGGAGGGGGTGCCAGCCCGGCCCGAGCTCGACGTGGGTGCGGGCCTCCAGGGCCGCCAGCCGGGCGGGAAGCAGGCCCAGCAGCCGGGGCCAGTCGGTGAACGCGTAAGGCGGATCGGCGAAGGCGATGTCGTAGGGCGTGGGCGGGGCCCCCTCGAGGAACCGGAAGACGTCGGCGTGCACGACGGTGGCCCGGTCGCCGAGCCCGGTGGCGCCGAGGTTGTCCTCGATGGCCCGGACGGCGTGCAGGTCGGCGTCGACGAACGTGGCCGAGGCGGCCCCCCGCGACAGGGCCTCGATCCCCAGGGCGCCCGTGCCGGCGAAGAGGTCGACGACGGTCGCCCCGTCGACCGCGTCGAGGCTGCCGAGGGCGTTGAACAGCGCTTCCCGGACGCGCTCGCTCGTCGGGCGCAGCTGGCGGCCGGCCGGGGCCCTGAGCTGGCGCCCCCCGGCCAGTCCGGCGACGACCCTCATGGCGCTCACCGTAGCCGGGGGCCTACTGGCGGCGAGGGAATGACACGATTCGTGTAGCTTTCCCGGCCGGGGGTTCCGCATGCGACGACTTCTTGCCATCCTGCTCGCCTTCGCCGCCGCCGCGGCAGGCGGTGCCACCCTCAGCCTGGCCACCCCGGCCGGCGCCCAGGTGCCGCCCGACGACCCGCGCCTGGGGCTGGTCTACGACGGCCTCCAGCGGGCCGGCATGAGCAGCCTGTGCGGCGGGGCGTTCGAGTCGGCATTGGATACGTACGCACCGGGGATGAAGAACGTCATCTGCACCCACGGCCCCGACCCCGCCCCCGATGGTGTCGACGTCCGGGAAGACCGACCGCCGGACCCGGCGGAGATCCTGGCCCTGTCGGCCGCCGCGGTGGCCAACGACGGCGGCTCGGTCCCCTGCTACGGCACCGGGTCGGACGGGTACCGCGTCCAGCTCGTCTACGCCCACTCGTCCTCGGGCGCCGACCGCTACGCCAACTACGCGGCGTCGTTCCAGTCCTGGGCGGCCAGGATCGACGGGGTGGTCAACCAGAGCGCGGCGGAAACCAACGGCACCCGCCACGTCCGCTTCGTGACCGACGCCAGCTGCCAGCCGGTGCTGGCCCAGGCCACCGTCAGCTCGGCGGCCATGTCGAGCTTCAGCACCATGGTCTCCGAGCTGCACAGCCAGGGCTTCAATCGCACCGACCGCAAGTACCTGGTGTGGTCCGACGCCAACGTCTACTGCGGCATCTCCGAGCTCTACATCGACGACAGCGCCGACGCCACCCCCGGCCACAACTACAACAACGGCAACGCCTTCATCCAAGGCTCGATCGGCCGGGTCGACAACGGGTGCTGGGGCCTGACCAACATGGTCGAGGCCCACGAGCTGCTGCACCTGCTCGGCGGGGTGCAGACCTCCGCCCCCCACGCCACCCCGGGGTACCACTGCACGGACGACGCCGACCGGCTCTGCTACGCCGACGGCTCGACCTCCCGGCCCATCCTGCAGATCTGCCCGCCGGCCCACGAGGCGCTGTACGACTGCAACCACGACGACTACTTCAGCACCGCGCCCTTCCCGGGCAGCTACCTGAGCACCCACTGGAACACCGCCAACAGCGCCTTCCTGTCGTCGCAGGGCGGGGCGGCGCCCCCGCCGACGACGATCGTCACCACCACCACGACGGTCGCCCCGACCACGACCACGACCGTCGCCCCGACCACGACGACAACGGTCGCCCCGACCACGACCACGACCGCCGGGCCGACCACGACCACGACGGTCGCCCCGACCACGACCACCACGGTCGGTCCGACGACGACAACGACGACGACCACCCCCCCGCCGCCGGCGGCGACGGCGCCGTCCGCCCCCCGCTCGCTGGCCGCCAAGCAGCCGGCCCTGGGCACGGGCGTGCTGCTGAACTGGCTCCCACCCCTCGGCGGCCCGGTCACGGGCTACCGGATCTACCGGGGCCAGTACCCCACATCCATGCCCCTGCTGGCCACGGTGGGCGACGTCACGAGTTACATCGACGCCAGCGCCGGCCGGACCGTCTACTACTACCGGATCACCGCGTTCAACGCCGTCGGGGAGGGCCCGCCGTCGTCGCTCGTGGCCATGGTGGGCAAGACGGCCTCGGCGTTCGGGATCGCCAACGAGGACCCGCTGGCGCCGGCCACGATCTCCCCCAACCAGCTACGGAGCGCGCTGGCCTGGCGGTGGGCCTGACGCCCCGCTGATCGCCTGCTGCGTGGGTGCCTCCCGCCGCTCGCCCGGCGTTGCCCAGCTGGCGACCGATACGCGGGCGCGCCGCCTGCGGGGGCTGGACCACCCCGTGGCCCCGGCCACCGCCCTGCCCCCGATCAGCTGGCACGGTCCCGCCCTCCTTCCGGGCGACGCCGGCGGGAGCGAGACGTGCGTCCAGGCCCGCTGCGGGCTCATGGAGGTGAACGGGCGCGACGCCGGCGTGCCGAGGCGGCTGGGCCTGGAGGTCGCCTCGGTGGCCGCCGGCATCCTGGCCGCCCAGGCCCACATGGCCGCCGACCTGGCCGCCGACCGCGGCCTTCCCCGGCCCGACCTTCGCACCTCGGTCCTGCAGGCCGGCCTGGTCCTGCTCTCCCACTACTTCGTCGTGGCCACCGGCCTGGGCGACGCGGTGCCGGGCCCCCCGCTCGCCGCCCCCGGACCGCCCTTCCGGAGCGCCGACGGCCGGTGGTTCGAGATCGAGACGCTCGACGCCGAGCCGTGGCAGGAGTTCTGGGCCCGCCTCGGTGCGGGCGACGCCGACCTCGGCCGGGGGTGGACCGTCTTCCGCTGGCGCTACGAGCGGGCCGCCTGCTCGCTCCCCCCCGGACTGCACGAGGCGGTGGCCCGGTACCCGCTGGCCGAGCTGGCCCGAGTGGCGGCGGCGGCGGAGGTGAGCCTGGCCCCGCTGCGGGCCTACCCGGATGTCGTAGCCGATCCCGGGCCCGGCGCGGGGCGGCCGCTGCTCTACGCCGGCGGGGGCGACCCCGCCCCGTCGCCCCCGGGGGACGGCGCCCTCCCGCTGACCGGGATCAAGGTCGTGGAGGCGACCAGCCGCATCCAGGGCCCCTTCGCCGGGATGCTCCTGCGCATGCTGGGGGCCGACGTCGTGCGCATCCAGCCCCCCGAGGGCGACTACGGCCGGGCCGCCCGCTGCCTGCACCGTGGCAAGGACGCGGTCCGGCTCGACCTCGGCACCGCCGCCGGGCGAGCGGCCCTGGTCGAGCTGGTGATGGGCGCCGATGCGTTCCTGCACAACTGGCGGCCGGGCAAGGCGGCCGAGTGGCGGCTCGACTTTGCCGACCTGGCCCCCCGCCACCGCCGGCTCGTCTACGCCAACACGTCGGGCTGGGGCGACCGCCCCCAAGCCGGGTACCTGGTCGGCACCGACTTCCTGGTCCAGGCCCACGTCGGGCTCGGCCACGCCCTGCACCCGGAACCTGCGCCGCCGTTCCCCTCCCGAGTCGTGCTCAGCGACCTCGTGGGCGGCCTCCTCGGGGCCGAGGGTGTCCTCGCCGCCCTGTGCCGCCGCCAGCGGGCCGGCGGGGCGTGGGAGGTGCGGTCCTCGCTGCTGGCCGGGGCCATGGCCCTGCAGGCCCACGTCCTGGAGGATCTGATCGACGGCAAGGAGGTGGGCCGGCGGGGCGGGCGACCGGTCTGGGGCCCGCTCGACCGGCCGCTGGAGACCACCGACGGCCTGCTCGCCGTCACCGTCGAGGACGACGAGACGTTCGAACGCCTGTGCCGCCGCTGTCACGTCGACCCGTCCGCCGGGGCCCGGACCACGGTGGAGCGACGGGTGGCCGAGCAGCTGGCGGCGGGTACCGCCGCCGGCTGGGAGGACCGGTTGAACGGCAGCGGCATCGCCGCCGCCGCCGTGTGCACGGATCTGGCCGAGGTCGCCGCCGACCCGCGCCTGTCCCACCTTTTCGAACCCGTCGGGATCGGGGGGGTTGCCCCGAAGGCCCCCTGGACGTTCGCATGATGACGGCGACGCTGCAGGACGCGTGCCGGCGGTGGGCCGAGCGGACGGCGATCACCTTCGGGGCCGCCTCCCTCACCTACGCCGAGCTCGGTCGGGGGGTGGCGAGATTGGCCGCCGCCTACCGCAGCCTGGGCGTACGGTCCGGCGACCGGATCGTGTGCCAGCTGCCGAACTCCCCCGAGCACCTGATGGCCGTCAACGCCGCGTGGGCCGTCGGCGCCATCCACGTGGGCACCGACAACGACCTCACCGCCCCCGAGCTGGCCTGGCTGGCCGAGCGGACGGAGGCCGCCGTCCTGCTGTTCCGGCCCCGCCCGGGCGACACCGATCCGGCGGCCACCGAGCGGGCCGTCGCCGCCGCCCACCCCGGCACGGAGATCGTGGACCACCATCGGCTCGCCGGCGTCCTCGCCGGAGCGGGCGAGGAACTCTCGGACTGGGCGCCGCGGCACGGGCCGGAGGACACGTCGCACCTCCTGCTCACCTCCGGGACGACGGGGCGGCCGAAGATGGTGAAGGAGACGCTACCGGGATGCTGGGGGAAGATGCAGTTCTTCGTGGACGCTTTCCGCCCCGGGGAGGCCGACGTCCACCTGCTGTACCTGCCGGTGGCCCACGTCTTCGGGCTGCGGCTGGCCCTGCTCAGCCTGCTGACCGGCGGCCGGCTCGTCCTGGCCGAGCGCTTCTCCCCACGCGCCGCCGTCGACCTGATCGGCACCGAGGGCGTCACCGTGCTGCCCGGGATGCCCGCCCACCTCACCCTGCTGCTCGACGCCCTCGACCCCCGGGCCCACGACACGAGCAGCCTGCGCTGGGTGATCTCGGCCGCGTCGAACCTGCCCCGCCCCCTCGCCGAGGAAATCTACGACCGGCTCGCCGCCGACCTGCTCTACGTCTACGGCTGCAGCGAGAACTTCACCATCCTCACCACCGAGCGCCACGAGATCCTGGCCGGCTCGGTGGGCCGCCGGGTCTACCGGGGGCCGGCGGGGACGCCGCCCGACGGGCGGGTGGCGGTGCTCGATCCCGGTGGGGCGGTGCTGCCGGCCGGCACCCCGGGCGAGATCGCGTTCGGGGCCGCGGCGCCGGTTCGGTACTGGAAGGACGCCGACGCCGCCACCGACGGTTGGTACCGCACGGGCGACCTCGGCCGGCTCGACCTCGACGGCCGGGTCTACGTCCTCGGGCGACTCAAGGAGCTGATCAACCGGGGTGGCCTGCACGTGTCCCCGAGCGAGGTGGAGACCGCGGTGCGGCTCCACCCCGGGGTGGCCGACAGCGCGGTGGTGGCCACGCCCGACCCCGTGCTCGGCGAGGTGATCTGCGCCTGCGTCGTCCCCGGCGCACCTGACCGGCCGACCCTGGCCGAGCTGCGCGAGTTCCTGGCGCCCGTCCTGGCCCGGCACAAGCTCCCCGACGAGCTGTGCCTGGTGGAGACGATCCCCCGGACGACGATCGGCAAGGTCGACCGGCCCGCGCTGCGGTCCACGGTGCTCGCCCTCGACCGGCCCCGGGAACGGTGGCGGCCCCGCTGACCGCGCTCGACGTCACCCGGCTGGTCGAGGAGGCGGCGGCCAGGGCCGGTCCGTTCCCCGGCGAGGTCCCGTTCCTCGCCAACCTCGAACGACTGCTGCGCTCGTGCCGGGAGACGGCGACGCTCAACGCCACGGGCGAACAGGTGCTGCACAAGTCGGCCGTCCGCCACCTGCGCAACCTGCGCTACCTGCAGGACTTCGTCGCCGCCCAGCCCGATGTCGCCGCGCAGCCGCTGGGGGCGCCGGTCGTGGTGACCGGGCTGCCCCGGACGGGGACGACCCTGCTCCACAACCTCCTGGCCCTCGACCCCGCCCACCGGGCGCTGCTCCTGTGGGAGGCGCTCCACCCCGTCCCGGCGACGGTTGGCGGGCCGTCGGTGGCCGACCGCCAGGCCCAGGCCCAGCACTGGCTCGACGCCTTCTACCGCCTGGTCCCCGGGTTCGAGGCCATCCACCGGGCCACCGCCACTGGCCCGGAGGAGTGCGACGCCCTGCTGCAGAACACCTTCGCCAGCCAGCACTTCGAGGACATGTTCGACGCCGCCGGCTACTCCGACTGGCTGGGCGGGGCGACGCTGGCGGCCGAGTACGAGCACTACGCCCTCCAGCTCCGGGCCCTGTCCCTCGGTGCGGCCGCCGGCCCCCGGTGGGTGCTCAAGTCGCCCGGGCACCTGGGCCACCTCGACGCCCTGCTGGCCGCCCTGCCGCACGCCACCGTCGTGGTCTGCCATCGCCATCCCCGGGAGGCGGTCGCCTCCTACGCCAGCCTGATCCACACCCTGCGCCGGGCCTATTCCGGCTCGGTCGATGCTGCCGCGGTCGGTCGCCAAGCGCTCGGCCGTGCGGCCGGGGCCATGTCTCGCGCCCTCGACGCCCGCGCCGCCCGCCCGGGTACCGCGTTTGTCGACGTGTCCTACGCCCGCCTGGTCGCCGACCCCGTTGGTGCCGTGCGGGCCGTCTACCTCGCTCTGGGAGCCGACCTCGACGCCGGGGTCGAGGCGCAGCTGCGGGCCTGGGTGGCCGCCCACCCCCAGCACGGGCACGGCCCGCACCGCTACGACCTGGCCCGGTTCGGCTTGGGCCCCGACGAGGTCGACGCCGCCTTCGCCCGCTACACCGCGGCCTTCGGCGCGCTGGCCGCGGGCTGACCGGCCCAAGCGCCGGCCCGCAGCACGAACCGGCGGAGCTTGCCGGTCGGGGTCCGGGGCAGGGCGTCCACGAACGCCACCGCGCGCGGCACCATGAACGGGGCCAGCTCGGCCCGGGCCAACGCCACCAGCTCGGCCTCGAATGCGTCGGCGGGTGGAGCCTCCGGTGCCGGCACGACGAAGGCCTGCAGCCGGGACGCCCCGTCGGCCCCGACCACCCCCGCCACCGCCACCTCGTTCACCGCCGGGTGCCGGCTCAGCACGGCCTCGATCTCCTGGGGCGACACCGAGATGCCCCCCACCAGCTCCACGTCGTCGGCCCGCCCCCGCAGGTGGACGAACCCGTCGGGGTCGATGGACGCCAGGTCGCCCGTGTGCAGCCACTCCCCCGGGTCGGCCGGTCGGCCCAGGTAGCCGAGGGGCAGGGTGGGGCCGGCCACCCACAGGGCGCCGACCTGGCCCGGGGGCAGGTCGGCCCCTGCGGGGTCGAGCACGCGCACCCGGTAGGGCGGCAGGGCCCGGCCCACGGTGCCGTCCCGCTGCACGGCGAGGGTGTTGCTGGCGAACGTCTGGCCCACCTCGGTGGAACCGAGGCCGTCGAGGACGGGGCAGCCGAGCAGGGCGCGCGACCGGGTCGCCAGCGCCGGGGTGAGTGCCTCGCCGGCCGACACCGCCACCCGCAGCGACGACCAGGCGGTCCGCTCCCCGGCGGCCACCAGGCGGGCGTAGAACGTCGGCACGCTGAACAGGACGGTGACCCGGTGGCGGGCCACCAGGGCGGCGACGTCCTCGGCCACCGGGTGGGCGGCGTGCAGCACCGCCCGGCACCCGGCCAGCAGCGGGAAGAACAGGGAGTTCCCCAGCCCGTAGGCGAAGTACAGCTTGGAGACCGACAGGACCGCGTCGGTCGGGCGCAGGTCGATCGCCGGCCCGGCGAAGGCGTCGAAGTAGGCCAGAGGATCACCGTGGGCGTGGACCGCGGCCCGGGGTGACCCGGTGGTCCCCGACGTGTACTGGGCGTAGGCGGGGTCGCCGGCGGCCACGTCGGCGGGAGGGGCGGGGGCGCACGCGGCCGCGGCCGCTTCCAGGTCCTCCCCGGCGACGACGGTGCGGCCGGCGAACCGGCCGGCCAGCTCCGCCGTCGACACGACCACCCGGGCGCCGGTGTCGGCGGCGGCATGCGCGTGATCGTCGCCCGTCAGCCGGGGGTTCACGGGCACGGCGACCGCGCCCAGGCGGACGGCGCCCAGGAACGCCCACACCAGCTCGATCCCGTCGGGCAGGGCGAGCAGCACCCGGTCGCCTCGACCGACGCCGAGGCCGGCCAGCAGCCCCGCCGTCCGGGCCGCCCCCTCGTGGACCTCGGCGTGGGTGACGTCGCGCCCGCCGGCGTGGAAGGCCACGGCGCCCGTCCACCCGCCCTCCACGGCCCGCCGCTCCAGGACGGCGGCCAGGTTGGCCCTCACGGCGCCCCCACCACCAACCGCCCGCCGCTCGGCCCCACCGGCCACCAGCCGGTCACCACCAGCTGCGCCCAGGGGGCGAACGGATCCGGGTCGGCCCCGGACATGGCGGCGGCCACCGCGCCAGTCAACAGCCACAGGCGGGCGCCGGAGCAGATGTGGGCGTCGACGTCGGTGTCGTCGGCGGGATCGAACCGCTCGGTGGCCAGGAGCACGCCCAGGTGCAGCGCGGCCTCCAGCTGCCCCTCCCGCCCAGCGGCCAGCACGGCCTGCCGACCCGCCGCCCGCTGCCGGTCGACCGCCGCCAGCCAGGCCGGATCCACCCGGGCGGCGGCGGCCACCGCGCCCTCCCGGTCGACGATCGCCAAGGGAAGGTCGACCACGCCGGCGGGGGTGGCCCGGGCCAGGGCGGCCACGTCGGCCGCTTCGAGGCCGGCGATCTGCGGTGACGCCGCTTGACTGCCGACGTTCAGGGCGTCGAAGAGGGCCTCCACCCGGTCGCCCCCGGGGCCGAGGGCGGCGGCCAGGCCCAGCCGCCGGTCGTCGTCACCGTCGACCACTGCCACCGGCCAGCTGGCCACCGGGGCCGCGGCCAGGGCGGCGGCGGGGGACGGTTGGCCGGGCGGTCGCGGCGACCGTCCCGTGGCCAGATCGAGGCCACCGGCGTCCACCGTGTGCCAGCTCATACGGCCCACTGGGGCTCGACGTCGGGGAAGCAAAGGCCCAGGTCGCCCTCCACGAAGGCCCCGGCCCGGGCCAGCCACTCGGCCCGGGCCGCGTCGTTGGTCCGCTGCTTCACCCCCCAGTACCGGAAGGCCTCGTTGTTGGCCGATCCGCTGCGGCCGAAGAACGGGACGGTGAAGCGCACCAGGTCGTCGACCGTGCGCTGGACGGCCGCGGGCGCCTCGTCGCCCCCAGCCAGCAGCTCCCGGGTGGCGGCCATGCCGAAGGACACGTGGAAGTGCTCCTCGGGCAGGAGCCTGGCCACCAAGTCCCGCAGCGGCAGGTACGACGTGGCCGCCAGCTCCTCCATGAGCACGACCTCGGCCAGGTCGACCAGGGCTTTGAGGACGACGAAGTCGGCCCAGGACGTGAGGCGGTAGTCGAAGACGGAGAGGGTGGGACCGCCGCCGCCGTCGAGCTCGAGCTCGGAGGCCAGCCGCTGGAACTTGAGGTGGTGGCCGTACTCCTCCATGGCGATGCGGCAGGCCAGCCACTTCTCCCGGGGACCGGGGGCCAGGGCGATGGCCGGCTCGTCGAAGACGGTGGCCCCGGCCAGCTCGTTGCGCACGTGGCTGGTGATGACCTTGCCCACCGCCCGCACGTAGTCGGGGCCCAGGGCGTGGGCGGCGGCGGCGTCGGCCACCTCGCCGGTGAACGTCACCGGGCCACCGCCACGGGCGGGCCGCCGAACAGGTCGAACTCGGACTCCAGGGGGACGAGGTGCCCGCCCATGCCGGCGACGGCGGCGCCGACACCCGCCGCGTCCCACCCGTCGGACTGCACCGCCGTCGCCACCGGGCGGGGCTGCGACCACAGGGCCAGCTCGGCCCCGCGGGCGCCGAAGATCTGCCCGGTGACCCCGGCGGACGCCGGCGAGCACAGCCAGGCCACGACCGGGGCGACGTCCTCGGGCCGGGCGGCGGGCGCCGATTCCAGGTAGGCCCGTAGCCGGGGGGTGGCCGGCGGGATCGACTCGGTCATGCGGGTGAAGGCGAAGGGCGCCAGGTAGTTCACGCACACGTCGCCCGCGGCCAGCTCGAGGGCCACGGCCCGGGTCAGCCCGAACAGCGCGGCCTTGGCCGTGGCGTAGGCGGGCTGGCCGAAGCTGCCGACCAGGCCGGCCGCGCCCCCCACGTACACGATCCGCCCGTACCCGGCCCGCCGCATGCCGCCGGCCAGCGCCCGGGTGAGCTCGACGGCCACGGCCAGGTGGGCGCCCAGGACCTCCGACCAGTCGTCGTCGGAAGCCCGGTCGACGCGGGCGTCGCGCAGGGTCCCGGCCGCGTGGACCAGGACCGAGGGGGGCGCGCCGGACCAGTCCTGCGCCTGGGCCACGACCGCCTCCGCCCCCGGCCGGGCCCGGGCATCGACGTCGACCGCCATCGCCCGCCCCCCGGCGGCGGCGATCTCGGCCGCCACCGCCGCGGCCGGGCCGGGGTCGGGCCCCCGGCCGTCCACGCCCACGCCGGTGTCGTTGACGCACACCGCGTGGCCCTCGGCGGCCAGGGCCAACGCCACGGCGCGGCCGATGCCCCTGCCGCCGCCGGTCACGATGCTGGCGCCCAACCCTGTCATGTGCTGCCTGTCACCCGGAGGGCCACCGTAGATGCTCGGCGAGCGGGCGGCCTCTACCCTCGGGGAGATGGTGAGGTCGACCCGCCCGTGAAGGTGTTGTGCACGTGCCTGCCCGGCCACGGCCACTTCAACCCCATGCTGGCCCTGGCCCAGGCCCTGGCCCGGGCCGGGCACGAGGTGGCCTTCGCCACCGCCGCCGACTACTGCCCCCACGTGGAGGCCACCGGGTTCGCCGCCTTTCCGGCCGGCCTGCCGCTCGCGGCCCAGATCGACGAGGCCCGGCGCCGGTACCCGGAGCAGGACGCCCTGGTGGCCATGGAGCGCTTCGAGCAGTTCGTCCCCCGCATGCTGGCCGGCGTGGCGGCGCCGGCCCGGGCCGCCGACCTGGCGCCCGTGGTCGCGGCCTGGCCGCCGGACCTGCTCGTGCACGACGAGACCGAGCTGGCCGGGCCAGTGGTGGCCGCGGCGGCCGGCATCCCCTGGGTCGACCAGAGCGTCGGCATCCTGCGCCCGCTGGCCATGGCCCGGCTGGCCGGCCAGACCCTGCAGCCCCTGTACGCACGCCACGGGGTCGACGTCGGCCCGTTCGCCGGGCTGTTCCGCTGGCTCTACCTCGACGTCGCCCCCCCGAGCCTGCAGTCCCCCGAGATCGCCCAGGTCGCCGTCGCCCACCCGGTCCAGAACGCCACCATCGACCCCGGGACCGAGGGGGCGGCCCTGCCCGCCTGGGTGCACGACCTGCCGGCCGGCCGACCGGTCGTCTACGTGAGCCTGGGCACGGTCTTCAACGCCCGCGCCCGCCACGTCTTCGCCGCCGTCCTCGACGGGCTGCGCCACGAGCCGGTCACCGTGGTGATGACGGTCGGCGAGGACAACGACCCGGACGCCTTCGGGCCCCAGCCTGACCACGTCCACGTCGAGCGCTTCGTCCCCCAGTCACTCCTCCTGCCCTACTGCGACGCCGTGGTCAACCAGGGCGGGACGGCGATCCTGCCCATCCTGGCCCAGGGGCTGCCCCTGCTCCTGCTGCCCCAGGGCGCCAACCAGTTCCACAACGCCCAGGCCTGCGTGGCTGCCGGCGTGGCCCGCCGCCTGCTGCCGGCCGAGGTCTCGCCCGAGGCCGTGCGCGACGGCGTCCGGGCGCTTCTGGACGACGGCGGGCTGCGCAGTGCGGCGCGGCGGGTCCAGCAGGAGCTGGCCGCCATGCCCGGCCCCGAGCGGGGCGTGGCCCTCGTCGAGCAACTGGCCGCAGAGCGCCGCCCGGTCCTCGGCGTGCCCGCGGCCCCGTGACCTTCGACCTCGCCCCGCGGCTCCGCACTGAGGTCCCCGGGCCACGCTCCCGGGAGTTGTGGGGGCGCGACGCCGCGCATCACGCGTCGAACTCGTCCCCCGCGGCCCAGTGGCTCGGCCTGGTCCTCAAGGACGGGTCCGGCGCAGTCGTGCGTGACGTCGACGACAACCTGTTCGTCGACTTCTCCTCCGGTGCGGTCGTGGCCAACCTCGGCCACGCCCCCGAGCCCGTCGCCCGGGCCCTGGCCGCCGAGGCGGGCCGGCTCATGCACTACTTCGACTTTGCCACCCCGGTCCGGGCCGAGTTCTTCGCCGCGCTCGCGCGGACCCTGCCCCCCGGGCTGCAGACGTTCCAGATGTACTCGACCGGCGCCGAGGTGGTGGAGGCCGCCCTGCGCCTGGCCAAGTCCTACACCGGGAACTACGAAATCCTGTCGTTCCACCAGGCCTGGCACGGGCGGACGCTCGGCGCCATGTCCCTGATGGGTGGCTTCCCCCTCAAACGGGGTTACGGCCCGTTCGCCCCGGGCGTGCTGCAGGCGCCCAACGCCAACTGCTACCGCTGCCCCCTGGACCTGGACCGCGACCGGTGCGACGTGGCCTGCCGCCGGCTGGTCGACCGGGTCTACGAGCAGGCCGGGGAGCAGCGCCTGGCCGCGGTGATCGTCGAGCCGGTGCAGGGGGTCGGGGGTGTGATCCCCTTCCCACCCGAGTTCCTGGCCCACCTCCGGGACCTGTGCGACCGCACGGGGGCGCTGCTGATTTTCGACGAGATCCTGACCGGCGTGGGCCGGACCGGGCCCATGTGGGCCTTCGAGGCCACCGGTGTGGTCCCCGACGTGCTGCTGGCCGGGAAGGGCCTGGCCGGGGGGTACCCGATCTCCCTGATCGCCTCCCGGCGGGAGATCCTCGACGCCGGGCCGTTCGGGCGGCCCGGTGCCGGTGCCTCCACGTTCGCCAGCGGCAACATGGCGTGCGCGGCCGGGCGGGCCGTGCTCGGGATGCTCGAGGACGGCTCGATCCTGGAGAACGGCCGGCGGGTCGGCGCCACCCTCCTCGCCGCCCTCCGGGGCCTGGCCGACCACCACCCCCTGATCGGCGACGTGCGCGGCGTCGGCATGCTGCTGGCCCTCGAGCTGGTCACCGACCGGGCGGCCAAGACCCCCATCACCCCCGATACCGCCCGCCGGCTGGTGACCGCCCTGGCCCGGCGCGGCGTCCTGGTGGCCGGGGGCGGCTCCGTGCTGCGCATCACCCCGCCGCTGGTCATCGCCGAGGAGATGGCCGTGGCCGCCGTGGCCCTCCTGGACGACGCCCTGGCCGAGGTCGAGGCCGGCGCCTGATGTTGTTCGCTGCCGTCCACCACATTGGGATCACCGTCGCCGACCTCGACGCCGCGGTGGACTTCTGGGAGCGGCTGCTGGCCGTGCCCTCCCGGGACCGCCGGGTGCTGCAGGGGCCACAGCTGGGGACCATGGTCGGGTACCCCGGGATCCACATCGACTCGTGCTGGATCGACCTCCCCGGCGGCGGCGCCCTGGAGCTTCTCCGCTACCTCGACCGGG
>DATJHJ010000105.1:0-17704 GCA_035494015.1 Acidimicrobiales bacterium
GGTCCAGTTCTCGATCGTCCGGTTGGCCACGTCCATCAACGTGGCCGCCTCCCGCAGCTCACGGAACGACCGCTCCAGCTGGGGGATGTCGGGGCCGCGAGCCCCGGCGACGCAGTCCTCCGCGCCCACGCCGACCGCGTCGAGCGCGGTGCGCAGGTTGTCGTTCGAGGTGGGGTCGGGCACGGGCAGGGCCTTCTTGGCTTCGTTCAGGCTGTCCCGGAGCTGGTTGCAGTTGCTCAGGATGTCGTTCCGCTGCAACGAGGAGAGGGTCGTCCGCGCCGTCTGCAGGTCGGCGTTGAGGGCGGCGATGGCCGCCCCGTTCTTCGCCGTCCACGCCGCCTTCGGCGACTGCGCGGCCTGGGTGTCGCCCCCGCCGCACGCGCCGAGCAGGACCGCCGTGCCCATCGCCCCCAGCAGCGCCCCCACGCGTCGCATCGGGCGGAATGGTAGGTCCCCGCGTCAGTGTTCGTAGGCCCGGCGAGCGGCGGCGAGCACCGGGTCCCACACCGGCGAGTACGGCGGGGCGTACGAGAGGTCCACGCTCAGGAGATCCTCGACGTCCATGGCGTGCCAGACGGCGAGCGCCAGGGCGTCGATCCGCTTGGCCGCGCCCTGGCGGCCGACGATCTGGGCGCCCAGGAGCCGGCCCGTGCCCTGCTCGACCACCAGCTTCGTGGTGATCGGCGCCGCGCCGGGGTAGTAGCCGGCCCGGGTCGTCGACTCCGACACCACCGCTCGGGCGACGAAGCCGGCCGACGCGGCCTGGGCCTCGTTCAAGCCCGTGCGGGCCACTTCGAGGCTGCCGACCTTGGTGGCCGCGGTGCCGATCACGCCCGGGAAGGTGGCGTAGCCGCCCCCCAGATTGATCCCCGCCACCCGCCCCTCCTTGTTGGCGTGCGTCCCCAGGGCGACGGCCACCCGCTGCCCCGACACCCGGTGGAACTTCTCCGCGCAGTCCCCGGCCGACCAAACCCCGGCGTGCGACGTGCGCATCCGCCGGTCCACGGCGATGCCGCCCGACGGGCCCACGGCCAGGCCGGCGGCCCCGGCCAGGTCGGCGTTGGGCCGCACACCGAGCCCGAGCACGACGAGGTCGGCGGGGATCGTCCCGCCCGCGGTCGCCACCCCGGCAACGCCGCCTCCCCCGACCGAGGTCTCGAAGGCGGTCACCTCCTCGCCCATGTGCAGGATCGTCCCGAACTCCACCAGGGCGCGGGCGACGAGAGCGCCCATATCCGGGTCGAGGGTCGGCATGGGCTGCGGGCCGCCGTCGACCAGGTGGGTCTCGATGCCGAGGGCGCAGCACGCCTCCGCCATCTCCAACCCGACGTAGCCGCCGCCCACGATCACCGCCCGGGCCGGGTGGTTCTCGGCCACGTAGCGACGCAGGGCCACGCCGTCGTCGAGGGTCTGCACGCCGAAGATGCCGGGCGCATGGGCGCCGGGAAGGCTGGGCCGCCTCGGGATGGCCCCGGTGGCGACCACCAGGTCGTCAAACGGTTCCCACCGGTCGAGTCCGGCATCCAGATCCCTGACCAGCACGGCGCCCCGGTCGAGGTCGATCTCGGTGGCCTGGTGGCGGACCTTGGCCTCGATGGCGTAGTTGTCCCGGAACACCTCGGGCTGCCGCACGAGCAGGCGGTCCAGCTCGTCGACCACCCCGCTCACGTAGTACGGGATCCCGCAGGCCGAGTAGGAGACGAAGTTGCCCTTGTCGAAGGCGACGATCTCCAGCTCGTCCGGCCCCCGCCGCCGGCGGGCCTGGGACGCCGCGCTCATCCCGGCCGCGTCGCCGCCGATCACCACCAGTCGCTGGGCCAGACCGGCCATGGTAGAGCCGGGCCGCCGGTCACACCTTGTGCTGGAACCGGAACGGCAGGCCGTCCAGCACGAACGTGGCCAGGGGAAGGAAGCTGCGGTCGTCGACGGCGACAAGGGCATAGGTGCCCGGGCCGGGCGGGTCGGCGCCGGGAACATCGCCCGGGCCGAACGGGCCCCGATAGGCCACGAGACATACAGACCGCGCCTGCACCCGCGCCGCCTGGGGCACCTTGGCGACGAGCGGGCCCCGCTCGATCCGGCGCACCCCGACCAACCTCGCCTTGCCCCCGCCGACCGCGGCCTCCGCCGCCGGCAGGCCGCGGAAGCAGGTGCTGGCCGGCGTGTTGAGCGCGTTGCGCGGCCCGGCACAGGCGGTCAGCAGGAGGGCGGCGGCCAGGGCGGCGGCCAGCAGGGCCCGCCTCATGCCGCCCCCTCCGTCGCCGGCGGCCGCCGGCGCCGGTTGATGCCGCGAAGGACGGCCCAGCTGGCCCATCCCACCGGGAGGAGGCACCAGAAGCTGATGATGCGGTACAGCAGCACCGCGGCCACCGTCGTGCGTTCCGTCCCGCCGTAGAACACCAGGGCGATGCTCAGGCTGCCTTCCACCACGCCCAGGCCCCCGGGGGTGATGGGCAGGTTGGCCGCGAGCTGCCCGGTCCCGTAGGCCAGGAGCAGCCCCCGCCAGGGCACGGGGGCGCCGACCGCCCCGAAGGCCAGGGCCAGGCAGGCGCAGTCGGATACCCAGTTCGCCAGGGCGAAGGTCGAGGCCCGGGCCCAGTCCGACCGTGTCGGCCGGACCGCCCGGAGCCGAGTGGCGGCGGACCGGACGGACTCCTGGGGGTCGCCCGGCGGGCGGCGGGCCAGGCGCCGGAACCACCGCAGTAGGGACGTGGCCAGCGCCAGCCCGCGCTCCGACCGCGGCCCGAACCGGATCACCGCGACCACGGCCCCGACGACGGCGGCCAGGCTCAGGACCACCTCGGCCACGCCGAAGCCGGCGTCGTGGCCCTGGGCCAGGATGAGGCCGGCAAGGCCCAGGGCCAGAAGGCCGACGTCGGACAGCACCGAGGCCAGGACCAGCATCCAGCCCACGGCGACGGCGCCGGCTCCCCTCCGTCGCAGCTCGCGGAAGGCGAACACCGCCGACCACGCCGGCCCCGCCGGCAGGGAGTTCTGGATGGCGTAGCCCGCCATGGTGATGCCCAGCATGGGCGCCCGGGCGACCGTCACCTCGGCCGACGCCAGCAGCCGGCGCTGCAACGCGGCATAGGCGGCCAGGGAGCCGAGCTCGGCGAGGGCGGCGGCGGCCACCCACGGGGCCCGCAGGTGCCCGAGGGCGGCGGCCGCACCACTCAGCTCGCTCCGGCGGGCGGCGAGCACCCGGTACCCGATGACCAGGGCGGCCAGCCCGGGCAACAGCCTGATGGCCCAGCGCGCAGGGGACCGTCGCCGGGCCGAGATCTCATCGGCGACGGCCACGCTCCCAACCTACGGCCGCGGTGCTCGCCGCTACCATCGGCCCGGATGGGCGTGCGGGCCAGCTTCGGTCCCCCCATCCGGGTGGTGCCTGGCGAGCTCGCCAGCAGCGAGCTGGTGGTGGAGAACACCGGGGAGTCGTCCGCGACCGTGCGGGTCGTGCTCCTCGGTGAGGCCGGAGAATGGGGTTGGGCGACGCCCGCCACCCTGACCGTCCGTCCCGGCTCGCCGGCGTCGGCGACGGTGACCATCAAGCTGCCCCGGGTATCGCCGCCCGGTCCCGGGCCCCGGACCATCGTCGCCGCCGTCGTACCCCTCGACGACCCCGCGTCGCGGGTCGAGGCCGCCGGCACCCTCGATGTCGCCCCGTTCGTCCACCTGGTCGCCACCCTGCGCCCGCCCACCTCGACCGGGCGGGCCGCCGGCCGGCACCAGCTCGTCGTCGCCAACCAGGGCAACGCCCCGGTGACGGCCACCGCCGGCGGCGAGGGCGACGATGTCTCCATACGGATCGATCCGGCGACGCTGGTGATCGGCCCCGGCCAGGAAGCGTCGGCGCAGGTCGTGGCCAAGCTCGGCGGTTCGGGGTTCCGTTCCGGCACCGCCAGCCGGGAGTTCGACGTCGTCGTCACCGGCCCCACCGGGAACATGCTCGCCACCACCGCGGGCGCGGCGGAGTTCCCCGCCGGGGCCCTCCTGCGCCGGCTCGGGGCGGCCGTCGTGCTCGTCGCCCTCGCCGCCGTCGCCGTGGCCGCCCTGCTGGAGGGGTCGGGCGGGAACGGCGACAGCGCCCGACCGGTGACCACCGAGGCGTTCTCGACCGACTGCCCGGGGCGGGACCACCTCTCGCCCGACGCCAACGGGATCGTCCGGCCCGGCGTCGCCCTCCCCTTCGACTACAGCTTCCTGTTCGTGAGCCAGGACGGGTGCCAGCCGGCCCGGTTCAACCCCTGCGCGCCGATCCGCTACGCCCTCAACCGCTCCCAGGCCACGGACGCGGACGTCGCCGACCTGGACGAGGCGCTGGCCAAGGTGACCGAGGCCACCGGGCTGCAGTTCCAGTACGCGGGGACGAGCACCGACGATCCCCGCACCGTCTCCCGCCCCGTCCGGGCCGCCAACGGCAGCCTGAGCTGGCCGCCGGTGCTGATCGGGTGGTCCCACCTGGGCACCGGCGATGTCCTGCGGCCGCCCACCACGGGCCCGACGGCCCCGCCGGCGGCGGGCGTGGTCGGCGGGGGCGGCCGCCCGGTGGTGGTGGACAACGTCATCACCACGGGCAACCTGGTGCTCAACCTGGACGCGGTCACCGACACCGACACCCACGACCCCGTCCCCCACGGTTTCGGCCCGGGCGTGAACTGGGGCAGGATCATGATGCACGAGCTCGCCCACGTGATCGGCCTCGGCCACGTGGGCAGCCGTACGTCGATCATGAACGAAACCCTCACCCAGCAGACCATCAGCAGCGCCCAGTGGGGCGTCGGCGACCAGATCGGCCTGCGCCACCTCGGCAAGGAGGCCGGCTGTTTGACTGTGCCCAGCGTGCCAACCAGCGGGATCGCGCCCTCGTGACCCCCACCCCCGTCACCCGAACCCCGGAGTGGAACTCCCTCATCAACAACCGGCGCCAGATCGGATGGACCGACCTGCGCCAGCTCTTCGCCGACGACCCCGGCCGGGGCGAGAGCATGACCGCCACCGGTGGCGACCTGTTCCTCGACTACTCGAAGAACATGGTCACCGCCGAGACCATCACCATGCTGGTCGCCCTGGCCGAGCGGGCCGGGCTCCGCCAGCGCATCGAGGACATGTTCGCCGGCCGCCACATCAACGTGTCCGAGGACCGCGCCGTCCTCCACGTCGCCCTGCGCATGCCTCGGGACGCCTCGCTGGTGGTCGACGGCCAGGACGTGGTCGCCGACGTCCACCGGGTCCTCGACAAGATGAGCGCGTTCTCCGACCAGGTCCGGACGGGGGCGTGGACGGGCGCCACCGGCAAGCGGATCGTCAACGTGGTCAACATCGGGATCGGCGGCTCGGACCTGGGCCCGGCCATGGCCTACGAGGCCCTCCGGGACTTCTCCGACCGGTCCATGCGGTTCCGGTTCGTCTCCAACGTCGACGGGACGGACGTGTGGGAGGCCACGCATGACCTCGATCCCGCCGAGACCCTGTTCGTGGTCTCGTCCAAGACGTTCGGGACCGTCGAGACCCTCACCAACGCCCGCTCCGCCCGGGCCTGGCTGACCGCCGCCCTGGGCGACGAGGCCGTGGCCAAGCACTTCGTGGCCGTGTCCACCAACGCCCAGCGGGTGACCGACTTCGGGATCGACCCGGGCAACATGTTCGAGTTCTGGGACTGGGTGGGCGGGCGCTACTCGTTCGACTCCGCCATCGGCCTCTCCCTGATGGTCGCCATCGGCCCGGACGCCTTCCGGGAGATGCTCGCCGGCTTCCGCACCATGGACGAGCACTTCCGCACCGCCCCGTTGGGGGAGAACCTGCCGGTGCTCCTGGGACTGCTCGGCGTGTGGCACGGCAACTTCTTCGGGGCCGAGACCCAGGCCATCCTCCCCTACAGCCAGTACCTGTCCCGGTTCCCCGCCTACCTCCAGCAGCTCGACATGGAGAGCAACGGCAAGTCGGTGGACCGCCAGGGCAAGCCGGTCGAGTGGCAGACGGGCCCGGTCGTGTGGGGCCAGCCCGGCACCAACGGCCAGCACGCGTTCTACCAGCTGCTCCACCAGGGCACCGAGCTGGTCCCGGCCGACTTCATCGGGTTCCTCGAGCCGAACCACGAGGTCGACGGCCACCACGACCTGCTCATGGCCAACTTCTTCGCCCAGACCGAGGCCCTGGCCTTCGGCAAGACCCCCGAGGAGGTGGCGGCCGAGGGGGTGCCGCCCGAGCTGGTCCCCCACCGGACCTTCCCGGGCAACCGGCCCACGAACACCATCCTCGCCCCCAAGCTCACCCCGTCGGTCCTGGGCCAGCTCGTCGCCCTCTACGAGCACAAGGTGCTGACCCAGGGGACGATCTGGGACGTCAACTCCTTCGACCAGTGGGGCGTGGAGCTGGGCAAGGTCCTGGCCACCCGCATCGCCGCTGAGCTGACCGCCGAGGGCGACGTGACCCAGGACCACGACAGCTCCACCAACGCCCTCATCCGCCGGTACCGCCGGGCCCGGGCCGGGCGCGGGTGAGCCGGCACCAGGTCGTCCTCGTCCGCCACGGCCAGACGGAGTGGAGCGTGTCCGGGCAGCACACCGGGCGCACCGACGTCCCGCTCACCGACGTCGGCCGGCTCAATGCCAAGCAGCTCGCCCGGCGGCTGGCGGCCTGGGAGTTCGCCCGGGTCCTGACCAGCCCGTTGTCGCGGGCCATGGAGACGTGCCAATTCGCCGGACTGCGCGACCAGGCCGAGGTCGACGAGGACCTGCTGGAGTGGGACTACGGGGACTACGAGGGCCGGCGGACCGTCGACATCCGCCAGGAGCGCCCGGGCTGGGACCTGTGGGTCGACGGCGTGCCCGGCGGGGAGACGATCGACGAGGTGGGCCGGCGGGCCGACCGCGTCGTCGAGGCGGCCCGGGCGGCCGATGGTGACGTGGCCCTGTTCGCCCACGGCCACGTCCTGCGCATCCTGGGCGCCCGGTGGATCGAGCTGCCGGCCAGCGCCGGCCGGCACCTGGCCCTGGCCACCGCCTCGTTGTCGGTGCTCGGGTGGGAGCGGGAGACGCCGGTCCTCGAGCACTGGAACGAGGACGCGGACGCGTAGCCCCGCCGGCGGCGATACGCTTCGGGTGCGGTCCTCCTCGCCGTTTGTGTGACACGCAGGTTGCCCCAATGGTCCCAGGAGGACCGCCTTGCGCGCCCGGGCACCTCCCCGCATTCTGGCTGCAGCTGCCCACCGTCAGCGCGGGTGACTGCAGCCAGAACGAGGTGGGCCACCCTTTACCCCGGCGGGCCCTTCCAGATGACGAGGAGCAGGGTGGCGTCGTCCTGGAGGCGGCCCCGCTGGTGGTCCAGCACGCTGTGGCAGAGCTTGCGCATTATCTCCGAGGGCACCTCGCCACCGGCTACCGCCTCGGTCAGCAGCCCCTCCAGCCGCGCCCGCCCGAACAGCTGGCCTTGGGGCGACCGGGCCTCGAGGACGCCGTCGGTCATGAACAGGACCAGGTCGCCGGGCTCCAGGGAGACCTGGGCCGTCTCCGCCGGCACGTCGCCGAGGCCGAGGGGCAGCGATGTCTCGCCGGCGAGGTCGCCCACCACGTGGCCGTGGCGAAAGAGCAACGGGCGCGGGTGGCCGGCGTTGACCCACTTCAGCCGGCCCGCGCCCAGGTCCAGCTGGGCCAGCTGGCCGGTGACGTACCGCTCGGGCCCGAACTGGTCGGCCACCACCTCGTCGATGGCCTTGAACGTGGCCAGCAGGTCCAGGCCCCGGCGCCGGCTGTGCCGGTACCCGGCCAGGGCCAGGTTCGCCATCCGGCTGGCCTCCAGGCCGTGGCCCATGGCGTCGATGATGGCCACGTGGACCAGCTCGCCGTTGACGGCGTAGTCGAACGCGTCGCCGGCGATCTCGTACGCCGGCTCCAGCAGCCCGGATATGGCGACCCGGTCGTTGGTGAAGGTCAACGGCGGAAGGTTCGACCAGCGCAGCTCGGCGGCCAGGTCCATGTCCCGCAGCCGCCGGGCCATGACGAGGTTGTCCCCGTAGGCGCTCTTGGACACCACCATGGCGGCGGCCACGCTGGCCAGCGCCGATAGCCGGGAACGGGCCTCCTCACCGTCCACCTCGACCACCGCGCCCAGCACCCCCAGCCGCTCGGCACCGTCCATGAGCGGCACCCAGAGCCGGGTCCCGGCACCGTCGCCCTGGCGAACGGCGACGACCTGCTCGGTGCGGAACGCCCGCCCGGCGTCGCTCGTCTCGATGTCGACCGGCGGCGGCGAGCCTTCGCCGTCGGGGGCCAGGGGGATGAGCAGGCGCTGGTCGAGGTCGACCAGGCACAGGACGCTGTCGGTCATCCCGGCGGCGTCGATGTGCGACGCAACCGTGGCCGCCACCTTGTCCGGCGGGAGGCGATGGGACGCGGCCAGCAGCGACCGCAGCGCTCCCTCGTCCGGCTGGTGCATCTCGGTGGACTCCTCGATGTCCTGGGCCGACCGGCCCTTGTCGCTCAAGGGGCCCGTGAAGGCGCGTCAAATCCTACCGGTGGCCGCCGCGGTTGGATCCCTGCGGGGGCGGGAACAACTACGACATGCTCACGATCCTGCTGCTCGTCCTCGTCGTCGTCCTCCTGCTCGGCGGCATCGGCGGCCCCCGCTACTACCGCGGCCGGGGCCGGCGTACCGTGGTCCGCGAGTACGACACCGAGCTCTGATCGACCGGCCCCTCGGGGTCGCCTCCGTCCACCCGCCGACGCGCCCGCCACCGGCGAGCGCGTCGACCGGCTGCTCGCCCATCGCAACCTGCTCGTCGAACAGATCCTGAGCGGTGCCGACGACGGGCCGCGGACCTACGTCCAGGACCAGGACGAATGGGTGGTGGTCCTGGCCGGGGCCGCCGTGCTCGATGTCGACGGCGAGCGCATGGACCTCGGGCCGGGCGACTGGGCCTTCCTACCCGCCGGCGTGCCCCATACCGTGGTGTCGACCTCGGCACCGACGAGCTGGCTGGCCGTCCACCTCCACCCCGGCGCGGGCTGACGGATCAACCGGCCAGGTCCCGCACCGCCTCCGGCTCGAGGCCTTCCATCGGCTCGACCGGCGGTTGCCCCCGCTCCTGGCGCCAGATGCTGAACGCCGCCGTCGAGGCGGCCAGCCAGGCCAGGCCGAGGACGTAGCCGCCCAGCACGTCGGTGATGTAGTGGACGCCGAGGGCGAGGCGGGAGAACCCGATGGCGGCGACCAGGAGGGCGAAGCCGGCCACGACCCACGGCCGCAGCCGCGGGGCGACCAGGGGGAGGAAGACGAGCAACAGGGCGCCGTAGCCGATGGTCGACGACATGGCGTGGCCCGAGGGGAAGCTCTTGCCGTGGGCGGTGGCCACCGGGTCGACGAGCGACGGGCGCGGTCGGTTCACCGCGATCTTGACCACGGTGTCGAGCAGTCCCCCGCCGAGGCTGGTGACGACGAGGAACAGGGCCAGCCGGCCCCGGCCCCGGCGCCACACGAGCAGCGCCGCCAACGTGATGATCACGTAGAACCACAGCGGTGTGCCGAAGAAGGTGAGCACCTTCAGGGCGGTCACCGCGTGCGGGGACCGGCGGACCCACCCGTGCAGGTTCCGCGCCGCCGACGTGTCGAGCCGGACGAGGGTCCCGTTGGTCTTCACCTGTTCCAGCAGGAGCCCGAACGGGATGGCCAGGAGCAGGAAGGCCAGGGCGAACAGGGTCAGGCGCAGCCCGTACCGGGCCTCGGGATCGAGGCGCGCCCGGGCGACAGCGCGTGCCCGGCTCATTCCTCGGGCACGTACACGAGCAGGGGGTCGTCGGCCTTGCAGATCGTGAACTCCTCGGGCCCGTCGAAGGTCTCGCCGTCCCGGGCCAGGCGCAGCGGGCCGGCCAGCGACCGCACCTCCATGCGGCGCACGTACCGCTGTTCGTAGGCGCCGCAGTTGGCCAGGCGGCCGGTCAGCACCGACAGGAGCAACCGGGCGCGGGACCACGGCTGGGTCCCGTCGACGATGCGGATGTCGAGCTGGCCGTCGTCCAACCGCTCCCGCCAGCTCGGGGCGAAACCCGGCGGGTCGTAGCGGCAGTTCCCGACGAAGATCATCCACACCTTGCGCCGGACGCCGTCGAGCTCGAGCTCGATCGGCTCCGAGCGGCGCAGGACCCCCCACAGGGCGACCACCACGGCCGGCCACTTGCCGATCCGGCCCTCCAGCGTCTCCCGGGCGTCGACCAGCTCGACATAGCTGCCGATGCTGGCCGTGTTGACGAAGGTGTGCCCGTCGATCAGGGCCCGGTCGACGGCCGCGGCCCGGCCGTCGCGCACCGCAGACGCGGCGTCGGCGATCGAGTCCAGGCCCAGGGCGTAGGCGAAGTGGTTCAGGGTCCCGCCCGGGACGACGAGCATGGGCTTCTCGTCGCCCGCCGCCAGCTCGGCCGCGGTGTTGACCGAACCGTCGCCGCCCACCACGCCCAGGACGCAGCCCCGCTCGGAGGCCGCCCGGAGGGCGTCCTGGAGGTCGTCGCCCTCGGCCAGCTCGATGACCTGGGCCTCGGGCAGCTCGGCCCGCAGCTCCTCCGCGGCCCGCTCGCTGGATCCGGCGGACGGGTTGACCACGATGGCCACCCCCTTGCCGGCGGGCGATGGCTCGACCTCGGCCCGGGCCAGCGCGGTGCGCACCTGGGCCGGCTCGTGCGGCGCCACCGGCCACAGCCGGCGGGTGACCAAGCCGGCCCCGACTCCCACCGCGGCGCCGGCCAGGGCATCCGATCGACGGTGGACGCCGGCGTGGACCCGGGAGTACCCGACCAGGGCCGCCAGGCCGACGAGGGGGGCGGCCAGGGCCGGCACCTCCTGGCCCGCGCCCACCGCGAAGGCGAAGCCGGCCGCGGTGTGGCCGGACGGGAAGGACGTGGTCGACTCGTGCGGGAAGCCGGGGAGGTGCCCGAGCAGGCGAGCGGCGGCCGGGCGCGGGGAGCGGAAGGCCAGCTTGAGCGGGCCGTTGGCCACCGCCGCGGCGAGGGCGACCCCGAACACGCCCCGCAGGGCGGCCCGGCGGGGCCGCCGCCCGCCCCCGAGCCCGAGGGCGGCGGCGATGCTTAACCACAGCAGCCCCCGGTCGGCGGCCCGGGTCAGCAGCAGGAGCCCGGGACCGGCGACGGTCGAACGTCGTGACCGGCGGAGCAACCTCACCGGCCGACCCGGCGGTACCGGGCCTCGGCCAGCGAGTACAGGCCGTAGGCGGCCAGCCCGATGGCCACGGCCACCAGCAGGGTGGGGCCGAACGAGCGGTCGGCCAGGCGCTTGAGCGCCCCGTCGATGCCCACGGCCTGCCCCGGGTCGTGCTCGGTGGCGGCGGCGATCAGGAACACGCCGACCAGCACGGTGACCAGCATGCGGGCGACCATGCCCACCGTCCCCACCCCCAGGATCCAGCGGCGCTCGGCCCGGCCCATCTCATAAGACTTCAGCCGCTTGCGGAACTTGCGGGCCAGGCCGCGCCACCCGACGTACAGCCCACCGGCGATCACGGCCAGCCCGATCGCCTCGACCAGCCACGTCCCGCCCGGCCAGTCCAGCACCCGCCGGGTCCAATCCGCTTCGGCGTTGTCGCTGCTGTTGCTGGTGTTCGACCACACCAGGAGCTTTAGCGCGCTGGCGAAGAAGCCGGCGTACAGGACGCCCCGGGCGGCGTAGCCGATCCGCTTCACGGTGGCCTTGCGGGGGTCGTCCTCGTCGGGGGGGCCGACGGCCGCCTCGACGAAGCGCCACAGGGCGTAGCCGGCGAAGCCGACGGCGAGGATCAGGACCAGCACCTTGCCGAGGGGCTGGTGGACGACGGTTCGCAACGCCCCCTGCTTGTCGGCCCGGGTCTCCCGATGGCCCCGGGCGACCTGGACGGCCAGCAGGGCGACGACCAGGTACAGCAGCCCCCGGGTGGCCAGCCCGGCGCGCGCCATGCGCTCCAGCCACCGGCTCCCGGCGGCGCGCTCCAGCGCATCCTGCGAGCGCTCCCTGACCTCCTCGGCCTGCAGTCGCGCCCCCATATCCCGGGTGTCTCCGGCCGGGGGATCCGCCAAACCGACGGTCACGGCCGGGAAGCTCGCACCACCGCGTCGACGGCGTCGCCCACCCGCAACCGTTCGGCCCGCTCGATCGTCAACCCGGCCAGGTCGGCCACGATGTCCTCGGGGCTGAACAGGATGGCCGGATCCCGGGGGCCGCCCTGGCCGTCCGTGGCGTGGGAGGTGTCGTAGCCGACCACGAGGACGACGCCGCCGGGCGCGACCACGGCTGCGGCCCGGTCCAGGAGCCGGCGGCGCTGCTCGGCCGGGAGATGGATGAACAGGAGCAGGACGAGGTCGAAGGGCCCGGGCGGCGGCTCGTACGTGGTCAGGTCGGCGCACACCCATTCCACCTCGCCCGGGACGCCCGCCTGCTCCACCCGACGGCGTCCCCGGTCGAGGGCCACGTCCGAGAAGTCCACCGCGGTGACCCGCCACCCCCGCTCGGCCAACCACAGCGTCGTCCGCCCCTCCCCCGCCCCCAGGTCCAGGGCCCGCCCCGGCGGCCGGCCGTCGAGCTCGCCGCCGAGGAAGGGGTTGGGGTCGACGTCCCACAGCAGCGGCGTGGCCGCATAGCGCTCGTTCCACTGGTCACGGTCCATCGCCGCAGTCTGTCCTGGGCCGACCACGACGTCACCTACCCTGGCCGAGTGGGCCGGCACCACCGTGCGGGAGACGTACCTGACCGGCGGGCGAGGGCGGCGCTGATCGCCACGGCCCTCCTGCTGGTGCTCGTCGCCTGCGGCGACAGCACGCCGGCGACCAAGGACGCGGCCGCAACCACGTCGTCGTCACCGCCGACCAGCACCGCGGCCTCCCAGCCGCCGACGACCTCCTCGCCGCGGACGAGCTCCTCGCCCAAAACCACGGCGATCTCCTCGCCCCAGGCCACGGCAGGGCCGGACAAGTGCGGGGTGGGCAAGCAGGCCCCGCCGAGCGGCGACCTCCCGGCCGCCTTCGCCACCGCCCTGGCCTTCGCCCCCGACGGGCGGCTGTTCTTCGCCGAGCGGGCCGGCACGGTGCGGGTGTGGCAGGACGGCAAGGCCAAGGAGTTCGCCAAGGTGTCGACCGTCACCACGGAGCCGGGCGGCGGCTACAGCGAGCGGGGCCTGCTCGGCCTGGCCGTGAGCCCGACCTTCGCCACCGACCGGTACGTCTACGCCTTCTACTCCGACACCGACCGCAGCCATCAGGACATCGTCCGCTGGACCGACTGCGCCGGCGAGGGCACCGACGCCAAGGTCATCGTCCAGCTCCCGGCCGGGAACGACTGCTGCCACAAGGGCGGGCGGCTGGCCTTCGGGACCGACGGCAAGCTGTACGTGACCCTGGGCGACGAGCACACCTCGTCGGCGGCACAGAACACCTCGGACCCCCGCGGCAAGGTGCTGCGCTACAACCCCGACGGGTCCGTGCCCGGCGACAACCCCTTCGGGGGTGACAACCCGGTGTGGGCGTCGGGCTTCCGCAACCCGTTCGGGATCGCCTTCGCGCCCGACGGCCGCCTCGCGGTGACCGTCAACGGCCCCACGGGCGACTCCGGCGCCCCGTCCACGGGCTACGACACGGTCTCGACCCACGTGGGCCGCGGGACCGCCTACCAGTGGGCGACCTGCTACGGCTACAGCCACCCGCTCGGCGGGGCCAGCTGCGCCGGGACCGAGCCGGAGTGGAGCAGCGAGGCCCGCACTGTCGTGCCGACGGGCGCCGCCTTCGTGAGCGCGGCCGGGCCGGCGCCGTATGCCGGCCACCTGGTGTTCTGCACCCTCGACCTGGGGATGCAGGTCCTGACCGACGCCTCTCCCCACGCCACCGTCGCCCAGGGCGAGGACGGCTGCCGGCTCGACGTCAAGCAGGGACCGGACAACGCCCTCTACTTCTCCGACACCGACACCATCCACCGCAAGGGCTGAGGAGCTACCGCCGGGCGCCGACCCCCGCGTTGACCCGCTCCGGCGGGGACTGGCGGTGGTGGATGGTGGCGGCCACGTCGCCCACGACGGCGACGATGGCGAACCACAGCGTGCCCAGCGCCCACCCGCCCAGCACGTCAGTCAGCCAATGGACGCCGAGGGCCAGGCCGACCAGGCCGACCAGCATGGAAACGGTCACCGCGGAGGTCACGGCCACGATCTTGGACCGCCACGACGGCAGGACCCCCCAGGCGACGAACGCCGCCGTCAGCAGGCAGGCGGCCGAGGCGGTCGCGCCGGTGGACGGGAAGGCGAAGCCCGGGCCGCTGGCCAGCATCTCGGCTGCCGGGGGCGCCGGCCTCTGCACCGTCATCTTGACCAGGTGGACGAGCAGCGGCGAGCCGATCAGGGCCAGCAGGGGCAGCAGGATGGCCCGGGCCCGCCGGGTCTTCGACCACACCAGGGCGGCCACGGCCAGGGTCACGACGGCGAGTACGGCCGTGCCGCCCAGGTCCCAGACGAAGCGCGACGCGCTGGTGAGGGTCGGGGTGCGGTGATCCAGGAAGAAGCGGTACACCGTCCCGTCGACCCCGGCCAGATCCTTGCGCGAGATCACGTCCTGGACCACGACGCCGAAGGCCCACCCCAGCACGACCACCCCGAGGAGCCCCGCGGTCAGGGACAGGCCCGACGCCGCATGGGGCTGGAGCCGGCGGCCCACGTAGGCCAGCTGGCGCTCGAACCGGGCGTGCAGGCGGGCGACTCGGGGCCGCTCGGCCTGGGCCCGGAACCACCGGCGCACCGCGCCCTCCCGCTGCACCACGGCCCGGGCGGCCATGACCACCGCCACCACCAGCACGACCAGCACCAGGAGCACGGTGCTGGCCCGGCCGGCCCAGTCGGCCACCCGGTGGTAGGAGCCGCCGGCGACGTACCCGAGGAAGACGAAGCCGGGGGCCCAGATGATCCCGCCCGCCGCGTTCCAGGGCAGGAACGTCCGGTAGGGCATCTCCGACAGCCCGGCGATGGTCGGCACCATGGCCCGCAGGACGCCGATGAACCGCCCGAAGAACACGGCGCGGCCCCCGTGGCGCTTGAGGTAGTCCTCGGCCCGCCGCCAACGGGCGTCCCCTACCCAGTGCCCGATCCGGCTCCGGCGCAGCGACGGCCCCACGTGGCGGCCGATCTCGTACCCCACCGAGTCGCCGACGATCGCCCCCGCGGCGGCGGCGGCGATCATCACGCCCATGCTCGCCTTCCCTTGCGACACGAGGAACCCGCCCACCAGCAGGGCGGCCTCGCCGGGGACGAGGAGGCCGATGAACGCCGACGCTTCCAGCAGCGTGAGGACGCCGACGACCACGTACCCCCACGGCGACGCCAGCTCGGCCAGCCGGTCGAGCAGTCCCGCGATCATGCCGGCGCCAGCCTTTGCACCCCTCAATCCTGCGCCAACCGCCGAAGTTATGGCGAACTATTGCGCTCGCGCCAGCCCGACTCGGCGATCCGCGTGGCCAGCGCTTCGAGGATGAGGCCGTTCTTTACGGCCGGCCCGTCGCCCCGTCGCCGGACGCCGACGAGCGGCGGTCGACGATCCGCTGCGCGATGTCCCGCAGCTTGAGGTTCTCCCGCTGCGATGCCCGGCGCAGGAGGTCGAAGGCGTCGTCAGGGCCCAGGTGCGGCGTTTGCGCCATCAGCATCCCCTTGGCCTGCTCGATCACCGCCCGGCTCTTCATCGCCTCGCTCAGCTGCTCGCTGAGCTGGGCGGCCTGCCAGTAGGCGGCGGCGTTGGCCAACACGATGGACGCCGCACCGGCGAGATCGACGCCGACCTGCTCGTCCTCCTCGGAAAACCCGTCGATCACCCTGGCGTAGAGGTTGAGGGCGCCGATCCCGTCGTCGCCGGCGATGAGGGGGAGCGACAGGGTGCTCTGGATGCCGTGGGCCTGCGCCGCCTTCATGAACTCCGGGTACCGGTCGACGGCGTCACTGAGGTCGTCGATCCGGACCACGCGCTTCTGCCGCCAGGCGTCCAGGCAGGGGCCCCGGCCGGACCGGTACTGGCTCTCGTCGATCTCCGGGGCGGCATCGTCGGTGAAAACCCCGGTCGTTGCCTTCCCGTCGGCGCCTACCAGGGCGATCCCAGCCATCTCGGCCGCGGGCATCGCGTTCGTGGTTATTTGGCTCACTTCGAGCAGGGTGTCGCCGATAGACCTCTCAGCGACGAGGAAACGGCCGAGTGCACGTAAGGCTTCGGCGCGGGCATCTTGAGACACAGTGGCTCCTCTTGGCGGTGCCATCCCTGTGTCTCAAGGACAACGGCGTCAATCAACAGCCTACCCGGCACGGATGCCCCCCCCCCTGTCCCTCGTCAGAATTGGTGGAGGTAAAACGGTGTCCCCTGGTCGTCGACGCATAACGACTCGAGCCCGTACGGGCGCTGCCGCACCTCGCCCGGCCGCCCCCCGGCGTCGTGGATGCTCCGGACGGCGGCCGCCATGTCGTCGACCCGATAGCACAGGAGCACGCCGGGATCGGCCGGCCCGCCCTCCGGCCTGGTGGTCATGCCGATCTGCGGGGCGACGCCGCTGACCTGAGCCCCGCCGGCCTGGCCCACGTTGAACGTCCAGCCGAAGACCCCGCCGTAGAACCGGCGGGCGGCGTCGATGTCGGGAACGACCATCGTGAGGTACGACACGTCGCCGTGCTGGTTGCCGTTGTGGAACTCGCCGCCGGGGACGGCGTCGGCCGGGACGGGCGGCAGCTCGTGCAGGTAGAACGGGATGCCCTGGTTGTCCACGCCCTCGGCCGCCATGGCGTACGGCTCCCGGTGGGGGTCACCGATCGTGCCGCCGTGAGCACGCACGGCCGCCACCGCGGCGTCGATGTCGTCGACCCGGTAGGCCAGCACTGTGCCCCGGACGCTGTCGGGGGCGTCGGCGACGCCGACCATGGGGACGACCTCCTCGACCTGGGCGCCGTGCTCGCTACGGCCCGGTGTGAACCGCCACCCGAGGGTGGCGCCGTAGAACGCCTGGGCGCGGGCCAGGTCGGGCACACCGAGGGTGATGTACGAGACGTCGCCGTGGCGGAAGCCGTTGCGGGCGCGGGTGGTCATGGACGAGCTCATAGGGGGCTCCTTGCGAGTACCGGGGGGAAGGGGGCGGGGAGGTGAGGTCCTCGGCCACCGCCTGGTCGCCACAGCGGCCCATCAGGTACCCGTAGACCTGGGGCAGGGCGCGGTCGTAGAGCGCCAGCAGGGTGACGTCGGGTCGGTCCGGGACCGCCGTCACGTCCCTATCATCGGTTGGCGCCCGCCGCGTCCGACGGTCGCCGGCGAAGAATTTCGCGGGAAGCGGCTACACGTCGGCCAATTGCAGGGACGTGTGCCTGGCCAGCACCTCGAAGTCGCTGTCGGCCTGGAGCACGGGCACGCCGGCTCGGACGGCAACGGCACCGATGAGGCAGTCGATCAGCTTGCGGACGGTCTCACCCCGGCGGCGACAGGTGCGGTAGACGGCTGCGGCATCCTCGTAGTCGCCCGACACCAGGTCGATGACGGACGCTCGTGCCAGCAACCTGCGGAGGTCATTGAGGTGGATTTCGTCCCGCGCCCCGGCGAGGACCTCCATCCGGATCGGGTCGCACGTGGCGATCTCGCCGCCGAGGAGCTCGTCCACCCTCGTGCACGCCCGGCTACCCGTATCTCGGAGGAACTCGACCCATGCCGACGTGTCGACGAGGATCAAC
>DATJHJ010000106.1:0-10510 GCA_035494015.1 Acidimicrobiales bacterium
ACCCGGCCGATCTCGAAGACCCGCTCGAGCCCCGCCGCCACCAGCCGCTTCAGGTACAGCTCGGGGGCGATGCGCAGGTAGAGGTCCATGTCGAGGGCGTTGTGGTGGGTGACGAACGGCTTGGCCGTGGCCCCGCCCTGGACGCTGTGCAGCAGCGGGGTCTCCACCTCCAGGAACCCGCGGTCCTCCAGGAACCGGCGGGTCAGGCTGACCACCCGGCTGCGCAGGAGGAAGACCCGCTTGGCCTCCTCGTTGACCCACAGGTCGACATAGCGCTGCCGGTAGCGGGTGTCGACGTCGCTCAGGCCGTGCCACTTGTCCGGGAACTGTCGCCGGGCCTCGGCCAGCACGACCCAGTCGTCGACGGTGACGGACAGCTCCCCCCGGCGGGTGCGCATGACCTTGCCGGTCACGCCCAGCCAGTCGCCCAGGGAGAGGGCGCAGAACTCGTCGAAGCGGGGCGTGGTGTTGGCCCGGGCGAAGATCTGGATGCGCCCGCTCGGGTCGACCAGGGTGCCGAAGGCGGCCTTGCCCTGGACCCGCCGCAGCAGCATGCGCCCGGCGACGGACACCACGTCGTCGGTGTCGGTCCCGTCGGCCAGCTCGCCGTACCGGTCGTGCAGCACGGACGCCGTTGCGGTGCGGTCGAAGCGGTACGGCGGGGATGGAACGGTCACGTGGTGTTCATAGCGTGGATCAGGCGCAGGCCGCGCAGGGTGAGCCAGGGCTCGTGGTGCTGGATGGTCGACGACAGCGGGGTCATCAGCTCGGCCAGCCCGCCGGTGGACACCACCGTGCACTCCCCCAGCTCGGCCTCGAACCGCCGGACCAGCCCGTCGACCGCGGCGGCGAAGCCGTACAGCACGCCCGACTGGACCGACTCGGCCGTGGTCTTGCCGATCACCCGCCGCGGCTTCGCCGTGCCCGCCCCCCCGGTGCCCACCCCGGCCAGGTCCACCCATGACAGGGCCGCGGCGCGGGCGAACAGGGCGTCCAGGCTGATCTCGATCCCGGGGAGGATGGCGCCGCCCAGGTACTCGCCCTTTGCCGACACCGCGTCGACGGTGGTGGCGGTCCCGAAGTCGACCATGATCGTCGGCCCGCCGTAGGAGTCCCAGGCGGCCACGGCGTTGGCGATGCGGTCGGGGCCGACCTGGCGGGGGTTGTCGTACAGGATGGGGATGCCGCTGCGGGTGCCGGGCTCCAGGACGACCGGGGCCACCCGCAGGTACCGCTGGGCCAGCTCGCGCAGGACGGCGGTGAGCCTGGGGACGGTCGAGGACACCACCACGCCGGTCACCTCGTCGAACCCCGACCCGTGCTGGGCCAGGAACTGCGACACCAGCAGGGCGTGCTCGTCCGACGTGCGGTCGGCGTTGGTGGCGATGCGCCAGTGGTCGACCAGCTCGTCGCCGTCGAACAGCCCGACGACGGTGTGGGTGTTCCCGGCGTCGACGGCGAGCAGCATCAGACGGCGCCGGTGGGGCCGGGGCGGCCCCACTTCGGCGAGGAGGGCGGGGATGGGGCCCCGCCCGGGCGGTTCAGCACAGGTCCAGGCCGATGTCGAGCACGGGGGCGGAGTGGGTCAGGGCACCGATGGAGATGAGGTCGGCGCCCGTTGACGCGTACTCGGCCACGGTGTCCAGGGTCACGCCGCCGCTCACCTCGACCAGGCACCGGTGGTCGACCAGCTTCACGGCCGTGGTCACGTCCTCGGGCGACATGTTGTCGAGCATGACGAGGTCGGCGCCGGCGGCCAACGACTGCTCCACCTGGTCGAAGGTGTCGCACTCGACCTGGACGGTCCGGCCCGGCCACAGCCGGCGGGCCTCGGCCACCGCCTCGGCGATCGACATGCCGCCCAGGTGGTTGTCCTTGACCAGGATCCCGTCGGACAGGTTGCCGCGGTGGTTGACCCCGCCCCCGGCTCGGACCGCGGCCTTCTCCAGGGCCCGCAGGCCAGGCGTGGTCTTGCGGGTGTCGCGGATGCGGGCGCCCGTGCCGGTGGTCAGCTCGACGTAGCGACGGGTGGCGGTGGCGATGCCCGACAGGTGGCACAGGAAGTTGAGGGCCGTCCGCTCGCCGGTGAGTATCGACGCCAGCCGGCCACTGATACGGGCGATCCGGGCGCCGGCGAGCACGCTGTCGCCCTCCCACGCCGACCACTCGACGTCGAGGTCGCGGTCGACCTGGCGGTACGTCTCCCGGGCCGCCGGGCAGCCGGCGAGGACGCCGGCGGTGCGGGGCACGAGGAAGGCCTCGGCCGTGGCCTCGGACGGGAGGAGGGCGGCGGTGATGTCGCCGAGGGGGCCGAGATCCTCGGCCAGGGCGGCGGCGACCAGCTCGGAGAGGGTCACGAGAGCACGAACCGGCGGGCCAGGGCGGGCGAGGTCGAGGGGAAGTCGGTGCGGGTGTGGCAGCCGCGGCTCTCCTCCCGGGCCGTGGCCGCGGCGACCAGGGCGGCGGCGACGGTGGCCAGGTTGCGGACCTCGCAGGCGTCCACCCGGTCGTCGGCCGGCGGGGCGCCCAGCGACACCGCGGCCAGTGACGCCGCGCTCCGCACCACACCGGCGCCCACCGTCATCTCCTGCTGGAGTCGTTCGCGGGCCTTGGGCACATCCGAACTGGCTGCAGTGAACCGCCCATCGGCGGGCAAGTGCAGCCAGTTCGACGGGCGCATGGCTCCGGTCTCCGCCGGGCCGTCGACCCCCCGGCCGATGGCCTCGACCACCCGGGCGGCGAAGACCATGCCCTCGAGCAGCGAGTTCGAGGCGAGCCGGTTGGCGCCGTGAACCCCCGTGCAGGCCACCTCGCCGGCGGCCCACAGGCCGGGAAGGGACGACGCCCCGTCCAGGTCGGTGACCACGCCGCCGCAGAAGTAATGGGCGGCGGGGGCGATGGGCAGCCAGTCGGTGGCGGGGTCCAGGCCGGCGGCGGCCAAGGCGGCGGCGATGGTGGGGAAGCGGGCGCCGAAGTCGGCCAAGCCGGTGGCGTCCAGCCACAGGTGGTCGACCCCCTGGGCCAGCATGCGGGCCGCCATGGCCCGGGAGACCACGTCGCGCGGCGCCAGCTCGTCCACGAACCGCGCCCCCGCCTTGTCCCGCACCAGGGCGCCGTGGCCCCGCAGGGCCTCCGACAGCAACGGCCGCGGCATCTGGGGGTGGTGGAGGGCGGTGGGGTGGAACTGGACGAACTCCAGGTCGGCCACGGCCACGCCGGCCCGCAGGGCCATGGCCACCCCGTCGCCGGTGGCCTGGGCCGGGTTGGTGGTCACCGCGTAGAGCTGGCCGGCCCCGCCGGTGGCCAGCAGGGTGTGGGCGGCCCTGACCTCGTGCCGCACGCCGGCCGGGTCCATGGCCACCACGCCCTGGCACCGCCCGCCCTCCACCAGCAGGTCGACGGCGAACCACCGCTCCATCACCGACGCCGCCGTGGCCCGGACGGCCTCGACCAAGGCCCGCTCGATCTCGGCCCCCGTCGCCGCCCCACCGGCGTGGACCACCCGGGCCACCGAGTGCCCGCCCTCCCGGGCGAAGGCCAGCCCGCCGGCGGCGTCGAGGTCGAACACCGCGCCCAGGGCGATGAGATCCTGGACCCGTCCGGGCCCCTCGTCGACCAGGACCCGCACCGCGTCCACGTCGCACAGGCCGGCGCCGGCGGCCAGGGTGTCGGCCAGGTGGAGGTCGGTGGAGTCGGGGTCGCCGCCCAGGACCGCGGCGACGCCCCCTTGGGCACACCGGGTGGTGGCCTGGTGGAGGTCGGCCTTGGACAGGACGCCGACCCGCACGCCCGAGTCGCCCGCCGCGGCCTGCACGGCGGCCGACAGCCCGGCCACCCCGCTGCCGAGGACCAGCAGGTCCAGGTCAGGCACTACACGGCCCGGTTGGCGGCATCGACCTTGACCACCACGGGCTCGAAGCCGGCCAGCTCGCCGTCGTCGTAGTCGGCGTAGGTGATGACGATGACCCGATGGCCGGGCTGGACCAGGCGGGCCGCGGCGCCGTTGAGTTGGACCTGGCCGGCGTCGCCAGGTATGGCGTAGGTCTCGAACCGGGCCCCGTTGTCGATGTCGAGGACGGCGACCTGCTCCCAGGCCAGGATGTCGGCCCGCTTCATCAGCTCGGTGTCCAGCGAGATCGAGCCGGCGTAGTCCAGCTCGGCCCCGGTCACCGTGGCCCGGTGGATCTTGGACTTCATCATCCGCCGGCGCATCAGCCGGGCACCTCCACGTTGTCGATCAGGCGGACCTCGCCCACCCGGGCGGCGATCAGCAACCGGCCGGGCCGCCACTCGGCGTAGTCGAGAACGGCGAGGGGCTCCTTGGCCACCATGTTGGCCATGAGCTGGGCCACGTCGCACTCCCCGGCGGCCTTGGCGATCGCCCCCGTGCACAGCGCCCGGTAGAGCACCGCGGCGGCCGAGCGCTCCTCGGGCGACAGGCGGGCGTTGCGGCTGGAGCACGCCAGCCCGTCGGCCTCCCGCAGGGTGGGGCACGCCACCACCTCGACCGGGAAGGACAGGTCCTCGACCAGTCGGCGGACGACCTGCAGCTGCTGCCAGTCCTTCTCCCCGAAGTAGGCCCGGCACGGCCCGGCCAGGTTGAACAGCTTGGCCACCACCGTGGCCACCCCGTCGAAGTGGCCGGGCCGGCTGGCGCCCTCCAGGTCGTCGAACCCGTCGACGTGGACCGTGACCGCCGGCCGGCCGCCCGGGTACACGTCCTCCAGGGGCGGGGCGAACAGCAGGTCGGCACCGGCGGCCGCCGCCACCTCGACGTCATGGGGCAGGTCCCGCGGGTACCGGTCCAGGTCCTCGGTCGGACCGAACTGGAGCGGGTTGACGAACACGGTCACCGCGGTCACGTCGCACTCGGCGACCGACCGGCGGACCAATGAGGCGTGGCCCTCGTGCAGGTAGCCCATGGTGGGCACCAACCCCACGGTGCGGCCCAGGGCCCGGGCCGCGTCCAGTTCCTTGCGGAGCTGGTCGCCCCGGTCGAGCACCCTCATGACACCTCCGACGTTCCGGCCCCGGAGCGCCCGGGTGCCGTTCGTGCCCCCCAGCCTACTGCCGGCCGTTCTCCACGACGACGGCGTAGTCGACGAGCAGCCAGCCAGAAGGTGAGGTCGCGCTCCGGATCGGCGTGAGGCGGATGGACGGCAGGCCGTCGAGGAGCCGCCGTCCGCGGCCGACGATCACGGGGGCGACGGCGAGCCTGAGCTCGTCCAGCACCCCGCCGGCGAGGAGGGCCTGGGTGACGGAGATGCTGGCGTGGACGCCGATGTCGCCGCCCGGGCGGTCCTTGAGGTCCCGCACGAACGCAACCAGGTCGCCGTCGACCACGGTCGTATTGGGCCAGGTCACATCGAGGGGCTTGGAGGTGGCGACGTACTTCGCCACCCCGTTGATGAACGTGGCGAACGGCTCGATGTCGCTGGTCGGCCAGTACTCGGCCCACTCGTCGTAGCTGCGGCGGCCGAGGATGACCGCGTCCTGGGTGGCGATCAGCTCCTCCCCGCGGGCGTCCACCACGTCGTCCCAGTCGGTGAAGAACCGGTCGGGCCCCTCGGCGACGCCGTCGAGGGACAAGAACGCGAACGCGACCACCTTGCGCATGCCGCTTACCTCCCGGTCAACCGCCCACGATCGTCGGACGGCTGACCGGCACCTCGGCATGGAAGGCAGCGGAGTAGACGGCGTTGGCGGCGTGGGCGGCCAGCAGCGGCAGGGCGGCCCGGGCCAGGTCGTCGGGGACCACCCCGTCGATGTACAGCCAGCCCCCGCCCAGGCCCTCGTGCAGGGTGAAGGGGACGACGTAGCCGCCGGCGGCCGCACACGGCTCGGGCTCGTCCTGGTCGGCCAACCAGGCGTCGACCCGCTCGGCGGCGGCGCTGGCCGCGGTGGCGGCGTCGCCCGGGTCGCTGTCGGGCGGGGCCAGGTGGACCCGCCAGTTGCGGGCATCGAGCCCGGGCCGGTTCAGGTGGAGGGCGATCACGGCCAGCGGCGTGGGGACCAGGGTGGCGGCGGCGCCGAGGATGCGCTCCAGCATGAGCCGCAGCGGCTCCCACGGGTGCAGGGCGACCGCCGTCTCGTTGAGCAGGGCCAGCACCCGGTGGTGGCGGTCGAGGTCCATCAGCTCCTCGTACGCCTTGAGGGCGGTGCGCACGGCGACGTACAGCCGGTTGGTGGTCAGCTCGGTCTTGGGCAGGTAGCCGTCGATGTCGTAGTCGTCGATGGTGGACCGCTCGGGGGCCACCCCGGGCTGGCCGGTGCGCAGCAGGATGCGGACGAAGCGGTTGCCCAACTCGTCGCGGATGGCCCGGCAGGCGTCCAGGCCGGCGGTGTCGGTCTCCATGACAACGTCGAGCAGGATCACGGCGATCCCCGGGTCGGCCCGCATGGCCTCTACCGCACCGGCACCGGTCGACGCGGTGAGGAGCTCGACCGGCCGCCCGCTGTGGCGCATCCCCCGCAGGCTGAGGCGGGTGACGGCGGCCACGTCCGGCTCGTCGTCGACGACGAGCACCCGGAACGGCGGCGACCCGTGTGTGGCCGTCACTGGTCCGCCCCGACGAGGGGCCGGTTGGGCAGGCGGAGGTGGACGGCCGTCCCCGCGCCCGGCTCGGAGTCGATCTCGATGCTGCCCTCCATGGCGTCGGTCACCAGGTTGTTGACCACGGCGAGGCCGAGGCCCGTGCCCCCGAGGGTGCGGCCGGTGGTGAAGAACGGCTCCCACACCCGGTCTTGGTCCTCGACGGGGATGCCGCGGCCGAAGTCCCGCACGGTGAGCACCAGCGACCCGTTGTCGGCCCCGACCTCGATGTCGACCTGGCCCCCGCCCGCCCCCGGGTAGGCGTAGCGCTCGACGTTCGACAGCAGGTTGAGCAGGACTTCGGCCAGGTGGCCGGCGTTGCCCACCCACTCCTGGTTCGGGTCGGGCCGGCGGTCGTGCACCTCGACCGTCAGCCCGGCGGCCCGGGCCTTGGGGGCGTACAGGGCGACCACGTCCTCGATCACCGAGGTCAGGTCGACCCGCTCGATGGCCCCCACGGCCTGGCTGGTCGACAGGCTCTTGAACCGGTCGACCAGCGTGGACGCCCTGACCAGGTTCGACGAGATGAGCTCGGCTGCCTCCAGGGCGTCCTGCACGGGCTGGGTGATGGGGCCGGCCTGGTCGACCAGGGCGGCGAGATCCTCGGCCAGGATGCTGGCCGCGGTGGTGATGATGCCGAGCGGGGTGTTGATCTCGTGGGCCACCCCGGCGACCAGGCGGGCCAGCGACCGGAACCGCTCGGCGTGGAGGCGGACCTGGAGGGCGTGCTCGCGCATCATCTGGGCGAACATCCGCTCCTGCAGGACCCGCAGCTCGGTGCCGATCCCGGCCAGGAGGCCGGCGGCGGCGTCGGGGCACTGGGCGAGGAAGTCCAGGAACGCGGGCCGGGTGAGCACGAAGAAGCGGCTGGGCTCGAGGGCGGTCACCCGGGCCGAGCGGGGCGCGGGGTCGAGCAGCGACGGTTCGCCGAAGGAGCCGCCTGGGCCGCGGTCGCCCAGCTGGACCTCGTCGCCGGTCGGGCCGGGGCGGGCGATCGAGACCCGGCCCTCCAGGACGACGTACAGGCCGTCGGAATCGTCGCCCACCTCGGACACCACCTCGCCGGCCTCGGCGGCGCGTACCGCGCCCCGGGGGGCCAGCTCGGTCAGCTGGGTCTCGTCCAGGTGGCGGAAGGGCAGGGCCTGGCGCAGCTCGGTCGCCAGTGCGCTCACGAAGGGGAGGTTAGTGGGGTGTGCCCTCGTCCAGCAGGCCGATGCGCCGGACCTCCCCGTCGGCCAGGTCGGCCAGGGGGGCGAGCACGAACCGCCGCTGCCACATCCGGGGGTGGGGAACGACCAGGTCAGGCTCGTGAACGGTGAGGTCGCCCACCAGCAGGACGTCGACGTCGAGGGTACGAGGGCCGTCCTTTTCCGTTCGCACCCGCCCGGCCGCCGCCTCCAACCGCCGGCCCGCGTCGAGGAGCTGCCGGGGCGACAGGGTGGTGTCCAGGGCGACGACCACGTTCAGGTAGGGCGACTGCCCGGGGGGGCCGCCCACCGGCTCGGTCTCGTAGACGGGCGACACCGCGACCACGTCCGGGAGGGCGGCGACCGCCGTCCGCAGGTGCTGGCCCCGGTCGCCCAGGTTCGAGCCGAGGCCCAGGTAGGCGCGCATTCAGGCCCGGGCCCGGGTCAGGCGCACGCCGGCGGTGGCCAGGTCGAACGGGACCGGTGGGCGGAGCTTTCGCACCGCGACGGTGACCGCGGTGATGCGGGTGTCGGCGGCCAGCACCTCGTCGCCGATGCGGGCGGCCAACCGCTCCAGCAAGGCGTGGTGCTCGTCGGTGACCACCCGGGCGGCCCGCGCCGTGACCGCCCCGTAGTCGACGGTGTCGGCCAGGTCGTCGCTGGCCGCCGGGGGGGCGAGGTCGACCTCCAGGTCCAGGTCGACCTCGAAGGGCTGGGCCCGTTCCCGTTCCTCGGGCAGGACGCCGTGGACGCCGAGGGCCCGCAGCCCCCGCAGCTCGATCAGCTGTCCCTCATCGACAGGGCCAGGGCGACCAGCTCCCGCCCGGGCGGGCCCATCTGGCGGGAGTTGATCTGCTCGACGATGGCGATGGCCTGGGCCGACGAGGCCACCATCCCGGTGTACACCAGGTAGCCGGCCACCACCCCCTGCAGCCGGTCGCTCAGCTCCTCCTGGTGGACCAGGACCTTGTCCCCCTTGGCGATCCACTCGGCCAGCTTGGGGTAGAGCTCGGCCAGGACGGGCCGCGGATCCTCGTGGGGCGGCAGCGGGATGTGCTCCCAGGACACGCCCAGCTCGTCGTAGGCGTGCAGGTTATGGGGCGAGGGCAGCAGGGACACGACCCGGGCGAAGCCCTGCTCCCGGATCCAGATGATCTCCTCCTGGCGCCGGACCGGCCGGTGCGAGCGGGCGTAACCGCCGGGGCGCTCGCTGATGGCCAGGCGGTCCTTGATGATCCAGGCGAAGTTGCGGGGGGCGATCCCCGCCGCCCACTTGCCCTTCATACCGCGGGGGTGAGGCGCCGGACGGCGGCCACGGTCTCCCGTACGTCGTGGACCCGGACCATCGCCGCCCCCTGGCTGACCGCCCACGCCGCCGTGGCCACGGACGCCTCGACCCGGTCGTCGACACCGGCCCCGCCGGTCAGCCGGCCGAGGAACGATTTGCGGGACGTCCCGATCACGACCGGGTACCCGGTGGCCACCAGGTCGGCGAGGTGGCGCAGGAGGAGCAGGTTGTGCTCCATGGTCTTGCCGAAGCCGATCCCCGGGTCGATCCACACCTCGTCGACGCCCGAGGCGGCCGCCCGTTCCACGAGGAACGCCTTGACCTCGGCCACCACGTCGTCGTACGTGGGCGACTGCTGCATGGTGCGGGGCTCGCCTTTCATGTGCATGGCCACCCAGCCGGCCCCGCCGGCGGCGGCGACAGGGGCCAGGGTGGCGGAGACATCGTTGACCAGGGTGGCACCGGCGGCCAGCGCGGCGGCGGCCACCGCGGCCTTGCGGGTGTCGATCGAGACCCGCACGTGGGGGGCGAGGGCCTCGACGACCGGCAGGACCCGCCGCAGCTCCTCGTCCGCCGGCACCGCGGCCGCCCCCGGCCGGGTGCTCTCGCCGCCCACGTCGACCACGTCCGCGCCCTCGTCGACCATGGCCCGCCCGTGGGCCACCGCCGCGCCCGTATCGAGCCACCGGCCCCCGTCCGAGAACGAGTCGGGCGTGACGTTGAGCACACCCATGACCAGCGGCCTCACCGGCGACAGCGTACTGTCAGCCGGGCCAGTCGATCGCCGCCTCCAGATCGGCCGCGGAGACCCCGAGCAGGTCGCTGCGGTCGACCTCTTCATAGGCGTCGCCGGCCAGCCGGAACCAGCGGATCCGGTGGATCGTGCCCGCTTCCGGGTCGGCCACGCAGATCTCCTCCACCCCGTGGCGGGCGTAGAAGCCGAACTTGAGCCACGTCTCGTCGCCAGGTGAGAGGACCTCGACCACGATCGCCGCGGTCGGGACGTAGAGCACCGACGGCAGGCCGCGGTGGTACCCGGCATCGGGGACCCGAAAGTCGCCCTGCACGCCGAGGTTGAACTCACTCGTGCCTGCCAGGCCAGCCGCCCGGGCGGCCTGGTCGAGCAGCACGGCGAGCCTGTGCCAGACATATCCATGCCAGGGATGGGGTGCCGGGACCATGTGGTAGTCGCCCTCCCACACTTCGTCGGAGCGGTCCTGATCGAGGGCGTGACGCCGAGCGATGAGGGCGACGATCTCGGGCGGGGGATCGCCCAGGATGACCGTTTTCACCGGGTGAAAGACTACCGGAAGCCGTGGATGAACGCCATGGCCTCGGCCCGGGTGGCCGGGTTCTCCCGGAACAGGCCGCGGACCGCGGAGGTGACCGTCGTCGCCCCGGGCTTCTGCACGCCGCGCATCGACATGCACAGGTGCTCGGCCT
>DATJHJ010000107.1:0-30509 GCA_035494015.1 Acidimicrobiales bacterium
GCCGAGGCCCATGGCCGTGGCGGTGCTCATGTCGAGCGTGCGCACGGTGACCGGCGCCGCCGAACGGAGCGCGCCGCTCCCGCACCCGCCCTCCGGGCCGGTGAGCACCGTGAGCCCGCCGCCGACGAGGTCCAGGGTCGATACCCGCCGCCCGGCGACCGTCGTCCAGTGGTGGGGGATGCGGCCGTTCAGGTCCCACGGCAATGCCTCTTCCGTGCTCCGGCGCGCCCCTCCCGGTTCGGCGGCCCGCCCGACGTTGTGGACGGCGACGGGGCGGCGCTCGGCCTCGTAGGTGTCGAGAAGCTCTGCCGCCGCCCACCCCTTGAGCACGAAGGCCAGCTTCCAGCCCAGGTCGAACGCGTCCTGGATGGCGGTGTTCATCCCCGTTCCGCCCCGGGGCGTCATGCGATGGGCGGCGTCGCCGACCAGGAAGGCGTTCCCGCACCGGTAGGTCCGGGCCATCTGGGCGGCGAAGGAGAAGCGGCTCAGCCGCTCGATCCTGGGCTCCAGGTCGTCGACCCCCGCGGCCCGGGCGATCAGTGCCGTGAGCTCGGGCGCCGACAGATCTTCCAGCCGCTCGTTGCCCGGGAGCCGTTCCCGCGACAGCCCCCAGCGGTCGCCCCGGCCGCGGCGGTTCAGCACGCACACCGCGCCGGGGCGGGTGATGACGTAGAGGGCGTAACGACGGTCGCCGACGGCGGCGTCCAGCGGGGCGACGAACTCGACCCGCTCGTAGTCGGCCAGGTGGTCCGGCCCGTCCATCGGAACGCCGAGTTGCGCCCGCACCGCGCTTCCCGACCCGTCGGCGGCGATGACGTAGTCGGCGTCGACGGCGATGGTCGTGCTCGTGGACCGATCGAGCACCTGCGCCCGGAACCCGTGGCCAGGGCCCTCGCCGAGGTCGAGCAGCTCGTGCTCGAGCCGCACGCGCACCGACGGGGCCTGCCGCAGGCGGGCGAGAAGCAGGGGTTCGTGATGGTCCTGCGGCGCCCACGCGGGGCGCGTCGGGCTGACCGCCGCCGCCTCCCCGTCGGACGGGTACCCGACCGGCATCTCGACACCCTCGCCGGCGCTGAGCGTGGAGGTGACCCACGCTCGCGACTCCACGTCGGCTGCGCCCGCCCGTACCGCCTCTTCCAGCCCGAACCGCCGCATGAGCTCCATGCCACGGGTGCTGATGACCAGGTTCCGGGAGAGGGTCGAGGTCCCCGGCCGCTTGTCGACGACCAGGACGTCGATGCCGTAACCGCCGAGGGTGATGCCCGCCACCAGACCGGCGGGCCCGGCCCCGACGACCAGGACCTGGGTGCGGTGGACATTTGATGATAGGATTCCTCTTTCCATTATGCGGCTAGTATCAGCAATATGCCCGAGGGTGTCAAGCGGTCCTACGACAACTCCCGGCGCCAGGCGCAGGTTCGGGCGACACGCGCCAAGGTGCTGGAGGCCGCCCGCCGCCTCCTCGTCGAGCTCGGCTACCCGGCGACCACGATGGAGGCCATCTCGGAGGCCGCCGACACCCCGGTCCCCACCGTGTACCGGCTGTTCGGCTCGAAGCGGGCCGTCCTCGCCGCCGTGCTGGACGATGCCTTCGGGGGCGACGACGCTCCCGTTGCCTTCGTCGACCGGCCGGCGGTGCAGGCCGCCCTGGCCGAGCCCGACCCGGGGGCGATGCTGGACGCCTTCGCCCTCCTGGCCGCCGAGCTGCTCGAACGGTCCTCGGCCCTCCAGCACGTGCTGGCCACCGCGGCCGGCGTCGATCCCGACGCCTCCCAGCTGCTCGCCGAGATCCGGCGGCAGCGCCACCGCGGGCAGTCGAGGATCGTCGCCGCCCTCGTGGCCCGAAACGCGCTCGACCCCTCGATGGATCCGGCGGAGGCGGCCGACATCGTCTACGTGCTGATGTCGCCCGACACGTACCGGACCTTCACCGTCGACCGGGGGTGGACGACCGAGCAGTACCGGCGCTGGCTCGGCCGGTCCCTCCGGGCCCTCCTTCCCCCGTAGGGGCGCACCACCACATCGGAGCCGTGGCTAGCGTGGGCGCCGATGCCCTCCCGGTGGCCGGCGCTCCCTTACGCGGCGTGGAGCGCCACGTGCGACACCCTGCACGCCCACACCCAGCTGCTGGGCAAGCTGGCCGTGGCCCTGGCGCCCCCCGAGCCGCAGCTCCAGCATGCCGCCCTGCGCCTGACCGCCCGGGGGTGGGAGACGGCGCCGCTCCCGGCCCCGGACGGCTCGGGGGCGCTCGTCGTCGCCCTCGACCTGCATGCCCACCGGACGACGATCGAGCACAGCGACGGCCGGGCCCGTCACATCCCGCTGGCGCCGGACCGGCCGGTCGGGGAGGTGACCGGCGAGGTGCTGGCTGCGGTCGACGACCTCGTCGGCACCGTGCGGATCAACCCCCGCCCCCAGGAGACCCCCTGGACCGTCTCCCTCGACGAGGACGACGAGCACCGGACCTACGACCCGGCCCAGGTGTCGACCTACTTCGCCGCCGCCACCCAGGCCGCCCTGGTCCTGGCCGAGCTGCGGGCGCCCTACCGCGGCCGGTCCTCGCCGGTCAACGCCTGGTGGGGCTCCTTCGACCTGGCCGTGAGCCTGTTCTCCGGGCAAGCGGTCGACCCGCCGTCGAGCGACTTCATCACCCGGAACTCCGGCGACGCCCAGCAGATCGAGGTGGGGTGGTGGCCCGGCGACGCCCGCTACACGCGCCCTGCCTTCTTCGCCTTCGCCTTCCCCGCTCCGGAGGGCTTCAGCACCGCCTCACTCGCACCCCCGGCGGCCCGCTGGGACACGGGGCTGGGGGAGTACATCCTCGACTGGGACGACGCCCGCGCCGCTCCCGATCCCCGCGGCGCCGCCCTCGAGTTCGGCCTGTCGGCCATCCGCCACGCCTGCATGGTGTGCGGCTGGGACCCGGCCCTGGCCGCCAGCGCCGAAGGCGTCCCGCCTCCGGTGCGCCCTTCCTGATTCGTCATTGGGGGTTGCGGGAGCCGGTCAGGCCGCGCTCGATGTTGACCACGCCCTTGTTGCCGATGAGGGTCGAGGTGTCGATGGGCGCGGCCAGGGCGATGATGGCGGCGGCCACCACGGTTGGGGTCAGCACGGCGGCGGTCAGGCGGCGGCGGGCGGGCATCGTGGCCGGTGTCGTCCCCGCCGCTCGGGCCTGGCGGCGGGCGACGGCGCCCTCGATGAACGGGACCAGGGCGCAGGTGAAGGTCAGGCTGGAGAGCAGGGACAGCTTGATCCCGAACTCCGTCGACTGGGGCAGCAGGAGGGCGGCGGCGACCAGGGCGGTGCCCACGCCGAACATGAGCCGGCCGCGGGGCGACTTGGGCGCCGTCTGGGGGTCGGAGATCATGAAGAACACGAAGATCAGCAGCTCGGGCGAGCACACGATGTCGACCCAGTAGGACATCCCCGAGATCGGTCCCTGGTGCCAGATGGCGACGAAGTTCCGCCCGGCCAGGGCGTAGATGCCGACCACGACGGCGAAGGTGGCCAGGAAGGCGGTCACCATGGCGTGCATGCGCACCGGCTTGAGCACCCAGTAGCCGCCGAAGAGGATCACTGCCATGGCGGCCAGGACGGGCCCGCTGCCGTAGCGGCCCCACCACAGGTACTGCGGGAAGACCCGGGCCGGGCCGATGATCAGCAGGGTGGCGACGATCCCGATGTTCGACGGGTTGAACAGGTGCTTGCCCCGCCACGGGCGGATCAGGTGCTTGGCCAGCAGGGACACCACTGCGGCGAGGACGAAGAACTGGATCCCCCGCAGGCTCCACCAGTCGCCGTGCTTGGTGCCCGACGCCCGGAGGATGAACGAGATGCTGTTGCCGGTGAGGATGCCGCTGGCCGGCCACACCAGCATGTGGGCGCTGCGGTAGGTCATCACGCCCTCGGCCAGCCCGCACACCAGGATGGTGACCAGGATCTGGGCGATGGACAGCTTGAAGCCGAGCACGGATTGGCCCAGGAACTGCAGTGTGAAGATGATGGCCGACAGCCGCAGCCGCGGGTCGCGGCGGTTGGGCAGGACGACGGGGATGTCCTTGCCCCGGATGCGGACGTGCGGCTTCGGCTTCTCCGCGACAGTCGTCGTCGTCGACGGGGACGTCATGACAGGCTGGCCGCGGCGTAGGCGCTGTGCTGGACCTCGCACCACAGCACGACCGAGTGGTACTGGCGGACGTTGACCTCGGGCGGGATGTCGAAGTTGAGCGCCCCCGCGGTCACGTCGAGGGACTTGACCAGGGCGGATTGCGGCCCGTTGGCGAACTGGTCGGTGCTCTTGGGCGCGTCGAGCGGGCTCAGGCGGATCTCGAGGTCGGAGTTGGGGGTGACGAAGAAGTCGTCGAGGCGCAGGGCGTAGGTGCCGGAGGGCAGCCGGTAGATGGTGACCGTTCCCTGGCCGACCTGGTCGACCCGGTAGAAGTCACCCTTGGCCACCACCGACGCGCCGGGGGAGGTCATCGCCGGCAGCGGGGGCTCGTAGAGGGGGACGTCGATCTGCTGGTCGATCTTGATGGTCCACGGGCCGTCGGCCGTGACCTTGAGGGTCACCGAGCCCTTGTCGACGCCGTAGCCGACGTTGTTGCTCGGGCAGCTGCTGTCGACGAAGGGCCGGGGCCGGGAGTTGGAGGCCACGGTGAGGTGGCCGGTCTGGCACGTCCAGGTGGCCCGGAACTGGAGCGCGGAAGGGTCGATGGCGACGGGGGCGGTGGTCGTCGACCCGGTGCCCTGCAGCGTGGTGACTCCCTGCCACCAGGGGTTCGAGCGCAGGACCGACTTGGCCGTGGCGCCCGAGGGTGCCGCACTCGTGGCCGTGGCCCCGCCGTCGGTGGCCTGGCGACCGCTGGCGACCGCCACCGGTGCCGCCGTGGGGGCGCCGATGAACCGGTCCCGCCAGCCGAGGAAGTTCCCCCCGAGCAGGGCGGCGACCAGCACCCCGATCACGGCCAGGACCGGTCCGGGCCGCCACGGGGACGGCGGCGGGGGCGGTTCGGACGGGACCGGGGGGCGGATGAGGGTGTCCGTCATTGGTCCACACTCCCTTCGGGACTGCGTCCCAATGAGTGTCTGTCGGACCGGCCTCCCGGGCCGGTCATGTGGCGTGCTCCAGTGTGGCGAGCTCTGCTGCGGTGATGTCCTCCAACCGGCGTCGGCGGGTTTCTACCCCGAACACCATGACGGCGATCGCGGCCGCGGCCATCGGGACGGCCCCGATGGCGGCGGTCGTCGAGATCCCCGGCGCGGTGACCGCCGCCACCACCAGGGCGATGATGAGCACCCCGCCGAACTTGGACGCCCCGGCGGCCAAGCCCGTCCCCCGCGAGCGGACGCGGGTCGGGTAGACCTCCGAGCTGTAGGCGGCGAGCACGGCGACCACCGAGCTGATGCCCCAGATGGGCACGATGAGCAGGACGTGGAGCAGCCCGCTGTCGTGGGCCACCCGATCGCCGGCGACCACGAAGCCGAGCAGGGCCACCGACGTCAGCCCGGACAGCAGGGCGATCGTCTTCTTGCTGCTCCAGAACCCGTAGAGCCAGGCCACGGCGAAGTTGAGCGGGAACCCGATGATGGCCGAGTCCCGCAGGATGCGGTCGGCGGTGACCTCCTTGTAGCCCAGGCGCTGGAGGTTCGACGGGATCCAGAGCTGAAAGCCGTACGCCACCAGCCCGGCGCCGATGCCGAGGAAGACCACGACCAGCGACAGGCTGAGGAACGGCGGCCGGAACAGCTGGTCGAACCGTCCCCGCACCCGCTCCTCGACCATCAGGTCGGTGTCCGGGTCCTCGACGACGATGGCGCCATAGCGCTCCATCACCGCCCGGGCCTCGGCCTCGCGGCCCTGGGCCAGCAGGAACCGGGGTGACTCGGGGATCCAGCGGTTCAGGAGGATCAGCAGCAGGCCGGTGGGCAGGCCGAGCAGCCACAGGATCCTCCAGGTGTAGTGGGGCACCAGCGACGACGACAGCCAGCTGGTGATGATGTAGGCCCCGGCGATGTCCCCCCCGATGAGGACCATGACCCAGCCGCGGTGGCGGGCCGGGATGGTCTCGGCGATGAGGGCGAAGGTGATGGGCAGCATCCCTCCGGCGCCCAGCCCCATGATGAAGCACATGCCCAGGTTGAGCCGGTAGGACGGCATGGACCCGCAGATCGAGGTGGCCACGAAGACCACGCCGGCCAGCAGGATGGATGCCCGGCGGCCGATCCGGTCGCCCAGCCATCCCCAGAGGAACGAGCCGATGACCGTCCCCGATATCCCGAACAGGGGGAGGAGGGCGGCGACGGGGTGGCCGGCCGGGTTCCCGGGCGACTTGAGGTTGTACTCCTTGGCGAAGCCGGGGACGACGAAGGACAGGGCGGTGGGCTTCATCACGTCGATGGTGACGGCGACGGCCATGACCAGCAGCAGGCCGACGTGGGCCGGCCGGATGGCTGCGTCGTCCAACGCCCGGACCCGGATGCGGGCCACCCGCTCGTGGAGGGCGGCCGCCGCCGGCGGGTACAGCCCGTAGAACGTGGCCGCCAGGCCGGCCACGATCAGGACCATGCCCAGGATCATCGGGCGGTCGGCCCCCATGCCGGCCAGCCGGTAGTGCACGTCCCGGGCCTCGACGTACATGGGCAGGTGCAGGAGGACGCCGGCTGTCACCGCGGTGATGCCCGCCCAGAAGGCGGTCCGGTTGCCGTAGGTGATGGCGGCGGCAGCTTGTGGACGCTCGACGATCACGGATCCACCGTATGCATGGCGCGTAACGGCAGCGTTATGGAAACGTAACGCTCACGTCAGGTGCGCAGGTCGTACCCGGCGTCCTCGACCGCAGTCCGCAGGGCCTCCGGGTCCGGGTTGGTGTCGGCGGTCACCGTCACCTGGCCGGTGGGGAGGTCGACGGCCACGTCGGTGACCCCGTCCACGCCCCCGACGGCCTTGCGGATCGAGGCGACGCAGTGGTCGCAGGTCATGCCGTCGACGAGGAGGGTGGTGGTCGTGCTCATCCCGTCAACGTACCTGCGCTTCCGGGGTTACCGGTTCGAGGCGCAGGGCCAGGGCCGGGCAGTTGGCCACCGCCCAGCGGGCGTGGTCGAGCAGTTCGGGGGGGACGATCTCGGCCCGCACGATCGGGTACCCCCAGTCGTCGAGCCGGATCCACTCGGGCAGGAGCTCGGCGCAGACGGCGTGGCCGTCGCAGCCGATCGGGTCGACGCGCAGCCGGTACCGGCGGGCCGTCCTCATCTCCACTCGGTCCCGGCGGCGGGCACGTCCAGCACCGGGGGTCGGCCGGCGCCGGCGCAGGGAGTGCCTTGGCCGTGGCGGCGGAGGTCGACGGCGAACACGTCCAGGGCGCTGCGCAGCAGGGTCACGGCGCCGTCCGGGTGGCCGCAGCCGCCCCGGCCCTCGATGTCGTCGGCCCACCGGCGCAGGCGGGCGACGGCGTCCGGGGAGCCGTCCCATTCCAGCGACGCCATGGCCCCGGCCACCGCCGGCAGACCCCGCACGCAGGGCCCGCACTGGCCCGCCGACTCCTCGGCGAACCACTGCAGGACCCGGGCCGTCTCGGCCAGCCCGCAGGCCCCCTCGGGCAGGGCGACGACGACGCCGGCGCCGGGAGCGGCCCCGAAGGAAGCCAGGCCCGCCCGGCTGTACGGTGCGCCCAGGGCCGACGGGACGGGCACCCAGGCGCCCGAGAAGCCGCCCACCAGCAGGGCTTGGGTTTGCCCGGTCGGGCCGCCGGCCCGGCCGAGCAGTTCCTCGATCGGCATCCCCCAGGGGACTTCGGTGACGCAGGGCCGCGCCACGGCGCCGCTGACGGTGACCAGGGTGGTGCCGGGCTCTGCTGCCGTCCCGGTCGCCGTGAACCACGCCGGTCCGTAGCGGACGATCTGGGCCAGGTGGGCCAGGGTCTCGACGTTCTGCACCAGGGTCGGCCGGCCGCCGACACCACCCGCGCCGCCGGTGTGGGCGGGCGCGCCGGTGGGCTTGGCCGGGCCGCCGTCGATCCAGCGGACCAGGGCGGACGACTCTCCGGCGACGTAGCGGGATGGCGGGGCGGCGACCCGCACGTCGATCCGGGCGGCCTCGGCCCGCCGCTCGACGACGGCCCGCCGCACGCCCTCCAGGGCCCGGGCGTGGGCCCGGTCCACGGCGACCACGACGGTCTCGGCGCCCACCGCGGCCGCGGCCAGCAGGGCGCCGTCGAGCACCAGGTGCGGGGCCCGGGCCAGCAGGAGGCGGTCCTTGGCGCTCGCCGGCTCCCCCTCGGAGGCGTTCACCACCACGGTCCGGGGGCCGGGGCGGGAGGCGACGGCCCGCAGCTTCTCGCCGGTCGGGAAGCCGGCCCCACCCCGCCCGCCGAGCCCGGAACGTCGGACCAGGTCGACCAGGTCGACCCGGGGGGTCGACGTCGGCGTGGGAGGGGCGGGGTGGCGGCGCCGGTGCTCGTCGAGGGTGGTCCAGCCCGACGGACTGACCTCGGCGAGCAGGCCGGCGGGGCCGGTGGATCGGTCGGCGGGGGCCATCGTGGCCCCGTCGGCCCTCATCGCCGCCCCCCGGCGGGGACCAGGGCGGGTTCGGGGTCCTGGGCCTCGGACAGCCGGCGGATGGTCAGCCCGGCGACGACCGCAGTGATCCCGATCACGCCCCAGCGCATCAGGGGTGTGGCCCGGTCGGTCCCGGCCGACAGGGCGTGGGTGGTGGCCAAGGCGAAGAGGGGAAAGCTGGCGTAGTGGGTGAGGCGCCACAGCCGCTTGGAGAGGTGGGCCCGGACGAGCGACGTCACTTCGACGGCCACCAGCAGGTACATGGCGGCGATCCCCCAGGCCACGGCCACCGGGTGCCAGTCGCCGGTGAGGGGGACCAGGACCTCGACCAGGCCGAAGTGGACGTAGGTGTCGACGAGGATGCTGACCACGTGCAGGACGGTGAAGACCAGGCCGGCGCCGCCCAGGAAGCGGTGAAGGTCGAGGAGCCACGCCGATCGGGGTCGGCCGCGGCCCAGCCCGGTGCTGAGCGCCAACCCCCAGAGCAGGCTGGCGGCCAGGAGGCCCCAGGCCACCAGGCCGTCGGCGCGGGCGGCGTACCACCAGAGCTTGCTGTTCACGGCCCCCAGCCTGAAGGTCGACGCTCGGCGCGCCCTGTGCCCTTCCTGGGAGCTTCCTCTGAGCGGGGGGACCGGTTCGGCGGCAAGAGCGAGCCCTCTCCCAGGGTTCTTTCAGGTAGACGGCGGATCATCGAGATCATGCCCCAGCCTTCCCCTACGATCCCGCCGCCCCCGCCGGGCCGCCGCCGGCACCCTGCCCTGCGGGCCCGCAAGGTCGCCGGGGCGACGAGCGCGGCGGCCATGGTCGGCCTCACCGGGTACCTGGCCGCCACCGGCGGCTTGTCCAACCCCCTTGTCGCCGTCGAGGAGGCCCTGCCCGCGGCCCAGGCCCCAGCCGCGACGGCGACCACAGGCACTCCGGCCACGACGGCCACGACGAGGCCGACCGCTGGCACGACCCCGACCACGGAAGCGGTGACCGTCCCGCCGACCACGGCCACGACCGCCCCGGCCGTCGCCTCCGTCCCCTCCCGGCGCAGGAGCACGACCAGCCGTGGCAGCTGAGCGCCTCTTCCGGGCCATGGGCAGCGAGGCCCACCTCGTGGTGGTCGGGGGTGCCGATGCCGACGACCTCCTCGGCATGGCGGTGGCGCGGATCGAGCGGCTGGAGGCGCTCTGGAGCCGGTTCCGGGGCGACAGCGAGGTCAGCGAGCTGAACCGGCGGGCCGGGACGACGGTGCCGGTGTCGCCGGAGACGGTCGAGCTGGTCCGGCGGGCCGTCGAGGGCTGGTGGTTGTCGGGCGGGGCCTTCGACCCGACGGTCCTCGGCGCCGTGGTCCGGGCCGGTTACGACCGGTCGTTCGAGGCGCTCGGCGACGCCGGCACCCACGCGCCGAGCCCGACGGTCACCGCGGCGGCGGACATCGTGGTGGGCACCGACACGGTCGCCCTCCCCGCCGGTGCCGGGTTCGACCCGGGCGGGATCGGCAAGGGGCTGGCCGCCGACATGGTGGTGGCCGAGCTGCTCGCCGCCGGGGCCCACGGCGCCTGCGTCAACCTCGGGGGCGACGTGGCCGTGGCCGGGACCGGCCCCGACGGTGCGGGCTGGACGGTGGCCGTGGAGCACGAGCTGCGGCCCGAGCCCCTGGCCCACCTGGGGCTCTCGTCGGGCGCGGTCACCACGTCCACGACCTTGCGCCGCCGCTGGCGGCAGGGCGGGCAGCTGCGCCATCACCTGGTGGACCCGAGGACGGGCGAGCCGTCGGGCTCGGACGTCGACCACGTCACTGTGGTCGCGGGCAAGGCGTGGGTGGCCGAGGTCCTGGGCAAGGCGGTGCTGCTGCGGGGGTCGACGTACTGCTTCGACATCCTTGGCGGCACCGGGGCCGAGGCCCTGGCCGTCACGACGTCGGGCGAGGTCCGCACGACCCCCGGCCTGGCGGCCTATATGGGCGACTCCGAGATCTCAGTGTTGGCCGGGTAGGACGTCCTGCTCGGACTTGTGCCAGACCGGGCTGTCGCCCGCGGTCTCCACGTTGAAGCCGTAGTCGTAGACGAGGCTGCCGCCGTACGTGGCGCCGACCGAGACCAGGACGGCGATGACGATCGACAGGACCAGAACGACCCCCGAGGTCGCCGAGCGGGTGTGGTACTGGTTCAGGCGCACGGCGATGTCGGCCAGGGCCAGGACCGTCACCGTCACCATGATCCAGGCGTGGGTGTTGATGGTCCGCCGGGCCTGGGTGCCGGGCTCGGACGACTTGAGCCAGTCCCAGAACCCGGTCAGGGCGGCCAGGACCGAGACCGCGGCACCGCCGACGAAGACGTAGGTGCCGGCGTGCCAGAACTCGCGGGCCCAGGCGTGGGTGCGGCCGAGGGCGGAGATGATGTCGAAGGCGGCGCCGAGGACGTAGGCGGTGACGGGCACGTCCGTGAGCGGCGGGTGCAGGGGCTTGCCGGCCCAGCCCCGCAGCCCCTTGAACTTGCGACCCCGCAGGGTCAGCGGCGGGCGAATGGTGAAGTGCCTCATGGCGTGTCCTCCTTCGCCGCGCCCAAGCGGACGCAGCATTGACCTTCGGAAGGTTCGAGCCGGGCTTCGAGCCCGGTCTCGGGCAGGGCCCCGACGAACCCGTCGAGCAGGGCCAGGTTCATGCCGCACACCAGGGCTGGATGTTCGGCGGCCAGGACGTGGAAGGGGCAGTTCGTCAGCACGATGTCACCGCGGTCACGGTGCGGTTCGTACCCCTGGGCGGCCAGGACGTCGATCGGGGAGCGGGCGCGGTCCCCGCCGGCGGCCGCCGCCAGCTCGGCGCCCCGCCGGCGGGCCACGTCGGCCACCACCGTGGCGACGGGCGCGCCGGTCTCGGCCGACTCGGTGACGGCCGCGGCCAGCAGGCCGGCGGCGAAGGCATACCGGCGGGCCGGCAGGCTGACCTCGATGTCACCCTGGGCCCGCCGGTAGAGCTTGGCCGGGCGCCCGGCGCCGGGCCCCTGCCGACCGCTCAGGCGGCGGAACTCCGTCTCCAGGAGGCCGTCGTCGACCAGGCGGTCCAGGTGGAAGGCGGCGGCGGACCGGGCGATGGCCAGCCCCTCGGCGGCCTCGTCCCGGCTCACGGAGTGGTCCTGGTCGGCGACGAACTGGTAAAGGGCCCGGCGCAGCGGTTCGCCGAGGGCGGCCAGCGCGGTAAGGCTGGTGTCGAGGTTGCGGCCGGCGGGATCGGGACCAGAGCGATTTGCACCAGTCGGATCAGGGGCGGCCATCGCTTGCCATTCTATCGTGTAAAGTACGGATTCGCCTGCTTTAGAACCGCCGAGGAGGGTCGATGACACACGTTGCCGACGTCGCGTACGAGGTCGACGAGTCGCCCGCACTGCACGTCGTCCCCTCGCCCGGTGGCGTGGACCTGGCGGCCGCCGAGCGGGCGGTGCGCGACCTGCTCGTCGCCCTGGGGCGGGATCCCTCCACCGAGCACCTGCGGGACACGCCCCGGCGGGTGGCCCTGGCCTACGAGGAGCTGCTCACCCCCCAGCCGTTCGTGGCCACGACGTTCCCCAACGACGAGGGCTACGACGGCCTGGTCCTGGAGCGGGACATCCCGTTCTCCTCGCTGTGCGAGCACCACATGCTGCCCTTCGTCGGGGTGGCCCATGTGGGCTACCTACCCGCCGACCGCATCGTGGGCCTGTCCAAGCTGGCCCGCTTGGTCGAGCACCTGGCCCGGGGCCTCCAGGTCCAGGAGCGGCTGACCGTCCAGATCGGCGACTGGCTCTCGGAGCACTTGGCGCCCAAGGGCGTCGGCGTGGTCATCGAGGCCGAGCACATGTGCATGTCCCTGCGGGGGGCGAAGGCGGCCGGCGCCCGCACGGTGACGTCGTCGCTGCACGGCCTGCTGCGCGACGACGCCCGGTCTCGGGGCGAGTTCCTGGCCCTGGCCCGGTCGACGTCGTGACCCTGGTCACCGGGCCTCCGGTCGATGTCGCCGCCCGGTCCGCCCTGGCCACGGCCAAGGCGGCGGCCAGGCTGTCCGTGTCCGTGTGCCTGCCGGCCCGCGACGAAGCGGGCACCGTCGGCGCCGTGGTGGCTGCGGTCGTGGAGCTGGCGGGCGGGCCGTACCCGCTGGTCGACGAGGTGGTGGTGACCGACGACGGATCGGTCGACGGCACGGGCGCCCTGGCCGCTGCCGCCGGGGCGCTGGTCGTCCGTCGCGACGGCCCGGCCGGCAAGGGGGCGGCCATGGCCGAGGCGGCCCGGGCGGCCACCGGCGACATCGTCGTGTTCCTCGACGCCGATGTGCGCAACTTCGGCCCCCACTTCGTGACCGGCCTGATCGGCCCCCTCCTGGTGGACGACGCCGTCGTGCTGGTCAAGGGGGCGTACCGCCGGCCGGGCGACGGGGGCCCGGCCGAGGGCGGCCGGGTCACCGAGCTGCTGGCCAAGCCGCTGCTGCGCCGGCTGTTCCCCGAGCTGGCCTTCGTCCGCCAGCCCCTGGCCGGCGAGGTGGCGGTGCGCCGGCCCGTGCTCGACGGCCTGGTCCTCGAGCCCGGCTACGGCGTGGAGATCGGCATGCTCCTCGACGTGGCCGCCCGCTACGGCCCGGCGGCCATCGCCCAGGTCGACCTCGGCGAGCGGGTCCACCGCAACCGCCCCCTGGCCCAGCTGGCCGGCCAGGCCGACGAGGTGCTGGCCGCGGTGCTGGCCCGCACGCGGATCGGTGCCTGACCGGGTTCGGGCGAACCCGTAGTGGTGACAACACCCCCATGAGAGACGCCGGCCTGCACCCTTTCCGCCCGATGACCGGGCGGTGTCAAATGACGACGGTTGCGGCGGCGACCGGACGTCGCAGGGTGTTGGGGGGTGGCGGCGGCGGCCGACCGCCTGAACGGCGGACCCAGCGCCCTGCGGCGTCGTCCTGATGCCCGGCGCCGTGCCTCGGACAAGCCGGGGCCGGATGCTCCGGCGGGGGCTGGCCAAGCGGTGCCCGCTGTGCGGCAGCGGCGGCCTGTTCACGGGCTGGTTCCGAATGAAGGAGCGCTGCCCGGGGTGCGGGTACCTGTTCGAGCGGGAAGAAGGCTTCTTCCTCGGCGCCTACGTGATCAACCTGGCCATCGCCGAAGGCCTGGTGATCCTGCTGGCCGTGGTGCCCACGATCGTCCTGCTGGCCCGCAATCCGGACACCGACGTGGTGCCCATCCTCGTCGCCGGGTTGGTCGGGGCCATTGTCGCCCCCATGGCCTTCTACCCGTTCTCCAAGACCATCTGGACCGCGGTCGACCTCATCATGCGCCCTCGCTCGGTGTACGAGCCCACCGACCGGCGCTGAGCCCGCGCTCCGCGCTCAACCCGGGCCGCGGGCGCGCCGACAATCAACGTGGGTGCCCCCCTTCCGGTTCCGCCGGCTGGGAGGGGCGGCGCCCCTCCCAAGCATCAGCCTTGGACCGACGGCGGCAGTATGGCCACCGCACCGTCGCCCGACCGGTGCCACACGGTGCGCTGGGGGATCTCGATGCCGGCGGCGTCGAACGCCTCCTTGATCCGGGCCCGCAGCTCCCGGGTCACCCGCAGCTGGGCGGGCGGGGCGGTCTTCAGGACCACCCGGATGGACACGCTGTCGGCGCCCAGGTTCTCGACCCCCCAGACCTCGGGCGCGGCCAGGATCGAGCCGGCGAACCGCTCGTCCGCGCCCACGGTCTCCGCCGCCTGCTTGATCACCTCGGTGGCGTGGCCGATCTCGGTGTCGTAGCTGACGTCGACGTCCAGCACGGCGCGTGACCACTGCTGGGACCGGTTCCCGACCCGTTCGATCTGGCCGTTGGGCAGGTGCCAGAGCGTTCCGTTGACGTCGCGCAGGCGGGTCGAGCGGAGGCTGACCGACTCGACCGTGCCGACGGCGGGGCCGGCGTCGATCACGTCGCCCACCCCGTACTGGTCCTCCACCAGCATGAACACGCCCGCCAGGAAGTCGCGGACCAGGTTCTGGGCGCCGAAGCCGACGGCCACCCCGACCACCCCGGCCCCGGCGATCAGCGGGCCCAGGTTCAGGCCCAGCTCGGACAGGGCCATGAGGGCGGCGATCGACCACACCGTCACCGAGGCGATGCTGCGGAACAGGGCGGCCACCGTCTCCACCCGCCGAGGCTTGCCGGTGACGAGCCGCCCGAGCAGGCGGGCGAGGAAGCGGCGGGCCACGAAGGCCACGGCGAAGATCAACGCGATCTTCGCCGGGCGCACGACCAGGGTGTCCGAGAGCTGGGCCAGCAGGCTGTTACCGGTGGAGCGGTACACGCTGCGGCACAGCGAGCTGGCCCGGGTGGCCGGGCCACAGGCGGCCGAGGCGGCGTCGGCGGCCGACACCGGCGCGACCTGCGACAGCACGGGAACAAGGTGGGTCAGCATGGGCAGGCGTCCTCCCGCGGGCGGTCCCAGCGGCGAAAAAGGGAGCGGCCCCCGGCGACACAGGGGGCGACCCGGTCACCCTAGCGCGAGGGGCGCGGGCGCGAGCCGTCGGCCGGGTCCGGGCGCTCGCCTTGGGCCACCCGGCGCAGGAACCGCTCGGCTCGGTCGACGTAGGTGAACACGGTGCTGGCCGTCTTGCCTGACGCTGTCAGCTCGCCCTCGTAGCCGGACAGCAGCCGCAACAGGCGGGCGGCCGCGGCCCGGTCGTCGTCGTCGACGTCCATGTCGGGCCGGGGTGGCACAGTCATGGCGTCGTAGTCGGGGTATTCGGGGGCATCGGGGTCGCTGCGCCGCAGCCGCCAGATGCTCTTGCCCAGCTTGGGGTCGAAGATCTGGACCTGGTCGATCCCGTACCGCTCGCACAGGCGGGCGGCCAGGATCACCCGGTCGATGTCGGTCTCGAGGCGCTTCGGCTGCCGCCGAGCGCACTCCAGCAGGTCACCCCGCTCGAACCGCTCGGCCACCTCCGGGTGTTCCAGGAGCCAGTGCACCGCGTCGTTGTCCCAGGCGTTGTCGTTCCGGGGGTTGGGATACCTGTCCGGCGCCCGAGCCATGTTCTCTACCTACGCTGGCGGCACGCTCCGTTCCCCCAGAAGGTAGCAAGCGGGGACGGCAATTTCTCAGGCGTGGGCTTTGCGAGACGCCGGGCGGAGGTAGCGGGCGTCGACCAGGTTGCGCTCGAGACCGTTGTCGAACCGGACCCGGTAGCGGATCCACGACAGGCCGGTGACCGAGACGATGGTCCCGGGCGTTCCCGCGGGGACGCCGTCCACGTCCTGGGCCGCCTCCACCCTGTCCTTGCGCTCGAACACGGTGTTTCCAGCTAGGGCAGGGTCGGCCATGGCGTGACCGTAGCCCGCGGACCGGGAATCCCCCCTGTATCCACGTTGTTCTATGTCTCACCATGGACGACACGCGAACGACTGCCCTGCCCCTTCTGCCCCTCGCCACCGGCGTGGTGCTGCCCGGCATGGTGGTGACGATGGCCATCGAGAGCGACGAGGCCAACGCCGCCATCGACGCGGCGAGCGCCGCCGAGGACCGCCTCCTGCTCGTCCCCCGCCTCGACGACCGCTACGCCCGCGTGGGCACCGTCGCCAAGGTCGAGGACTCCGGTGAGCTGCCCAGCGGCCTGCGGGCCGTGGTCGTGCGGGGCCTGCACCGGGCCCTGGTGGGCACCGGCGTGCCCGCCCCCACCGGCTCCGCCCTCTGGGTGGTGGCCGAGCCCGTCCGCACCGACGTCGAGCCCTCCCCGGCCGCCCGTGCGCTGGCCCGCGAGTACCGGGCCGTGGTCGAGAACATCCTCGAGCACCGTGGCGCCGGTGGCCTGGCCGAGGCCCTGCGGGGCATCACCGACCCCGGCACCATGGCCGACACCGCCGGCTACTCGCCGGACCTCTCCCTGGAACAGAAGGTGGAGGTCCTGGAGACGGTCGACGTGGAGGCGCGGCTGGCCAAGGTTCTGGGCTGGGCCCGCGACACCCTGGCCGACCTGACGCTCAAGGAGCGCATCCAGACCGACGTCACCGAGGGTATGGAGAAGACCCAGCGCGAGTTCCTGCTGCGCCAGCAGCTGGCCGCCATCCGCAAGGAGCTGGGCGAGGACGCCGACGGCGAGGGCGACATCGCCGAGTACCGGGCCCGGCTGGAGGAGCTGCCCGAGACGGCGCGCCCCGCGGTCGAGCGCGAGCTCGACAAGCTGGAGCGCACCAGCCAGCAGAGCCCGGAGCACGGCTGGATCCGGACCTGGCTGGACACCGTCTTCGAGATCCCGTGGGGCAAGAAGTCCGACGACGCGTTGGACGTGAACGAGGCCCGGGCCATCCTCGACGCCGACCACACCGGCCTGGACGACGTGAAGGACCGCATCGTCGAGTACCTGGCCGTGCGCAAGCTGCGGGCCGAGCGCGGGCTGTCGCCCGTGACCGGGCGCGGCTCGGGGGCCATCATCGCCCTGGTCGGTCCTCCGGGGGTCGGCAAGACCTCGCTGGGCGAGTCCGTCGCCCGGGCCCTGGGCCGTTCCTTCGCCCGGGTCTCCCTCGGTGGGGTTCGGGACGAGGCCGAGATCCGCGGCCACCGCCGCACCTACGTCGGGGCCCAGGCCGGCCGCATCGTGCGCGCCCTGCGCGAGGCCGGGACCATGAACCCCGTCTTCATGCTGGACGAGGTCGACAAGCTGGGCAGCGACTGGCGGGGCGACCCGTCGTCGGCCCTGCTCGAGGTGCTCGACCCGGCCCAGAACCACACGTTCAAGGACCACTACCTGGAGGTCGACCTCGACCTGTCCGACGTCCTGTTCATCGCCACAGCCAACGTGTTCGACACCATCCCCGGCCCGCTGCTGGACCGGATGGAGATCATCTCGCTGGACGGGTACACCGAGGACGAGAAGGTCGGCATCGCCCGCGACCACCTGCTCTCGCGCCAGCTGGAGCGCAACGGGCTGTCGGCCGAGGAGGCCACGGTCACCGACGACGCCCTGCGGCTGGTCGTCACCGACTACACCCGGGAAGCCGGGGTGCGGAACCTCGAGCGCGAGCTCGGCAAGGTGCTGCGCAAGGTGGCCACCGGGCTGGCTTCGGGCCTGTTGACCGCACCCGTGTCGGTCGACAAGGACGACGTCCGCACCTACCTGGGCCGGCCCAAGTACTTCTTCGAGGCCGCCGACCGCACCGCGGTCCCGGGCGTGGCCACCGGCCTGGCGGTCACGGGCATGGGCGGCGACGTCCTGTTCATCGAGGCCACGTCGCTTCCGGGGGCCCCCGGGCTGCCACAGCTGACCCTGACCGGCCAGCTGGGCGACGTCATGAAGGAGTCGGCCGAGATCGCCCTCTCCTACGTGCGGGGCCACCTGCCCGTCGACCCGGAGAAGCGCTACCACCTGCACGTCCCTGCCGGCGCCGTCCCCAAGGACGGGCCGTCGGCCGGCGTGACCATGGTCACCGCCCTGGCCAGCCTGCTCTCGGGCCGGCCGGTCAAGGCCAACGTGGGCATGACCGGTGAGGTCACCCTGCAGGGCCGCGTCCTGCCCATCGGCGGGGTGAAGCAGAAGGTGCTGGCCGCCGACCGGGCCGGGCTGACCACCGTCTTCCTCCCCGAGCGCAACGGCGCCGACCTGGACGACGTGCCCGAGGCCGTGCGCGAGCGCATGACCTTCCACCTCGTCCACGACGTCGCCGACCTGCTCGAGCTCGCCCTCGAGCCCGCCGAGCCCGAGGTGGCGGCTGCGGCCTGACCCATGGTTTTGGCTGCAGTTACCCGCCGATTGGCGGGCAACTGCAGCCAGAACGGCGCGGTGGGGCGGCGGCTACCAGGTCACGGGAAGGGACTCCAGGCCGCCGGTGAGCAGGTGGCTGCGGGGGCGCAGACGAGTCGGCGGGACGGCCAGGGCCAGCGTCCGGAACCGGCGGGCCAGGGTGGCGAACAGGATCTGGAGCTCCAGGCGGGCCAGCGGGGCCCCGATGCAGTAATGGGGCCCGTGGCCGAAGGTGAGGTGCGGGTTGGTGGCCCGCGACGGGTCGAAGGCGCAGGGCGCCTCGAACACCCCGGGGTCGAGGTTGGCGCTCTCGAGGTCGAGCAGGACGAGCTCGCCGGCATGGATGGTGGTGCCGTCGACGTCCAGGTCGGCGTTGGCCCACCTCGGCAGGCCGACGGCGGCGGGTACGTCGGGCTCGGGGACGGGCGCGGGCAGCCGGAGGATCTCCTCGACGGTGGCGTCGACCAACCGCGGATCCCGGATGAGGGCGTCGACGCGGGCCCGGTCCTCGAGGAGGAGGACCACGCCGGTGTCGATGGCCGCCACCGTGGTCTGGTGGCCGGCGAAGAGCAGCCCGGCCCCGAGCTCGGCCACCTCCTCGGAGGACGATTCGACGGTGGCGAGCTCGGACAGCAGGTCGTCGGCCGGCGCGGCCCGCTTGGCCTCCACCAGCTGCTGGATGTACTGCCACAGCGAGGCCAGGCCGGACGTCGAGCGGCGCTCGTCGGTCATGTCCGCGGCGTCGTCCGACCAGCGGCGGAAGTCCTCCCGGTCCTCGTAGGGAACGCCGAGCAGCTCGCAGATGACCAGGGCGGGCAACGGGAACGACACGGCCTCGTGGAAGTCGACCGGCGGCGTGGCCCGCCCGAGGTCGTCGAGCAGGCCGTCGACCAGCTGCTGGACGCGAGGCCGCAGCACCCCCATCCGGCGGGGCGAGAACCACGGCGTGAGCAGGCGGCGCATGCGGGCGTCGTCGGCGTCCTCGGTGGCCGAGGCGGGTTGGGGGCGGCCGAAGATCACCGAGTCCGAGTAGCGGGCAGCGTGGTCGGGGTCGGGGTGCGTGCGGCTCAGACGTCGATCGGTGAGCAGGCGGCGCACCCGGGCGTGCCCACCCACCAGCCAGGCCCGGTCCCCCGCGACGGTCGTTACCGTTCGTACGTGGTCTCCCATGGGCGATATAGTAGAGCAAGTACACAATGAATCAAGAGCCGGAGATGGATCAAGAGCCGGAATCGGTCTCGCCCCAGGAGGCCCTCGACAAGGTCTTCGAGTTGGCCGGTCGGCTGGCCGACGCCATGCGTGAGACGTTGACCGAGCGGGGGCTCACCCCGGGCCGGGCGGAGGCAGTGCTGGTCCTGCACCGCCTCGGCCCCGCCGTGCAGCGAGCCCTCAGCGAGGCCCTGGCCTGCACCCCCCGCCACGTGACCGCCCTGGTCGACGTCCTCGAGGAGCAGGGATGGGCGGCGCGGGGCCCGCACCCGACCGATCGGCGGGCCACGGTGGTGACCCTGACCGAGCAGGGGACGGCGGTCGCCGTCCAACTGGCGACCGAGCGGGACGCCGCCGCGCGCGCCCTGCTCGGCGACGTTCCCCCCGCCGACCTGGCCACGTTCGTCCGCATCGCCGACCAGCTCCTGACCCGCATGGGTGGGCGCCCCGAGGGTGCCTAGCCCGCTCTCCGCCGGTCAGAGGAAGCGGACGTCGTCCTCCGCCGTGGCGCCGGTGCCCTCGACCCGGCCGCAGGTCGGGCAGTACCAGCGGGCTTCCATGGCCGTGCCGCACGGGCCGTGCCGGAGCGGCTCGACGGAGTCGGGCGACTGGCCCGCCCCCCACTGGGCCAGCAGGCGCAGGGCGCCCGCCAGCTCGGCCCCGGCCGCGGTGAGCTGGTAGACGAACCGGGGCGGGCGGCGGGAGTAGGGCGTGGCCACCACCACCCCGTGCTGCTCCAGGTTCCGCAGCCGCTGGGTCAGCACGTTGGGGGCGATCCCGGCCACGTCCGACTGCAGGTCGTTGAACCGGCGGGGGCCGTCGAGCAGGGCGGACACGATGAGCAGGGCCCATCGGTCGCCGACGCGCGCCACCGCCTCCTCCAAGGGCGACGCCGGGTCCGTCATGGACACCATTCTTTCATGGTTGCCGAACCGGCTTGCGACTAGTAACTTGCAATCAACAAGTGACTCCCAAGGAGGCCGTAGCGATGGCAGGTGTGCTGGAAGAACTGGAGGCGGCGACGACGGGTGTGGCCGAGCGGATCGGGCCCGCCGTGGTCGGCATCGGGCAGGGCTGGGGCCTGGGCTCGGGCGTGGTCGTGGCCGACGGCGTGGTGCTGACCAACGCCCACAACGTGTCCGACCCCGGCGTGACCTTGATCTTCGCCGACGGCCGGACGGTGGAGGGCCAGGTGTCGGGCCACGACATCGACGGCGACCTGGCCACCATTGCCGTGGACACCGCGGGGGTGACCCCGCTCGAGTGGGCCGGCGGGCCGACCCGGGTCGGGGCGGCCGTCTTCGCCCTGGCCAACCCCGGCGGGCGGGGGCTGCGGGTGACCCTCGGCACCGTGGCCGCGGTCAATCGCACCTTCCGCGGCCCCCGCGGTCGCCGGGTGACCGGCACGGTCGAGCACACCGCGCCCATGGTCAAGGGGTCGTCGGGCGGCCCGCTGGTCGACGCTGCCGGCCGCCTGGTCGGCCTCAATACCAACCGGCTGGGTGAGGGCTTCTACGCCGCCCTCCCCGCCGACGAAGACCTGCGCCGCCGGGTCGACGCCCTGAGCCGGGGCGAGTCGCCCGTGCGTCCCCACCTGGGGGTCGGCCTGGTCCCCGGTCGGGCCGCCCGCCAGATCCGCCGGGCCGCCGGCCTCCCCGACCGCGACGGCATTCTCATCCAGGAGGTCGAGGAGGGCAGCGCGGCCGACAACGCCGGCCTGCGCCGCGGCGACCTGATCGTCGACGCCGGGGGCACCGCGGTCACCACCATCGACGACCTCTACCAGGCGGTCGACGGCCTGGGCGCCGACCAGTCGCTGGCCCTGACCGTGGTTCGAGGAGCCGACGAGCTGTCGGTGAGCGTCACGTTCGGCGCCGGCGCCGCCCGCGAGGAAGGCTCGGCGTAGCCGTGATGGTCGAGGAGGAGGCGGCGGCTCAAGACGAGGCGGCTGTCCTCGACGCCTACTCGAGGACGGTCATGGCGGTGGCCGAGCGGCTCATCCCCTCGGTGGCCAGCCTGAAGGTCATGGGCCGCGTGCCGGGCGGGCGGCGCCAGCAGGGCTCGGGGTCGGCCGTCGCCATCACCGGCGACGGCTTCCTCCTGACCTCCGCCCATGTGGTCGAGCGCTCCTCCGGGGGCGTGGCCGTCTTCGCCGACGGGGCGGAGGCCGAGTTCGACGTGGTCGGCGCCGACGCCCTGTCCGACCTGGCCGTCATCCGGACGAGCGCCGGGGCCGAGCTGCACACGGCCGAGCTGGGCGACGCCGACCGGCTCCGGGTCGGCCAGCTGGTCGTGGCCATCGGCAACCCGCTGGGCTTCGCCGGGTCGGTGAGCGCAGGCGTGGTCAGCGCCCTGGGCCGGTCGTTCGCGGCCGCGGCCAGCCGGTCCGGCCGGACGGTCGAGAACGTGATCCAGACCGACGCCGCCCTCCACCCGGGCAATTCCGGAGGCGCCCTGGCCACCGGGAACGGGCAGGTCGTGGGCATCAACACGGCCGTCGTCGGTCCGGGCGTCGGCCAGGGGCTGGGCCTGGCCGTGCCGATCAACGCCACCACCCGGGGCATCGTCTCGGCCCTGATGGCCGACGGCCGGGTGCGCCGGGCCTACCTGGGCATCGCCGGCGGCTCGCGCCCGCTGCCCCCCAAGGCGGCGGCAGCAACGGGCCGAGATCGCGGGATCGAGCTGCTGACCGTGGTGGCCGGCAGCCCGGCCGCGCTGGCCGGCCTGCGTCCCGAGGATCTCCTCCTCGGGGTGGACGGCACCGCGGTGTCCACGGTCGGCGACCTCCAGCGGCTCATGACCGGCGACCGGATCGGCCGTCCGGTCGGCGTGGAGGTCTTCCGCCGGGGCCGGGTCCAGACCGTGGAAGTGGTCCCCGTCGAGCTGCCCGACTGACGGTTCCCGACCCAGGGGCCAGGAGTGGTGCCCTAGGAAACGGAGACGCAGGTCACCGGCGGCCCGGCGGCGATCGTCCGCCACGTGGCCCCGGCGTCCGTGGACGCGTAGACCCGCCCGGCGAACGTCCCCAGGACGGCGAGGTCGGGGCCGGCGGCCAGGCAGCCGGTGTCGACGTTGCCCGGGAACGACCCGGGCAGGCCGACGAGGGCCCGCTCGAAGGGCCCGTCCCCATGCAGCGCCCGGCGGTAGACACCGGCCCGGCGGCCGTCCGGGCCGGTGGAGACGGTCAGCAGCACGGTGTCACCGGCGACGGCGACGGCGCGGGCGTAGGTGGCGTGGAGGCCGTCGGAGGCCACCGTCCACGTCCCGCCCTCGTCCGTGCTGGTGGCCAGGCCGCGTGCGGTGGCGGCCACGACCGTCCCGTCCTCGGCCGCCACCACCTGGTGCACGTCCAGCTCCTGGTCCAGCGTCGGCGCCCACGTCGCGCCGTCGTCGGCCGAGCGCAGGATGCCGCCCACGTGCACGTTCACGTACACCGTGCCGTCGGGCCCGGCGGCCAGCGAGCGGACACCTGCGGGGCCGCCCCACGGCGTGTACCAGCCCGCCCGCCCGGGGGCTTTCTCGAACCCGTCCACCAGCTCGGCGCCGGACGCCGAGATCCGCCACAGGTGGCCGTCGTCGGTGCCGACGAGGGCGTCGCCGTCGCCGGCGGGGAGGAGGCAGGTGGCCAGGTTGCCCTCGGGGACCTGGCCCACGATCTCGCCGTGCCACACCGCCCGCCCCTCGACCAGGGCCCACTCGCCGGCCAGGGCGGTGATCTCCCGGCCGCCCAGGTCGCTCCCGCCATCGACCCGGTGCAGGCCGGTGGCCGTCCCGACGAGGATCACGCCATCTCCCAGATGAGCACCTCGGCCCCGTCGGGCCCCGCGGTCAGCGCCGGCGTGCCCGCGGCGGTCAGGCGCACGGCGTCCCCCGCTTCGAGCGCGTCGATCCCGCCACCAAACACGGCCGAACCCCGGGCCACGAAGACGTGGGCCAGGTGGGCGTCGGGGACGGCGACGGTCTCGCCCGGCGCCAGCCGCCCGCCCCACAGGACGGCGTCACGCTGGCGGATGGAGATGGCGGCGTCGTGCCCCCTCCCGGAGGCGATGGGCACCAGCCCGCCCCGGGCCAGCTCGCCGTTGATGTCGAGCTGCTCGTACCCCGGGTCGACCCGTTCGGTGTCCGGCAGCACCCACATCTGCACGAAGTGCACGTCGTTGTCTTCCCCGCCGGGGCCCCAACCCCGGCTCCTCGCCGAGGCGGGGGCCCTGCCCCGCCCGGCGCCGTCCGCGTCGCCCCGAGGGTTCATCTCCGAGTGCCAGATCCCCCGGCCCGCGCTCATGCGCTGGGCCAGGCCCGGGTACAGGACCCCCCGGTGCCCGACCGAGTCCTTGTGCTCGAGCTCGCCGTCGAGGACCCACGTGACGATCTCCATGTCCTGGTGCGGGTGGGTCGAGAACCCGGTCCCGGCCCGGACCACGTCGTCGTTGTTGACCAGCAGCAGCCCGTGATGGGTGTTGGCGGGGTCGTAGTGACGCGAGAAGCTGAAGGAATGGTGGGAGTCGAGCCAGTCCAGGCGGGTGGCGAAGCGGTCGGCGGCGCGGCGGACGTCGATGGTGGGGGAGATCGTCATGGTCTCAACAACATCTCGATGGGCCGGGGATTCCGCCCCGGATCCTACGGGAGCGACTGAGCGTGGCCGTCCTCGGCCGCCTGGCTCGGCTCCTGCACCCCGGCCTGCGCCAGGTCCACGCCCAGGTCGCCCGGTACGCCGCCGAGTGGGAGCAGGCCAACGCCCGGGCGCAGGCCGGCGGCGGCCGCCTGTGGGTCGTGCTGGGGGACTCCACCGCCCAGGGGATCGGGGCGCCGGCCTGGAACGAGGGCTACGTCGGCCAGCTGCTGGCCGGCCTCGACCGCGGCGCCGAGCGACCGTGGCGGGTGCTGAACCTGTCCAAGTCGGGCGCCCGCACCGCGGACGTGCTCGACCGCCAGCTCCCCGCCCTCCACGCCCTGGCCGCGGCCCCCGACCTGGTCACCTGCTCCATCGGCGCCAACGACATCGTCGGGCGGGTGCCGATCCCCACCTTCGAGGCCCGCCTGCGGGCCATCCTGGCCCGCCTGCCGCCCGGGGCGATCGTCGCCACCGTGCCCCAGGGCCTGAACCGGGCCCGGACCGACGCCGCCAACCGCCTGATCCGAGCCGAGGCGCCGGCGGCCGGGCTGGTGGTGGCCGACGTGTGGGCTCATACCGGCCCGCCCTGGCACGGCAAGCTGGCCGCCGACGGCTTCCACCCCGGCGCGTTGGGTTACGCGGACTGGGCCGCGGCCTTCGCCGAGGTCCTGCCCGATGCGCTCGGGCCCCGGCCCGTGGAGCCGAGACAACCGCCGCATCGCCTCGGCTCCTCCGAGCCGCAGTGAATGCCCTGCGGAGGAGGCGGGCGCACCGGCACTCCGCCGTGCCCCGCCGGGCGGTGCGTTCCCGCCACCTTCTGGGTACAGTGTAACCAACCGGTTAGTCACATTCCAGCAATTCCTACGAACTGAGTCAGATTTGCGAGTCGAGCCGGATCTCTCCCCGCCGGTCGCAACCCCCGACCGGATCCTCGAAGCCGCCATCGACGAGTTCGTCGAGCACGGCCTGGCCGGGGCGCGGGTGGACCGGATCGCGGAACGGGCCGGGGCGAACAAGGCGCTGCTGTACCGCCACTTCGGGAGCAAGGAAGCCCTGTTCGACGCCGCGGTGCGGGCCATGGCCACCCGCTTCGACCAGATCCGTCGCACCCTGCCCGAGACGCTGGAGGGGCGCCTGCCGTACTACTTCGAGCGGGCGACCGAGGACCAGCAATGGGTCCGCCTGCTCCAGTGGGAGGCACTGCAGACCGGCCCGGGCCCGACGGTCAACGAGGACGAGCGCCGGGACCACATGCGGGCCGCGGTCGAGAGCGTCAAGGCCGACCAGGCCGCAGGCCTCCTGCCCGCCGACCTGGACGCCGGCCAGCTGTTCCTGTCCTTCCAGGCCCTGGCCGCCCACCCCTCGGCGTTCCCGCAGATGACCCGCTTCATAACGGGCCGCAACCCCACCGACCCCGAGTTCCGGGCCCAGCGGGCCGAGTTCCTGCGCGCGCTGGCCCGGTACCTGTGCGCCGGCCTCCCCGGCGGCCCGCTAGATCCCGGCGATCGAGCGTAGGGGCATCCGGGGCCCGAACCGGGGGGCGGCGCCGGCGCCGTGGGTAATGAGGCGGATGACGCGACCCCGGTGGCCCGGCCAGGGCTCGAGCAGCTCGAGCATGCGGGCGTCGTCGGCCCGGGGCTCGCCGGCCAGGGCCCAGGCGACCTGGTTGGGGAGGTGGTAGTCGCCCACGCTCACGGCGTCGGCGTCCCCCAGGGCGACGAGGCCGACCTCGGCCGCGGTCCAGGGGCCGATGCCCGGGAGGGCGGTGAGCCGGCGGCGGGCGTCCTCGGGCGTCATGGTGACCGTCTCCTCCAGCCGCCGGGCATAGGAGCAGGCCCGGCGGATGGTGTCGGCCCGCTTGCGCTCAACCCCGAAACGGTGGAAGACCCACGACGGCGTGGCGGCCAAGACCGCGGGCTCGGGGGCGACCCGCAGCCGGCCGGCGCCGGGACCGGGGGCCGGCTCGCCGAGGTGGCGCACCAGCCCGGCCCACGACCGCTTGGCCTCCAGGCCCACCACCTTCTGCTCCAGGATGCTGGGCACCAGCGCTTCCACCACCGCGGCCGAGCGACCGATGCGTAGCCCGGGGAGCCGCCGGTGCAGGTCGCCGACCACCCCGGCCCCGGCCAGGAACCCGTCCTCCGCGTCGTCGGCCCCCACCAGCCGGGGGAAGGCCTCCACGGCCCACGCCGCGCCCGGGCCCCACGCCGACATCGTCACCGTCCCCTCGCCGGCCCGGGCCCGGATGTGGGTCGTCACGGGACCGTCCGGCGTTCGCGTCGCCCGCCACACCCCGCTCGGCTCGATCCGCATGGTCGGATCGGAGCGGCCGCGGCACATCGGGCCCAGCGTCAGGCCCAGGTCGACCGGGAGCAGCGGGCGGACGGTGCGCTCGATCACGGGAGCTGGAGCGACTTGACCTCGAAGTAGGCGTCGAGGCCGTGGCGACCGAGCTCGCGGCCGTAGCCGGACTGCTTGTAGCCGCCGAACGGGGCGAGCATGTTGAACCCGCCGCCGTTGACGTCGACCATGCCCGCCCGCAGCCGCCGGGCCACCCGCAGCGCCCGCTCCCGGTCGCCGCTGAAGACGCCGGCGGCCAGGCCGTAGATCGTCTCGTTGGCCATGCGCACGGCGTCGTCCTCGCCGTCGTAGGGCAGCACGGCCAGGACCGGCCCGAACACCTCTTCCCGGGCAACCGACATGGCATTGTCCACCCCGCCGAACACCGTCGGCCGGACGAACCAGCCGCGGTCCCGCCCGCTCGGCCCGGCTTCGCCGCCGGCGGCCAAGGCGGCCCCCTCGTCGACGCCGGACCGGATGGCCGCCCGCACCCTGTCCCGGTGGGCCGCGGTGGCGACCGGACCGAGCGTGGTGGCGGGGTCGAGGGGATCGCCCAGCACGTACCCGTCGACCACGGTGGCGGCGACCTCCACGGCCCGGTCGTGGAGCTCTCGGGGCACGAGGAGGCGGCTCCAGGCGATGCAGGTCTGGCCCGAGTTGAGCATGCACTGGCGCACCGCGGAGTTGACCGCGTCCTCCAGGTCGGCGTCGTCGAGGACGATGCTCGGCGACTTGCCGCCCAGCTCCAGCGTCACCCGCTTGACCGTCTGGGCGGCCAGGGCCGCCACCCGCCGCCCGGCCGCGGTGGACCCGGTGAAGGACACAACGTCGACGTCGGGATGGCCGACCAGGGCCTCGCCCGCCGCCGCCCCCCGCCCGGTGACCACGTTGAGCACGCCGGGGGGCAGGCCGACCTCCTCGGCCGCCTCGGCCAGGACGAAGGCCGACAGGGGGGCGACCTCGCTGGGTTTGAGCACGACGGTGCAGCCGGCGGCCAGGGCCGGCGCCACCTTGGCCACCGCCTGGTGCAGTGGGTAGTTCCAGGGGGTGATGGCCGCGACCACCCCCGCCGCCTCCCGCACCACCAGCGAGCTGCCGATGCGCTCCTCCAGCTCGACCTCCCGCAGGATGGGCCCGTAGGAGCCCATGACCATGGCGGGCAGCGCGGCCTGGATCACGGTCGCCATGGTCAGGGGCATGCCCACTTCCTGCGCCACCAAGGCCCCGATCTCCGGCACCCGGGCGCCCAGGGCCTCGCCGAGCCGCTCGACCGCCTTGGCCCGCTCGTCCACCGGGGCCCGCGACCACTCGTCGAAGGCCCGCCGGGCGGCGGCGACGGCCCGGTCCACGTCGAGCGGTGACCCGGCCGGCACCCGCCCGAGCACCTCCTCGGTGGCGGCGTTGCCGACCTCGATGGCCTCCGCGCCGTCCGGCCGGGCCCAGGAGCCGCCCACGAACAGGGCGTCGCGCACGATCATGTACCGACGATAGGGCCAACCTCGCAGGGCACGGCGACCGCCCACTTCCTAGGATGACCCCGTGAGCTTTCTTCGCCGCCCCGTCGTCCTCATGGTGCTCGGATTCGTCCTTATCGGACTCGGCGGGCTGGCCTACACCACCCGGGACACCAAGAAGGTCGACCCGGGGGCGGCCACCCGCTGCGAGTTCCCGCCCTGCCGGGCGTCCGAGAACCCCGTACCGGCGCGAGGGTACGAAGGGGCCTACGTGGCCGCCGACCCGGCCGACCCCCAGCACGTCATCATCACCGACGCCGACATGCTCGACAGCGCCTGCGGCTGGTCGACGACGTTCAACCGGGGCAAGGACTGGAACGAGGGGGCCTTCGCCCTTCCCGCCGGGTACACGGGCTGCCGCATCAACGGGCCGTCCGGCGGCCACGTCCCCAACGGCAGCGTGGCCCTGGCCCCCTCCGGGAAGGCGTACGCCGTCTTCGGGTCGGCGGCGCTGGCCGACAACCACCGGGAGAGCGTGATGCTGGCCGTCTCGAGCGACGGCGGCAAGACCTTCGGTCCCTCGAAGGTGATCATCGCCCCGACCGGCCCGGACATCGGCCTCGGCCGGCCCTTGATGACCGTGGCCGCCGGGCCGTCGGGCAAGGACACGGTGATGGTCTCGGCCTGGTCCTGCCACCCGGCCGCCACCGGCGGGACCGCGTGCGACGGCGCCCTCTTCGCCCGCTCGGACGACAACGGCGACACGTTCACCGCCCCCGTCCTGGTGAACGACCCGCCCGCCGGGCAGAACCCCTCCCAGCCGGCGATGGACAAGGACGGCACAATTTACGAGACGTTCCAGCGCCGGTTCTCCGATGGGCCGGTCGAGCTGTACCTGGCCAAGTCGAACGACGGGGGCAAGACGTGGTCCCAGAGCCTGATCGACCGCCAGATCCAGATCGGCCTGCAGTACGACGCAGCCAAGATCGTCGCCGACCCCCGCACCGGCACGCTGTACACGGCCTGGGCCGACACCCGCACCGGTCGGGCCCAGATCTTCTTCCGCCGCTCGACCGACAAGGGGGTGAGCTGGGGGGACCAGTCCGTCCTGATCGCCACGGACCGTGACTACACGGGCAGCAGCCGGTCGCCCTGGCTGTCGCTGGCGCCCAACGGCCGGATCGACGTCGTCTACTACCACACGTCCGCCGACCCCAACGCCCAGAACTTCGACAACGTCTTCTGGAGCTACTCCACCGACGGCGGCGACAACTTCACCGCCCGCCAGGTCAACGACCAGCCCATCGACCGCAACAAGGGGTACTCCGGCCCGGCGGCGTCCATGCGCCAGCTCGGCAACCACTACCCGCCCACCGTCTCCTCGACCGACGCCGCCGCCTACGTCGTCTGGAGCGACACCGGCGAGGCCACGGACATCACCAACTCCCAGGACATCCTGCTGCGGCGCATCGAGGTCATCGGCGGGGGGGAGCCCCCGCCGTAGCCGCTACCGCTGGTGCTTCGGGCAGCTCCAGGTGGTCCTGCCCCCGACCGTCCTGCGCACGAGCGGGGTGCCGTCCTCGGGGCACGTCCCGCCGGGCCGCCGCTCCGGCTGCAGGTCCCCCATGTGCGACCCGCCCTTGGCGATGAGGTCCCGCAGGGTGCTCACCAGCTGCTCCTGGAGGCGGGCGACCTCCTTCGGCGTCAGGGTGGCCGCCGGGCGACCGGGGTCGAGGCCGGCCCGCCACAGGATCTCGTCGGCCGCCAGGTTGCCGACCCCGGCCAACCGGGCCTGGTCGAGTAGGCGGGCCTTGAGCGGGGCCCGGCTGCGGTCGAGGGCGGCGGTGAGGTCGGCCACGGTCACCGACAGGGCGTCGGGGCCCAGCCGGTCTTCGGGCGGCGACAACTCGACGCCCCCGAGGCGGCGGGGATCGCGGATGCGCATGTCGCCCCCGTCGTCGAAGCGCACCCCGAAGCGGTCCCAGCGCTCGAGGTCCCGGTCGCTGCTGTAGAGCAGCTCGTCGACGCCGGCGCTGCCGTCCACCAGCAGGCGACCGCTCATCCCGAACCGCAGGCCGAGCACGGGGCCGTCCTTGTCAGTGTCGAGGAGGAGGAGCTTGCCGATGCGGCGGGCGTCCACGAAGCGCCGGCCGACCAGGGCGTCGGCCACGGCGCCTGCGTCCAGCCCGCCGCGCAGGTACCAGGCGTCCGGCGCCTCGACGGCGGCGATCCGCCGACCGAGCGCGCGGGTGGCCAGCCGCCGGTAGGCGTCGACCTCGGCGAGCTCGGGCACGGCGCCGATTGTGACCCGGAACGGAGGTGGCGGTGGCGCACCCCGGGTTCTTGGTAGCCCAGCCCGCCGGTGCGGGAGAGCCTCTATCGGGGCCCGGATGCCGCGCCGCGGCAGTGGTTTGGGACACGACGACCTCGAACAGGCGGACATCGAGCCGCGCCGTGCCGCCCACCCGGTCAACGCCGAGCAGCCCCGGCCGAGACAGTGCGTTTGACCGTCAGGGGTCGGAAGCCGAGTCTGCGTTGCTCGCTGGCGTCCGTTGACGAGCCCCTGCGGCCGACCGCAGGGCGGAGACGGCGAGGACGCTTGGAACCTCGTCCTTCCCGATCCAGTGCTCGA
>DATJHJ010000108.1:0-3142 GCA_035494015.1 Acidimicrobiales bacterium
TGTCCCAACAGCAAGTTGACCTCGATTAGGGCTATGGAGGTGACGAGCGTCGTCTAGGCGGCTTGGGTGCTCACTCCTCGTCGGGCTGGGGCGGCCCCTGCTGGCGGAAGGAGTGGCTGGCGTGGGGTTGGGTGCTGCCCTGGTATGACGCCGGGGCAAGGGGGACGTGGATCTGTCGGGCGGCGGCGACGACGTCGGCGTAGGCCTTGGCCATGGTCGTGGCCGCGGCGGTGAACTGGCGTCCACCGAACTGGGACAGGCCGGTCGCGGCCTCGTCGTCGGCGGTGTGGACTGCGGCCGCGACCTCGGTCGCCCGGGGGCTGGCCTGGATGCCGGCGAGGACCCGGTTGGCCTCGTCGAGGTAGGACAGCACCGACCACCGGCCGACGTCGTCGCGGTCGAACTGGCTGAAGGAGAACGAGCTGCGCAGGTAGCTCATGACCGAGGCCACGTCGTCGCCGAGGTACACGAAGCCGTAGTCGGGGATCCCGGCGTCGACCTCGATGCCCAGTGTGGGGTCGTAGCCGTCATGGGGGTGGGACAGGCCCAGGTAGTGCCCGACCTCGTGGGTGTAGACGCCGGTCGGGCCGTAGCCGATCTGGTAGATGGTCGGCCACAGGGTTCCCATGATGTACGTCTGCACGCCCTTGACCCAGTCGTCGTCCGAGAAGCCCAGGAACCCGAGGGTGCGGTTGTCGGCCACCCGCGAGTCGAGGACGGCAATGCTGAGATCGGCGCCGGGGTCGGTGAGCTGGGTGCGGTGGTCGAGGTAGTAGAGGAGGATGTCGTCGGCCGGCGTGCCGGCGAAGCGGTGGCCGTAGCAGTCTTGTGGCACCGAGGTGAGCAGGCTGGCGAAGCAGTCGTAGGTGCGGGCGAAGTCGGTGTCACCGTTCTTGACCGCCGTGGTGGCCGAGAACGTACGCCAAGGCTCCAGCTTGGACAGCTCGGTGGCCATCACCGCGCCGCTCGGCACGGGGCCCGACCAGTCGAGGTTCTCCACCGTCGTTTGGACGCGCACGCTGGTGGGCTGGACTGGCACGGGAAGGGCTGTCGAGTAGAGCGGGCTGGGCGTGAACAGCATGTCGAGGGCGACGAATCGCGCCACCTTGGCCAGGTCGCCGGAGAGGTCGACGTGCGGCTGCGCCGGCCGCGGGTTGCCGTACTCCCACACGGGAGGCAGCCGGTAGGCGCCCGGCGTCCAGCCCGGAATGTTGAGGTCGTCGAGGTCGTAGCCGTGGGCGGAATAGTCGGGGCCGGCGGACAGATCGTCGAACCAGACCCTGGCAGGGGGCACCGACGAGGTGGGGTCGGCGGGCGGGGTCCCGCCGAAGGCGACGACCTTGTTCTTGTCCCGGGTCCCGAAGTCGAAGCCGGTGTCGGGGTCGGGCTGCGGCACGTCGTAGACGTGGAAGCGGAAGCCGGGCTGGCCGAACCAGTCGACGTAGAAGACGGTGTCCTGGGTGGTGTCCACGCCCAGCAGGGATCGCCCGTTTGCCGCCAGCCAGGACTCGACGGTGCGGGCGTCGATGAAGGAGTTGTCCGTGATGTCCAGCGACCGGCTCTGCTGCTGGTTGTAGATGCCCTGGAACGAGGTAAGTGGCGCGGGCCGGGCCAGGGACCCGAGTTCGGTCCACAGGGCGGCCTCGAACTCGGGCGTGGCCCACGTCAACCGGTAGTCGTACCGCCAATGCTCGCCGATCGGCAGCTTGGTGCCGTAGTAGAGGAGCGGGTCGCGCAGGAGGGGCGTGCCCCCGGTCGGGAGCTGGCTGATCAGCCGGCCGGCGTCGACCTGCTGAGCGCCCGTGCCCGGTCGCAGCCCGACGAGCACGACGTTGACCGGCACCGTCTCGGTGATGTCGGGGTGGGCGCCCGCCGACAGCGTGTGGAGTCCCACGATCGGGTTGGGTGCGGCACCGGCCGCCGGGTTGCCCACCGCCGCCGTGGTGGCCGCCACCATGCCCACGGCGGCCCCGATGAGGCCGAGCCGCCAAACCCGTCGTGAAAGTCCCATCTTCTCTCCTTGTCGCCCGCAGACGTCGTGATCAGGGGGCGTTCAATGAACCTGGGAACCGTTCATGGCGCGCTGAACATGGCATCGCTGCCTCGGGCGCCCGTCGAAGTCGGGGGTCCGGGCTCAAGGAACGAGCACGACTTGCCGACCACGATGGGATGGCCACGCCCCGTACCCTCCGATCCCGGGCGGCGCTGACCGCCGCCGCCGTGCTCGCCGCCTCGGTCGCCCTCCGGGTCGTCGAGCCGAGCGTTGCCGCCCCCTTACCGGGTGCCCCCGCCTGTCCCACCTTTCCGGCCGACTCGTTCTGGCAGGCCGACGTCTCCGCTCTCCCTGTGCATGCCCAGTCCTCGGCCTGGGTGTCGAGCGTCGGCACCACCGCCACGCTCAAGGCCGACTTCGGCAGCGGGGTCTGGGACGGAGGCCCGATCGGCATCCCCTTCACCACCGTCGCCGGCACGCAGCCCCGAGTGCCGGTGAGCTTCCAGTACGCCGATGAGAGCGACCCGGGCCCGTACCCGATTCCGGCGGACGCGCCGATCGAAGGCGGGCCGGCGGCGACCGGCGACCGGCATGTGCTTGTGGTGGACCGCGATGCCTGCCGGCTCTGGGAGCTCTACGGCGCTTACCCGCAGAACGGCGCGACCTCTTGGACGGCTGGGTCGGGTGCCACCTGGGACATGCGATCGGACGCCGTGCGTCCGCTCGGCTGGACGTCCGGGGACGCGGCCGGGCTTCCCATCCTGCCCGGGCTCGTACGCTACGACGAGGTTGCGGCCGGGGAGATCGACCATGTGATCCGGTTCACCGCGCCCCGGACCGCCAACGCCTACGTGTGGCCCGCCAGCCACAAGGCCGCCACGGGGGGCGCCTCGGATCCGCCCATGGGGGCGTGGTTCCGGCTCAAAGCCAGCTTTGACATAAGCGGGTACTCCGTGCAGAACCAGGTCATCCTACGAGCGCTCAAAAAGCACGGGATGGTGCTTGCCGACAATGGGTCGTCCTGGTTCACGAGCGGCGCGCCCGACCCGGGTTGGAACGACGCCGACCTGAGCCGCCTGCGCGCCGTCCCCGGCTCCGCCTTCGAGGCGGTGGACGTTTCCGCGCTCAAGGTGTCCTCGACCTCATACG
>DATJHJ010000109.1:0-54925 GCA_035494015.1 Acidimicrobiales bacterium
GTCCACCGTCTCGCCTACCAGCCGCCCGGGCAGCCGCCGGACGTGCTCCTTCCGGCACGAGAACAGGCCCAGGTACGGGCCGCCGAGCGAGAGCGGAGCGCCGAAGGGCTGCCCCTCCCCGACCACCACGTCGGCGCCCAGCGAGCCCGGCGACGCCAGCAGGCCGGCCGACACCGGGTCGGCGACCACCACCAGCAGGGCGCCCAGGCGCCGGGCCAGCTCGCCGGCCGCCCCCACGTCTTCCAGGCACCCCAGGTAGTTCGGGTTCTGGACGACGACGGCGCCAGGTGAACCACCAGTCGGAAATGCGGTGAGCCCGTCGTCCAGGCCGATGTCGACCAGTCGGTGGCCGGTGCCGACCGCCATGGTGGCCACGACCGCGCGCCACTGGGGATGGACGCCGCGGGAGAGCCAGACCTCCTGGCGACCGGTGGCGGCCACGGCCAGGTTCACCCCCTCCACCAGCGCCGACGCCCCGTCGTAGAGCGAGGCGTTGGCCACGTCCGTGCCGTAGAGGCGGGTGACCAGGGTCTGGTACTCGAACAGGGCCTGCAGCACCCCCTGGGCCACCTCGGGCTGGTAGGGCGTGTAGGAGGTGACGAACTCGGAGCGGAAGGCGAGGCGGCCCACCACCGAGGGGATGTCGTGGTCGTAGGCGCCGGCCCCGGCGAAGCACACCAGGTCCCGGCCCACCGGGCGGTTGCGGGCGGCGTAGTCGTCGAAGCGGCCGGCCACGTCGGCCTCGGCCAGTCCGGGCTCGATATCCAGCCCGCCCGCCAGGCGGAGGGCGGCGGGGACGGCGGCGAACAGCTCGTCGACCGAGGACAGCCCGAGGTCGGCCAGCATGGCGGTGATCTCGGCGTCGGTGTGGGGGACGAAGTGCATCTAGGCCCGCCGGCGGGACACGAAGGGCGGGTACACGACCCGGGCCGGCATGCGCTGGCCCCGGGCGTCGACCGTGACCTCGGCGCCGGCCCGCAGCGGCGGGGGCAGGAAGGCCAGGGCGATGCCTCGACCGAGGGTGGGCGAGAAGTTCCCGCTGGTGACCTCGCCGACGACGGCACCGTCGAGCGTGACCTTGTACTCGGCCCGCGGGGGCTGGCGGCCCTCGACCTCCAGGCCCCGCAGGATGCGCTCGATGCCCCGCCGCCGCTCGGCCTCGAGGGCCTGGCGGCCGCGGAAGTCGCCCTTGGTCCAGCTCACCACCCAGTCCAGCCCGGCCTGCGCCGGGGTGATCCCCGGGCCCAGCTCGTGGCCGTGCAGGGGTAGGCCGGCCTCCAGCCGCAGGGTGTCCCGGGCCCCGAGGCCGGCGGGCAGGATGCCGACGTCGAGCAGGGCCTCCCACAGGTCGGGGGCGGCGGGCGCAGGCACGGCGATCTCCACACCGTCCTCGCCGGTGTACCCGGTGCCGGCCACCACGCAGTCGACCCCGCGCCAGTGCACCGTCGCCACCTTGAACCGGCCGACCTCGGCCAGCTCGGGCTGGACATCGGCCAGCCACCGCCGCGCCTCCGGCCCCTGGACGGCCAGGATGGCCCGGCCCCCGGTCACGTCCTCACCGCCGATGGCGTCGCGGACGCGCTGGGTGTTGGCCGCGTTGGGCATGACGTGGAACTCGTCCCGGGCGACCCACCAGACGATGATGTCGTCGAGCACGGACCCGTCGTCGCCGAGGAGATGGGTGTACTGGGCTCGGCCCACGCCGATCTTGCCCAGGTCGTTGGTCAGGGTGCGCTGGATCCGGTCGTAGGCGTCCGGGCCGTCCAGCCGGACCGTGCCCAGGTGGCTGACGTCGAAGACGACCGCGCCCGACCGGCACGTCCGGTGCTCGGCCAGCGTCCCGGTCGGGTACGAGAGCGGCATCTCCCAGCCCGAGAACGGCACCATCTTCGCCCCCAGCGCCCGATGGGCGGCGTCGAGGGGCGAACGGCGGTCCGGCATGGGTCCCGAGGCTACTGGCCTGGCCGGGGTCGGCAACCGGGCTGCGTCAGGCCGCGAGCGGCGTGTGCTCGGGGGGCACCACCTCGTCGGCCGGAGGCGGGCCGGGGGGCGTGCCGTCCCCGAACGGTCGGCCGCCCAGCTCGTCCCGGCCATGCCGGCTGGTCCAGCCGGACAGGTCGGGGCCGGCGGGCACGATCCCGGAGGGGTTGATGCCGGTGTGGACGACGTAGTAGTGGCGCTTGACGTGGTCGAAGTCGACGGTGTCGCCGAAACCGGGGGTCTGGAACAGGTCCCGGGCGTAGGCCCACAGCACCGGCATCTCCGTCAGCTTCTGCCGGTTGCACTTGAAGTGGCCGTGGTACACGGCGTCGAAGCGGGCCAGGGTGGTGAACAGGCGGACGTCGGCCTCGGTGATGCTGTCGCCCACCAGGTACCGCTGCCCGGCCAGGCGGTCCGACAGCCAGTCCAGCCGGTCGAACAGCCGCCGGTAGGCCCGCTCGTATGCCCCCTGAGTCCCGGCGAACCCGGCCCGGTACACCCCGTTGTTGACGTCCCGGAACACCAGGTCCATGACCTCGTCGATCTCCTCCCGCCGGTCCTGCGGGTACAGGTCGGGGGCGCCCGGTCGGTGGAAGGGCCGCCACTCGGTCGACAGGTCGAGCGTGATCTGGGCGTAGTCGTTGGTCACCACCTGGCCGGTGGGGATGTCGACGATCGCCGGCACGGTGATGCCCCGGTCGTAGTCCGGGAACCGGGCCAGAAAGGCGTCCCGCAGCCGCTCGATCCCGAGCACCGGGTCCCGGCCCCCGGGGTCCAGGTCGAAGGTCCAGCTCCGCTGGTCGTGCGTCGGCCCGCACACCCCCATCGACAGGACCGGCTCCAGCCCGAGCAACCGGCGGACGACGATGGACCGGTTGGCCCACGGGCAGGCCCGGCTCACGACCAGCCGGTACCGCCCGGGCTCGACCAGGTACCCGTCCCGCGCGTCGGCGGTGATGCGGGTGCTGATGTAGTTCGAGTCCCGGGTGAACTCGCCGGTGTCGGTCATGACTCCAGCCTCCCCCCACGAGGGAGCAGAAATGTACGCCGGCGGTACATTTCTGCTCACGTGGCTACCGGCGCAGGGCGGCGAGCACCTCGTCGTGCAGGAGGCCGTTGGTCGACACCGCGCTGCCGCCGTCGGGCCGGGCCACCCCGGCCAGGTCGGTGAAGCAGCCGCCCGCCTCCTCCACGATGACCTGCACCGCGGCGACGTCCCAGAGGGAGACCTCGGGTTCCACGGCGATCTCCACCGCCCCCTCGGCCACCAGGACGTGCGACCAGAAGTCGCCCAGGCCGCGGGTGCGCCAGCACCGCCGGGCCAGGCCGAGGAACGGCTCCCCCAGGCCGTGGGCCTCGAAGCCCGGCACGCTGTCGTAGCTGAGCTGGGCGTCGGCCAGGTCGGCCACGGCCGACACGCGGATCGCCTGGCCGTCGGCGAAGGCGCCCTCGCCCCGAGCCGCCCACCACCGCCGGCCGAGGGCGGGCGCGGAGACCACGCCGACGACCGGTTCGCCCTCGCGCTGGAGGCCGATGCACGTGGCCCACACCGGGATACCGCGGACGTAGTTCTTGGTCCCGTCGATGGGGTCGAGGACCCAGCGCCACCCGGCGCCGCCGCCGCCGTCGCCCCCGAGCTCCTCGCCCAGCACGGCGTGGTCGGGCCGGGACCGGCTGAGGATCGTGCGGATGGCCCGTTCGACGTCGCGGTCGGCCTCGGTGACCGGGGTCAGGTCCGGCTTGGTGGACACGACCAGATCGGTGGCCCGGAAGCGGGCCAGGGTCATGGCGTCGGCCAGATCGGCCAGCTCCAGGGCGAGGGTGAGGTCGGGGTTCAGGCCGGCTTGCGGCGCCCGTGCTGGGCCGCCGGCCCTTCCTCGTCGGCGCGGGCGAAGCGCAGCGGTAGCGGCTCCACCCCCTCGTCGACGGGCGGGATGCTCTGCGACGGCGGCTCCAGGCCGTACTTGACCAGCAGGTTCAGGTAGTCGCGCTGGTACAGGACCTTGATCCGCACGTCCGGGTACAGCTCTTTCAGCCGCCGGGCCTTGCGGTTCTTCTTGGTCACCAGCTTCTGGTTCATGGTCGTGATCTCGATGAACAGGTCATAGGCCGGCAGGTAGAAGTCGGGGGTGAAGGCCTGGGCCGAGCGGCCCTCCCCGTCCCACTCCAGGACGAAGGTGCGGGGCTCGTACTCCCAGACGATGGCGTAGAAGTCGAGGAGCTTGGCGAACTGCAACTCCGAATTGTGGGCGAAGCGGACCTCGGTGTGAGGAAGAGGCAGGTCGCCCCCGGCCGGCCCGGAGGCCCGCGGTTCGCTCAGGGCTCTTAGCCCCCCCCGGCCGAGCTCACGGCCGAGCGCGAGGGGTGGTTGTCGCCGGCCATGGCCGGCGCCGGGCGCAGGTCGGTGATGGCGGCGTCGAGCTCGTCCTTGACCCCGCCCAGGGCGACGATGGACAGCACGCCCTGGCCCTGGCGGATCAGGTCGACCAGCTCGCCGTCGGTCCGCACGAGGACGGATCCCGTCCCGTTGATGACCAGGCTGGCGGTGGCGATGTCCTCGCCCAGGTTGTCCCGCAGGTACTGGATGGCCCGCCGGGCCGACTGCAGCGACACACCGGCATCGAGCAGGCCCTTGATCACCTTCAGCTCGACCAGATCCCGGTACGAATACCGCCGCTGCGTCCCCGACCCCCGGGCATCGGCGATCGACGGCCGGATGAGGTCCGTCCGGGCCCAATAGTCCAGCTGCCGGTACGTGATACCGACGATCTTGCAAACGTGCGGCCCCCGAAACCCGTTCACATCGTCCTCGCCCATCCCAACCCCTTCTCCACGAAGTCGAGCGCTTACCCATCCGTGTAGTTACGCCCTTGTCAGCACAGTAGGTCTCTGTGGACAAGAGGTCAACGACCTGTGGAGGGCGACGGGTGGCCCGTAGGGAGGGGACCCAGCCACCGCAGCGCAGCGAGGATGGCTGGGGAGGGCACCCTGAGGGACAGGACCCGGGGCCGGGGGCGGTACAGCCGGCGACTGGACCCGACTAGGAAGCGAAGTCCTCCGGGTTGACCCCTTCGAGGAACTCACGGAAGCGCTCGACTTCGTCCTCGTCCTGCTCCTCGTCCTCGTCCTCGCTCATGGTGACGCCGGCTTCCTCGAGGACGGCCTCGTCGGCGAAGATGGGGGTGCCGAGGCGGGCGGCCAGGGCGATGGCGTCCGACGGGCGGCTGGACACCTTGTAGCCGGACCCGTTGGTGGTCATCTCGATCTCGGCGTAGAAGGTGCGGTCCCGCAGCTCGGTGATGACGATGCGGTCGACCCCCACCCCCAGGGCGACGAGCAGGTCGCGGAGCAGGTCGTGGGTGAGGGGGCGAGGCGTGACCACCTCGTTCTGGGCGAAGGCGATGGCCGTGGCCTCCACGGGGCCGATGAAGATGGGCAGCACCCGGTGCTGGCCCTCAGCCTCTCGCAGCAGGACGATCGGGCTGTTGGTGGGCATCTCGACCCGCACCCCGACCAGGTGCATCTCGACCACGGCCCGACCCTACCTCGCCCACAGCGATCCGACGTACGCGTCGGGGTCCCGCCGGAGCACGTTCAGGTCGGCGACGACGACCCTGTCCAGGTTGCGGTAGCGCTGGGCGAAGTCGAGCCCGTAGCCCAGGACGAACTCGTCGCCGACCTCGAAGCCGGCGTAGTCGACCGGGGTGGGGATGATGCGCCGGCTGGTGCGGTCGAGCAGGGCGCAGGCCTGGAGCGTCCGGGGGTTGCGGCGGTGCAGCTCGGCGAGCAGGAAGTGCAGGGTGAGGCCGGTGTCCACGATGTCCTCGACCAGCACGACGTCCCGCCCGCCGATGTCCAGGTCCAGATCCTTGACGATGCGGACCCGGCCGCTGTCGGGTGCGTAGGCCGAGATGGCCATGAAGTCGACCACCGGGACGACGTCCAGGGCCCGGACCATGTCGGCCAGGAAGGGCACGCTGCCCTTGAGGACGGCGACCAGGACCACCCCGTCCTCGTGGGCGGCGGAGATCTCCGCCGCCACCCGGGTCACCCCCGCGGCCAGCTCGACGGCGCTGATGAGGACCGGCGGGATCAGGACGCGAGGGGGCTCTATTGCCCCTCGATGTACTTGCGCAGCGCCTGGCGCAGCATGGCCGCCCGCAGCCCCTGGCCCAGCTTGGTCAGGTCGGACAGGGCGTCGGCCGCCTGCTTGCGGGCCTGTGGGTTGCGTTGCTTGAGCATGGGCAGGACGACCTGCTCCAGGAAGCCCGCCTCGCGCTCCCCCGCCGTCTTGTACATGCGCAGGTGCCGGGCCTCCACGCCGTACTTCATGAAGCCGGCGGCCAGCTGGGCCACGGCCAGGGCCTCTTCGTCGTAGTAGGTGCTCGACGCCGCCCGGCGGCCGGCGAGCAGGCCGTAGCGCTCGAGCTCGCGCAGGTCGTCGTCCTCCAGGCCGCTGGCTGCGGCCAGCTCGGCCAGGTTCATGCTCACCCCGGACGAGCCCAGCACGAGGGGCGCCTCCGTGGCCTCGGGCGGCGGGGCCGGGGCCACCGGGCGGGGGACCGGGCGGACGGACCGCTCGGGCAGCTCAGCCGGCGGGTCGGTCGGGAGGGGGCCGGCGGGCGTTTCCTCGTCGACCGGGTCGAGATCGACGCCGGTGGGCACGTCGGGAAGCAGTTCGGCCGCGGCGCCGCCCTCCGTCTCGCTGCGCAGACGGCCCTTGATCACCTTCAGGGGCAGGAAGTGCTCGCGCTGCTGGCGGAGGATCCACTGCAGCCGCTCCACGTCGGTGTCGTAGAACTTGCGGTAGCCCGACGGGGTCCGCTCGGGGTCCAGCAGCCCCTGGCTCTCGAGGAAGCGGATCTTGGAGATGGTGACGTCCGGGAACTCCTCCTTGAGCAGGGCCAGGACCTCCCCGATGGACAGATACGCCCGCTCCTCCACGCCGGTCACTCTTCGCCCGTGCCGCCGGTGAAGAACACCAGGCGGAACTTGCCGATCTGCAGCTCGTCGCCGTTGGCCAGGGGGGCTTCGTCGATCCGCTCGCGGTTCAGGTAGGTGCCGTTCAGGGACCCGGCGTCGCGCACGTAGTAGCCGTCGCCCCGGCGGTGGATCTCGGCGTGGCGGCGGGAGACGGTGATGTCGTCGAGGAAGATCTCCGAGTCCGGGTGGCGGCCGGCGCGGATGACGTCGGCGTCGAGGACGAACTTGGACCCCGCGTTCGGCCCCCGCTTGACCACGACCATGGCCGTCGACTCCCCCAGCTCGCCCAGGGCGAGGGCCAGCTCCTCGTCGAGGATCTCCCCGGTGGCGTCGACGGGGGCGAAGGTGATGGTGGTCTCCTCGCCCGAGCCGGGGCCGACCCCGCCCGCGACCTCGATCACCGCCCCGCAGGAGGAGCAGAAGCGGGCGTCGGGGAGGTTCCGGTGCCCGCAGTTGGTGCAGAAGACGTCGGTCACGAAATCAGGGCGATGTAGGCCTCGGCGTCCAGAAGGCCTTCCACGGCCGTGGCCTCGGCCGGGTCGAGCACGCAGATCCACCCCGCCCCATAGGGGTCCTCGTTGAGGCGCTGCGGGGCCTCGGCCAGCTCGGCGTTGACCTCCACCACCGTCCCGGCGATGGGGGCGTACACGTCCGAGACGGACTTGGTCGACTCCACCTCGCTGCACGGACCGCCCGCCTCGAGCACCGCTCCCACCGCGGGCAATTGTACGAACACCACGTCGCCCAGGGCGTCCTGGGCGTAGTCGGTGATGCCCATCCGCACGCGGCCGTCCTCGACGAGCGCCCACTCGTGGTCCTTCGTGTACCGACGGTCCTCGGGCACGTTCATGGCGGCAGACGCTACCTCCGTGGAGACCGGCCCCGTTTACCGAAGCAGCTGGCGGATCCGGCGGGCGTACTCCTGGGCCAGCCGCCGGGCGTCGGCGTCCGCCGGCCCCTCGGCCCAGACGTGGGTCACCGGCTCGTCGGGGTCGGGCAGGATCAGGGCCCAGCCGTCGTCGTGGATGATCTTGACCCCGTCGACGAGGAGGACCTCGTGGCCCTTCACGTCTTCGACCACCCGGCGCATGACCAGGCCCTTCTGCTCCCAGGGGGTGACGACGGTCTCGTGGGCCATGTGCAGGCGGGGCAGCCCGGCCACCAGCTTGGACAGGCGCAGGCCGGAGCGGGCCAGCAGCTCCAGAAGGTGGACGAGGGCGGCGGTGGCGTCGTAGGCGGGCAGGAAGTCGGGGAAGATGAACCCGCCGTCCTGGCTGGCGGCCAGGATCACGCCCGGCTCCGACGCGGCCACGTCCATGATGTGGCTGGACGACACCTTGGTCCACACGATCTCGGCCCCGGCGGCGGCGGCGATGCGCTCGGCCTCGACGCTGACCGACACCGGCAGGGCCACCCTCCCGCCCTCGCGCTGCGCGGTGACCAGGGTGACCATGACCAGCAGGGACTGCTCGTCGGAGAGCACATGGCCCTCGTCGTCGATGAGGGTCAGGCGCTCGCCGTCGGGGTCGATGACGGCGCCCAGGTTGGCGCTGGCCGACCGGACCAGCTCCGCCACCCGGGCGGCGTGGGCCTTGGGCTCGAAGGCGGCGGCGCCGGCGGTGAAGGCGTAGGGGTTGACCGACAGGACGTCGGCCCCCAGCTTGGACAGCACGTTGGGCATCACCAGCGACGTCGACCCGTAGGCGTAGTCGAGGACCAGCTGGAACCCGGCGGCGGGGATGAGGCGGGCGTCGACGCTGGCCAGCATGGCCGCCGAGTAGTGCTCCAGGGCGCGTGCCGGGTAGGTGATGTCGCCGATGTCGGCGGCGAAGGCCCGCCGGAAGTCCTGGCGGTAGAAGTAGCGCTCGATCTTGCGCTGGGCCGCCTCGTCGACGTCGGTGCCGTCGGCGCTCAGGAACCGCAGGGTGACGGACTGGGGGTCACCTCGGGCCAGGCGGACGGTGATCCCGCCCTGGCCCTGGGAACGCCGGACCTGGAACCGGGTGACCGGGACGGGCGCCATCTCCAGGTCGGTGACGTCGACCCCACCGGCGTTGAGGCCGGCCATGACCGCTCGCTTGAGGGCCCGGGCGGCCCGGCTGGAGTCACGGGAGGTGGTCACCGTCGACCCCTTCTTCATGGTGGTGGCGTAGGCCATGGCCACCCGGCAGGCCAGCTCGGGGGTGACGTCGACGTTGGCCAGGCCGGTCACCCCGTTGCGGGTGAACAGGCTGCGCGCCCCCCGCGACTCCCACACGATCGAGGAGTTGATGATGGCCCCGGCCTCGACCGTCTTGAACGGGTAGACCTTCACCCCGGGGTTGATCACCGCGTGGTCGCCCACGAAGCAGTTGTCGCCCAGGACCACCCCCTCCTCGCACCGGGCGTAGGCCCGCAGGTCGGTGGAGCGGCCGACGACCGAGCCCCGCAGGCGCACGGCCTGGCTCAGGTAGGCGTTGTCGTGCACGACCGAGCGCTCGATGAAGGCGTCGGAGCGGACCATCACGTTGGTGCCCAGCACCGAGTACTCGCCGAGCTCGGCCCCCGCCTCCACCCGGCAGTAGTCGCCGATGACCGCGGGGCCCACGACCTTGGCCCCCGGGTCGACCTCGGCGCCCTCGCCCAGCCACACGCTCTCGGAGACCTTGAACCCGGGGACGTCCAGGCTGACCTTGCCGTCCAGCACGTCCTGGTGGGCCTTGAGGTAGGCCTCCAGCGTGCCCACGTCCTCCCAGTAGCCCTCGGCCACGTGCCCGAACAGGGGCTTGCCGTCCTCCAGGAGGCGGGGGAAGACGTCCGAGGAGAAGTCGACCTGCTCGCCCTCGGGGATGTAGTCGAAGATCTCGGGGTTGCAGACGTAGATCCCGGTGTTGACCGTGTCCGAGAACACCTGGCCCCACGTCGGCTTCTCCAGGAACCGCTCGACCGAGCCGTCCTCCCGGATGATGACGATCCCGAACTCGAGCGGGTTCTCCATGGCCTTGAGGGCCAGGGTGGCGAGGGCGCCCTTGCGCTCGTGCACGGCGACCAGCTCGGTCAGGTCGATATCGGTCAGGACGTCGCCCGAGATCACGAGGAACGGCTCGTCCAGCTCGTCACGGGCGTTGCGCACCGAGCCGGCCGTGCCCAGCGGGCTCTCCTCGGTGGCGTAGACCATGCGCACCCCGAACTCCGACCCGTCGCCGAAGTAGGTCCGGATGGTCTGGGGCAGGAAGGCCAGGGTGACGACGATGTCGTCGAACCCGTGCGAGGTCAGCAGCCGCACGATGTGCTCCATCATCGGCCGGTTGACCAGGGGCATCAGCGGCTTGGGCTGGTTGGAGGTCAGCGGCCGCAGCCGGGTCCCCTCCCCGCCGGCCATGATCACGGCTTTCATGCTCGCCACCTCGGCGAGGTTTTCATACCGGCGGGGCCGTGCGGGCGGCCCGGCCCTCGGCCAGGGCGGCGCGGGCGGGGGCGACGTAGGTGGCCGCCGCGTACCAGGCCATGATCAGCGCGGCGACGGCGACCGGCCACGCCAGCGCGGTGGCCCCGCCGTGGCCGTGGCCCCACAGGAACAGCGGGAAGGCGATCATCATCAGGAACGTCCCGCACTTGCCGGCCCAGCTCACGTCGATCCGGCGGGCGCCGAGGACGCCGAGCAGGACCGTCGTCCCCGCCACCAAGACCTCCCGGACCACGGCCAGCCAGAACACGACCGGCGGCACCGACCCGTCGATGAGGATGGCGATCATCCCGACGACCAGCAGGACGCGGTCGGCGACTGGGTCCAGGATCTTGCCCAGGTTGGAGACCTGGTTGAAGTGGCGGGCGACGTACCCGTCCACCCAATCGGTGATGCCCAGGCCGGCCAGCAGGAGGGCGGCGCCCACCCGGTTCTCCCGGCCGAAGAGCAGGTAGAGGAAGAGGGGGACGCAGGCCAGCCGGCCCAGGGACAGGGCGTTCGGCAGGGTGAGGACGCGGTCGAGGCGCGCGTCGTCGTGCTCGGGCCCATCGCGCCCGGGAACCGTCATCAGCCAGCATCCTACCCGGACCGAACTGCGACCCCCCCGGACGAGCCTGGGGGCTAGTGTCGGCCGCCATGGGGGTAGAAGCGGTTGTCGTTCCGCGCCCGCTGCCGGTGGAGGCCCTCACCATCACCGGTTGCGAGGTCCGGGTGACGAACACCGGCGCGGCGGAAGACGAGTTCGCGGTGGTCATCGACCGGGAGGCGGCGGCGTGGGGCTGGGTCACCCCGCCCACCGTCGTGGTCCCCCCCGGGGGCGAGGGCGCCGTCAAGGTTCTGTTCCGCCTGCCCAAGGCCCCGCGCCCCCCGGCCGGCCCGTTCCCCTTCACGATCACGGCCACCTCGGTGAACGACAAGTCGGTTTCGACCACCACCGAGGGGATCGTCGACGTCCAGCCGTTCAGCGACCTGCTGGCCACCCTGAACCCGACGACCGCGCAGGGCAGCGGGCCCTCGCACCACACCGTCGCCCTGTCGAACCGGGGCAACGCGCCGGTCCGGGCCCGGCTGCGCGCCACCGACCCGACCGGGGATCTCGACTTCGACATCGAGCCCGTGACCCTGGAGGCGGCGCCGGGCACGGCCGCCGAGGCCCAGCTGCGGGTCACACCCAAGAACCGGCTCCGCCGCGGCACCGCGACGCGCCCCTTCCAGGTCCTGGCCGAGGCCGAGGGCCACGAGCCGCTCCGGGCCGACGGGACGCTGACCCAGGAGGGCACCGGGTACGGGCGGACGGCGGTGATCGTGGCCGTGGTCGTGGCCCTGCTCGTCGTCGGCGGCGCGGCGGCGGCCCTGCTCGGTGGCAGCGACACGTCGTCGGGCACGCCACCCGCCGGCGGGTCGACGTCGGCCGCGCCCGCAGGCACCGACGCCAGCTGCCCGGCCAAGGGCCACGACAACCGGGACCGCGGGGCCACCGGTGACCTGCCGTTCAACTACTCGTTCCTGTTCACCACGCCCGACGGGTGCCAGCCCGTCCGCTTCAACCCCTGCGACCCGATCCACTTCATCATCAACCCGGCCAACGCCCCCGCCGGCGGCGTGGCCGACGTCCACCAGGCCTTCAAGATGATCGCCGACGCCGCCGGGTACAACTTCGTGGACGACGGCCTGACCGACTCGGACCGCTTCGACTTCAGCCGGCCGGCCTACGACCCGGCCAAGTACGGCGAGCGCTGGGCGCCCATCGTGATCAGCTGGTCGCACCTGGGTAACAGCGCGGCCAACGACGTGGTCATCGCCGGCATGGGGAACGGGATCACCGCCGACGGGGCCATCGTCACCGGCATGCTGAACATGAACGCCGACGCCCGGGTCGACCTGGCCCGCACCAAGCCCGTCCCCGACGGTTTCGGGGAGGGCATCTCGTGGGGGCGGGTCATGCTCCACGAGCTCGGGCACGTCTTCGGCCTCGGCCACGTCCAGAGCAAGGGCGCGATCATGCACGAGCAGCTCCTCGAGCAGACGCTGACCAAGACCGAGTACGGCCCGGGCGACCTCCAGGCCTGGCGCATCATCGGCCGCCAGGGCGGGTGCACCACCACCCCTCCGCCCCACCCGATCCCCTCGCTACGCTCGACCCCCGGGCCCCCCACCGCCCCCTGATCGGCGGGATCGTCCTTGCCGGCGGGGCGGGCCGGCGCATGGCCGGGATGGACAAGGCCGCCCTGGTCGTGGGCGGGGTGACCCTGCTCGACCGGGTCCTGGCCGCAGCCCAACCGGTGTGCGACGACGTGGTGGTCGTCGGCCCGCCTCGCCCCCCAGCCGTCCGCTACGTGACCGAGGAGGTCCCCGGGGGCGGCCCGGTCCCGGCGGTGGCGGCCGGGCTCGCCGCCGTCGACGCCGGCTGCGACGTGGTCGTCGTCCTGGCCGTCGACCTGCCGCTGGTGCGGGCGGACGACCTGCGCCGGCTGGTCGCCGCCCTCGACGACCCGGCGGTGGAGGCGGCGGCGGCGGACGACGTGGGCGGGCCGAACCCGCTCCTGGCCGCCTACCGAGCGGCGCCGCTGCGGGCCCGCGTCGCCGCGCTGGGCCCCGGCGCCCGGGCCGCCCGCCTCCTGCCTGCCGATGCGGCGACCGTCGACCTCGGCCCGGCCACCTTGAACGTCAACCGCCCCGAGGATCTGGCCGCCGCCGAGCGCCAGGTGGGCGGAGCCGACTGAACTCGGCACGGTTTTCGGTCCCTGGGCATGAGAACACTGCGAAGTTCCGCTGCGCCGGTCGGTGATGGCCAGCCGACGGCGACGACGGTGGCGCCCTCAGGTGACGCGGTCGGGGCGGGCATAGACGTTCATGGTCTCGCCCCGGAGGAACCCGACCAGGGTCATGCCCGCCTCCTCGGCCAGCTCGGCGGCCAGGCTGGACGGGGCCGACACGGCGGCGAGGAACGGGATCCCGGCCATCAGCGCCTTCTGCACCAGCTCGAAGCTGGCCCGCCCCGAGGCCAGGATGACGTGCGACGCCAGGGGCAGCCGTCCCCCGAGGGCGGCCCAGCCCACCACCTTGTCGAAGGCGTTGTGGCGGCCCACGTCCTCCCGCACGCACAGCAGGTTCCCCTCGGCGTCGAACAGGCCGGCGGCGTGCAGCCCCCCCGTCCGCTCGAACACCTTCTGGGCCTCCCGCAGCCGCCCCGGAAGCCCGCAGACGACCGCGGCGGCCACCCGCAGCGGGTCCCCGGCCACGTCGAACCGGGACTTCGACCGCACCGTGTCGATGCTGGCCTTGCCGCATAGCCCGCACGACGACGTGGTCAGGAAGGGGCGGGCGGCGGCGGCGGCCGGCGGCGCCACGCCGGCGGCCAGCACCACGTCCAGGACGTTGTACTCCTGCTTCTCGGGCCCGGTGCAGTAGGTCATGCTGGCGATCTCGTCGCCGCCCGATACCAGGCCCTCGGTGACCAGGAAACCGGCCGCCAGCTCGTAGTCGTAGCCCGGCGTCCGCATGGTCACGGCCAGCGACCGCCCGCCGACTCGGATCTCCAAGGGCTCCTCGGCGGCGAGAAGGTCGAACCTGGCCTCGCGAGTAGTGTCCGAGATCCTGGTCACCCGACGCCGGACGGTGATGGGCATGAGCGCAAACTACCCAGCGCGGTACGCCGAGGCGCTCGGCCTGCGCCTCAGCGACGAGGAGGTCGACGCCGTCCTCGACCTGGCCCGCGACGTCGCCCACGGCACCGAGCGTCGCTTCGCCCCCCTGTCGTCGTACCTGGCCGGCCAGTTCGTGGCCGAGCTGGTGCGGGCCGGGATACCCCGGGACGAAGCGTTGAAGGAGGCATTGGCCCTGGCCACCAGGACCCTGGACGACGACGACCCCACGGAGGACTGAATGGGCAAGACGGTTCGGGAGCTGGTCGCCACCTGGCCGGTGGTCCGCCAGCTGACGGGCGACGACAAGCTCGGGCTGCGCCACGCCGCCCAGTCGGAGCACTCGGCCACCCTCCGGCCCCGCACCGAGACGGCCGACAGGGTCGTCCCGTCGGTCTGCCCCTACTGCGCCGTGGGCTGCGCCCAGCGCATCTACGTGAAGGACGACAAGGTCGTCCAGGTCGAGGGCGACCCGGGCAGCCCGATCTCGCGGGGCCGCCTGTGCCCCAAGGGATCGGCCACCAAGCAGCTCGTGACCGGCGACCTGCGGGAGTACAAGGTGAAGTACCGGCGCCCGAACGGCACCGACTGGGAGGACCTCCCCCTCGACCGGGCCATGGACATGATCGCCGACCGGGTGATCGCCACCCGCGCCGCCACCTGGGACGCCGAGCACCGGCGCACCCTGGGCTTCGCCAGCCTCGGAGGAGCGACCCTCGACAACGAGGAGAACTACCTCATGAAGAAGCTGTACACCGCCCTGGGCGCCATACAGGTCGAGAACCAGGCCCGTATATGACACTCCTCCACCGTCCCCGGTCTGGGGACATCGTTCGGTAGGGGCGGGGCCACCGACTACCTGCAGGATCTGGCCAAGTCCGACTGCATCCTGATCATGGGCTCGAACATGGCCGAGTGCCACCCCGTCGGGTTCCAGTGGGTGATGGAGGCCAAGGCCGCCGGGGCCCGGATCATCCACGTCGACCCCCGCTTCACCCGCACGAGTGCCCTGGCCGACACCTTCGTCGCCCTCCGGGCCGGCAGCGACATCGTCTTCCTCGGCGCCGTCGTCAACTACATCCTGAGCAACGGCCGGGAGTTCCGGGAGTACGTGACGGCCTACACCAACGCCTCCTCCATCATCGACGAGGGCTTCCGGGACACCGAGGACCTCGATGGCCTGTTCTCGGGCTGGGACCCCGAGGAGCACCACTACGACCCGTCGACCTGGCAGTACGCGGGGATGACGGTGGCCGCCTCCGCCGGGCACCGGGAGACGGCGGCCAAGGGCGAGGCCCACGGCTACGGCGCCAAGCTCAGCGGCGGCGAGCCGCCCGAGACCGACCCCACGCTCGAGCACCCCCGCTGCGTGTTCCAGATCTTGAAGCGCCACTTCGCCCGCTACACGCCCGAGCTGGTGGAGGAAATGTGCGGCGTGCCCCGGGAGCAGTTCCTCGACGTAGCCGAGGCCCTGTGCGCCAACTCGGGCCGGGAGCGCACGGCCGCCATCTGCTACGCCGTGGGCTGGACCCAGCACAGCGTGGGCGTCCAGTACATCCGCACCGCGGCCATCATCCAGCTCCTGCTCGGCAACATGGGCCGCCCGGGCGGGGGCATCCTGGCCCTGCGGGGCCACGCCAGCATCCAGGGGTCGACCGACATCCCGACCCTCTACAACATCCTCCCCGGCTACCTGCCCATGCCCAACGCGGCGACCCACCCCACGCTTGCCGACTACATCGAGGCCAACACCGCCCCCGGCGGGTTCTGGGGCCACGCCGACGCCTACTTCGTCAGCCTGCTCAAGGCATGGTGGGGCGACGCGGCCACGGCCGACAACGACTACTGCTACGACTACCTGCCGTTCATCACCGGCGACCACTCCGCCTACCGGACGACACTGGACATGGTCGACGGTAAGGTCAAGGGCTACTTCGTCATGGGCGAGAACCCGGTGGTCGGCTCGGCCAACGGCAAGCTCCAGCGCCTGGCCCTGACCAAGCTGGACTGGCTGGTCGTGCGCGACCTGGTCGAGATCGAGACGGCGTCGTTCTGGAAGGACGGCCCCGAGATCGACAGCGGCGAGCTGAAGACGGCCGAGATCGGCACCGAGGTCTTCTTCCTGCCCGCCGCCGCCCACACCGAGAAGGACGGCAGCTTCACCCAGACCCAGCGCATGCTGCAGTGGCACACCAAGGCGGTCGAGCCCCAGGGCGACTGCCGGTCCGAGCTGTGGTTCTACTGGCACCTGGGCCGCATCATCCGGGAGAAGCTGGCCGGGTCGACCGAGGGCCGCGACCGGGCCGTCCTGGACCTGGCCTGGGACTACCCGCTGGTCGGCGACACCCGCGACCCGGAGGCCGCTGCCGTGCTGCGGGAGATCAACGGGGTCGGCCCGGACGGCCGTACCCTCCCCGGGTACACGGCGTTGAAGGCCGACGGCTCGACCCGGTGCGGCTGCTGGATCTACAGCGGCTGCTACGCCGACGAGGTCAACCAGACCGCCCGCCGCAAGCCCCACGACGAGCAGAACCACTACGCCCTGGAGTGGGGGTGGGCGTGGCCGGCCAACCGCCGGATCCTCTACAACCGGGCGTCGGCCGACCCGGCGGGCAAGCCGTGGTCGGAGCGCAAGAAGCTGATCTGGTGGGACGACGCCGAGGGCAAGTGGACCGGCGACGACGTTCCCGACTTCGTGGTCGACAAGCGGCCGGACTACGTGCCGCCCGAGGGGGCGAAGGCCGAGCAAGCGCTGCGGGGCGACGAGCCCTTCATCATGCAGACCGACGGCAAGGGCTGGCTGTTCGCGCCGAGCGGCCTGGTCGACGGGCCCCTGCCCGCCCACTACGAGCCCCACGAGTCGCCCTTCACCAACCCGCTGTACGCCCAGCAGTCCAACCCCGCCCGCCAGACGTTCCGCCGCAAGGGCAACCGCTACAACGACGAGGACGGGAAGGCCTATCCCTACGTCATGACCACCTACCGGCTCACCGAGCACCACACCGCCGGCGGCATGTCCCGGTTCCTGCCCCACCTGTCCGAGCTCCAGCCCGAGATGTTCTGCGAGGTCAGCCCGGCCCTGGCCGCCGAGCGCCACCTGGTGCACGGGGGCTGGGCCACCATCTCGTCGGCCCGGACGGCCATCGAGGCCCGCGTCCTGGTCACCGACCGCATCAAGCCCCTGACCGTGCAGGGTCGCCAGCTCCACCAAGTCGGCCTGCCCTACCACTGGGGGTGGAAGGGCGTGGTGACCGGCGACGCGGCCAACGACCTGTTCCCCCTGGCCCTCGACCCCAACGTGCACATCCAGGAGGTGAAGGCGGCCACCTGCGATATTCAGCCCGGCCGCCGCCCGCGATGATCATCCGAGACAAGCTCCGGCTCGCCGGGGGGGCAGGGGCCCCCGCCGGCACGCGGCGGGCGCGATCCCTGCGTCGCCTCCGACTCCTCGGGATTCCATCCGAAGGATCCGGGTGCCCGACGCCATGACGCGTATGGGTTTCTTTACCGACACGTCGGTGTGCATCGGGTGCAAGGCGTGCGAGGTGGCGTGCAAGGAGTGGAACAACGTCCCCGACGACGGCTACGACTTCCTGGGCTGGTCCTACGACAACACCGGCGGGCTGAGCAGCGACACCTGGCGCCACGTGGCCTTCATCGAGCAACGGGTGGCGGCCCCGGCGGCGGAGCCGCAGGGGCCGGCACAGAACGGCGATGCCGGTGTCCGGTGGTTGATGTCCAGCGATGTCTGTAAGCACTGCACCCATGCCGCTTGCCTGGACGTGTGCCCGACGGGGGCGCTGTTCCGGACCGAGTTCGACACCGTCGTCGTGCAGCAGGACGTGTGCAACGGGTGCGGCTACTGCGTGCCCGCCTGCCCGTTCGGGGTGATCGACAAGCGGGAGTCGGACGGGCGGGTGTGGAAGTGCACCCTCTGCTACGACCGCTTGAAGGCCGACCTCCCGCCCGCCTGCGCCAAGGCGTGCCCGACCCAGTCGATCCAGTTCGGCCCTCTCGACGAGCTGCGGGAGCGGGCGGCCAACCGGGTCGGCGTGCTGCGCGAGGCGGGGGTGGCCGACGCCCACCTGTACGGCGCCGACCCCGAAGACGGCGTCGGCGGCTTCGGCGCCTTCTTCCTGCTCCTCGACAAGCCCGAGGTCTACGGGCTGCCCCCGGATCCCGTCGTCACCACCCGCGACCTGCCCCAGATGTGGAAGGCGGCGGCCGGCGCCGCCCTGGCCATGGTCGGCGCGGTGGCCACCGCCTGCCTGCGCCGCCGATGAGCGTCGCGAACACAACGAACGGCCAGGACGGCTACTACGGCCGCCCGGTGCTCAAGAAGCCGGTCTGGAAGCCGTACATCGCCGCCTACTTCTTCACCGGCGGCCTGGCCGGGGCCTCGTCGACCCTGGCCCTCGGCGCCCGCCTTTCCGGCCACCACCGCCTGGCCCGGTCGGCCTCGTTGACCTCCCTTGCCGGTCTGGCGGTGAGCGGGCCGCTGCTGGTCGTCGACCTCGGCAAGCCCGCCCGGTTCGCCAACATGCTGCGGGTGGCCAAACCCACGTCGCCCATGAGCGTGGGGAGCTGGGTCCTGACCGCCTTCGCCCCCGGCTGCGCCGCCGCCGCGGCCAGCGACGTCACCGGCCTGTTGCCCCGCGTGGGCGCGGCGGGCGGCGTCCTCGCCGGCGTGCTCGGCCCGGCGGTGGCCACCTACACCGCGGTCCTGGTCACCGACACCGCCATCCCGGCCTGGCACGGCGCCTCCCGCCAGCTCCCCTTCCTGTTCGCCGGCAGCGCCGCCGCCAGCGCCGCCGGGGTGGCCATGGCCCTGACCCCGCCCGCCGACGCCGGCCCGGCGCGGCGCCTCGCCGCCCTCGGCGGCGGCCTGGAGGTGGCCGCCTTCCGGAAGATGGAGTCCGCCCTCGGGGACGCCGGCCAGCCCTACCGCACCGGCGCCGCCGGTCGCCTGGCCCGCGCCGCCGAGGCGTGCACGGCCTCGGGCGCGGTGCTCGGCGTGCTCGGCGCCCGCCGCCGGCGCTCGCTGGCCGTGGTCGCCGGGAGCCTCCTCGCCGCTGGCAGCCTCCTCACCCGCTTTGCCGTGTACCGGGCCGGGTTCGAGTCCGCCGCCGACCCCTCGGCCACCATCGGCCCGCAGCGGGCACGGGCCGACGCGGCCAAGGCCAGCCGGGCAGGTTAAGCCTTCGTTCATCCTGGGCAGCCTTCGCCTACCCCTCGGTGCGGACGAGGGAACGACGGAGGAGGTGTGGCCATGAAGCGCCCGGTCCTGATCATCGCCGCCGCCGCTGCGGTCCTGGCCCCGATGGCCGCCGGTGCGGAGTCCAAACCGCAGGTGGACGCGTCCCAGCAGGTGACCACCGACCCCAACCCGGTGCGGGAGTACGCCACCCCGTCCGTGGCCGTCGACCCCCAGAACCCCGACATCCTGGCCGTCAGCGACGGGGAGGGGCGCTCGGCCAACTGCAAGGTGCAGGTGTCGACCAACGCCGGGCTGAGCTGGGCCCAGACCGCCGACTTCACCCCCCCGGACTATCCGACCTGCGTCTACGGGAACCTCGGCTCCTTCGCCGACATCACCTTCGGCCCGGACGGCACCCTGTACGTCGCCCTCTCCGGGCAGAAGCGGGGCGACTGGCGGCAGAAGATCTTCCTCGCCCGCTCCGACGACCTCGGCGCCCACTGGCAGACCGTCGAGCTGCCCAAGCAGGACCCCGACTTCGACCACCACGACGCCGGCCAGAGCGCGGCGTCGTCGGTCGTCGTCGACCCCAAGCACCCACAGCGGGTCTACGTGGGCTGGTGGACGAACTTCAACCTCGGCCTCAGCGCCGTTCCCGCCGACGTCGAGAAGGACAACCTGACCCGGTTCCCCGGGCGCCCCAAGATCGCCGTGTCCAACGACGGGGGCAGGACGTTCGCCGACCCCGTCGACACCGCCGGGGACCTCCAGGCGTGGCTGACCGAGCCCCACATGACCGTGGGCAAGGACGGCCAGCTGTTCGTGTTCTACGGCGACCTGGTGGTGGACGACAACCTCCCCCCCGACCACAACGCCGACGGCCACCTGTGGTTCACCAGCTCCACCGACGGCGGCAAGACCTTCGCCCCGGCCAAGGCGATCTACGAGCGGACCAGGACCAAGGCCAGCAATTGGGCCTGGTTGCAGGCCGCCACCGGCGGGATCGACCCCGACAGCGGCGACCTGTACGTCACCTTCGAGGCCGTCGGCAGCCCGGTCCCGGTGGGCCAGGGCAAGCCGGCGCCCACGATCACGGCCCCGCCGACGACGGTCGGCGGCCAGCCCTTCACGCCTGTCTCCCCCCTTCCGGCCAACGCTCCGACGACCACCGTCCCGGTCAAGGTCGAACCCCCGGCCAGCGACCCTCCGGCGGCGGTCAAGTTCATGCGCTCGACCGACGCCGGCAAGACCTGGAGCGAGCCCGTCCGGGTCAACGACGTGGAGCCCGCCGCCCACTGGGGCTGCTGCACCTTCGAGCCCCGGATGAGCGTGGCGCCCAACGGCCGCATCGACGTGGCCTGGTACGACCACCGCAACGACCCGGCCTACGACCCGAAGCAGACCCGGGTCGGCAACCAGAACCGCTTCCAGGACGTCTACTACTCGTACTCCACCGACGGCGGCCGCACGTGGGCGCCCAACGTCAGGGTCACCGACCGCCTCATCGACCGCAGCCTGGGGACCCACTCGGGCAACTACGGGCTGAAGGGGCCGCTGGGCGTGGCGTCGACGGAGAACGCCGCCTTCGTCGCCTGGGACGACACCCGCAACAGCGTGGGCGACACCCAGGCCCAGGACATCTACCTCGGCCGGGTCCGGTTCCCGTCCGGGGACCGGGTCTTCGCCACCACCAGCGCGTCGTCGTCCTCCCGACACCCGATGCTGTGGGGGACCGTGCTCGGTGCCGGCATCGCCCTCGGCGTGGCCGGGATCGTCCTGCTCGTCGCCCAGCGGACGAGACGGGCCGGCGGTAGCGTCGGTCCATGACGGTCACATCGGAGTTCGAGGCCCGGCGGCAGGAGATCGCCACGACCCACCTGAAGCCGGCCGAGGAGCGGCCGGCTTCCAGCGCCCGGGGCGTCCACCACCTGGCCATGGTGTGCAGCGACGTGGAGACGACGGTGCGCTTCTACCAGGACATGCTCGGGTTCCCCCTCATCGAGGTGATGGAGAACCGCGACTACGCCGGGTCGACCCACTTCTTCCACGACATCGGCAACGGGAACCTGCTGGCCTTCTTCGACTTCCCCGGCCTCGGCCTGGGCCAGGCCGTCGAGGCCCACGGCAGCGTCCAGCACGTGGCCATCTCGGTCGACCAGGCCGGCTTCGAGGCCATCAAGGCCCGGCTCGACGCCGCCGGCGTGCCCTACCTGGGCCCCGACCGGGGGCTGACCACGTCGATCTACGTCAAGGACCCTGACGGCGTGCAGATCGAGCTCATCGCCGAGCCGTTGCGGGTCATGGACGGCCGCCCGCTGGGATGACGGCGGGCAGGCTCGACCGCGCCGCCGCCATCGGGCGGCTCCGCAACGAGCAGTTCGACGTGCTGGTCATCGGCGCCGGGGCCACCGGGGCCGGCGTGGCCCTCGACGCCGCCGCCCGCGGCCTGCGCACCGCCCTGGTCGACGGGCACGACATCGCCTACGGGACGTCGTCGAAGTCGTCCAAGATGATCCACGGCGGGATCCGCTACCTGCAGCAGGGCGACGTGCGCCTGGTCTGGCAGGCCCTGCGGGAGCGCCGCCACCTGCTGGCCAACGCCCCTCAGCTGGTCCGGCCCCTGGGGTTCATGATCCCGGTCTACCGCCACGGCGGCCTGATCCCCCGCTTCATGGCCCGCCTGTTCGGGATCGTCCTGTGGGCCTACGACCTGGTGGGTGGCGCCTCGGTGGTCGGCAAGCACCGGCGCCTGTCCAAGGACGAAGCGCTGGCCCTCATGCCCAGCCTGGTGGCCCCGGAGGTCACCGGCGCCCTGCTGTACTTCGACGCCCGCACCGACGACGCCCGCCTGACCCTGGCCGTGGCCCGCACCGCCGCCGACCACGGCGCCGCGGTCGTCAACTACGGGCGTGTCGTCGAGCTGATCAAGGACGACGCCGGGCACGCCATCGGCGCCCGGGTGGACACCGGCGACGACAGCATCGACGTCGCCGCCCGCTGCGTGGTCAATGCCGCCGGGGTGTGGATCGACGAGATCGAGGCCATCGACCAGGGGCCGGGCCACGAGCTGATGCGCCCGGCCCGGGGGGTCCACATCGTGGTGCCGACGACCGCCCTGCAGAACGAGGACGTGGCCGTCATCCTTGCCGTCGCCAAGGGGACGGGGACAGGGTCGGTCTTCGCCGTCCCGTGGATCGACGGCGGGTTCACCTATGTCGGCACCACCGACACCGACTTCTCCGGCCCGCTGGAGGACCCGTTCATCACCGGGGACGAGGTCGACGTCCTGCTCGCCCACCTCAACCCGTCGATCACCACCCCGATCGAGAGCGGCGACGTGGTCGGGTCCTGGGCCGGGCTGCGGCCGCTCCTGAAGGGGGCGCCCGACGCCAAGACGGCCGACCTGTCCCGCCACCACCGGGTGACCCGCTGGCCGAGCGACGTGATCAGCATCGCCGGCGGCAAGCTGACCACCTACCGGGCCATGGCCGAGGACACGGTCGACGAGGTGGTGAAGGTCCTGGGTCGCGGCGGGAAGTGCACGACCAAGGGGCTGGCCCTGCACGGCGCCGCCGGCTACGACCAGGTGGGCGACGGTGGCCTCGGTGCCGAGGTCCGCGACCGCCTCGTCCACCGCTACGGCGCCGACGCGGCGACGGTCATCACCCTGGCCACGGAGGATCCGGCCCTGGCCCAGCCGCTGGTCCCCGGCCTGCCCTACCTGCGGGCCGAAGCCGTCTACGCCGCCCGCGACGAGATGGTCGTGACCCTCGACGACATCCTCGCCCGCCGCACCCGGGCCCGCCTTCTGGCCCGGGACGCCACCGCGGCGGCGGCCGAGGACGTCGCCGCCCTCGTCGGCCCGGACCTCGGCTGGTCCGAGGACGAGCAGCGGGCCCAGGTCGAGCGCTACCGGGCCTCGGTGGAGGCCGAGCGGCACTCGTTCGAGTCGACCGTGACCGCCGCCGCGGCCGCAGCCGGGCGTGAGCATGCCCAGGGCTGGGTCCCGGGGGTCAAGGCGTGGGGCGCCCTCCGCCGTCGCTGAGCGTTTGGTCAATCGGGGGTCGCAGAGGGCCGCGAATTGACCAAACGGTCGTGCTCAGGCTGCCCGCGTTTTTTCGGCTATCCGGGCCGATGGCTTTACCCCTCGAGCACCATGGCCATCCCTTGGCCCACACCCACGCACATGGCGGCCAGCCCGTACCCGCCGCCCCGCCGGGCCAGTTCGTGGGCCAGGGCGCCGACGATCCGCGCCCCCGAGCACCCGAGGGGGTGACCGAGGGCGATGGCGCCGCCGTTGGGGTTCACGATGGCCGGGTCGAGGTCGGGCCACTCGGCCAGGCAGGCCAGGGCCTGGGCGGCGAAGGCCTCGTTGAGCTCCACGACCTGCACGTCCGCCCACGTCAGCCCGGCGGCGTCCAGGGCCCGGTTGGCCGCCGCCACCGGCCCGATCCCGTAGAGCTGGGGCTCGACCGCGGAGACGGCCCGGGAGACGACCCGGGCCAGCGGCCGCCGGCCGGTCTCCTCGACCGTGGCCTCGTCGGCCAGGAGCAGGGCCGCGGCCCCGTCGGCCAGGGGCGACGCGTTGCCCGCGGTGACGGTCCCGTCCTCACGAAAGACCGGGCGGAGCCGGGCCAGGGCGTCGGGGGATGTGTCCCGGCGAACGCACTCGTCCGTCGCCAAGTCGACGCCCGGCACCGCCACCACCTCCCCGGCGAACCGGCACCCGTCCCACGCCGCCGCCGCCCGGCGGTGGCTGGCCAGGGCGAACCCGTCCTGCGCCTCCCGGGCGATCCCGTACCGGTGGGCCAGGATCTCCGCCCCCTCCCCGAGGGATACGGTCCACGCCGCCGGCATGGCCGGGTTGACCAGGCGCCAGCCGAGGGCGGTGGAAACCAGCTCGGCGCCGTCGCCCTCGTGGAGGCTGACCCACGGCGCCCGGCTCATGGACTCGACCCCGCCGGCCACGGCCACCTTCGCGTCCCCCACCAGGACCGCCCTGCTGGCCTCGGCCACCGCCTCCATCCCCGAGGCGCACAGGCGGTTGACGGTGGCCCCGGGAACGGTGACCGGGAGGCCGGCGAGGAGGACGGCCATGCGGGCCACGTCGCGGTTGTCCTCCCCGGCCCCGTTGGCGTCGCCCAGCCACACGTCGTCGATTCGGGCCGGGTCGATCTCGGGGGCCCGGTCGACCAGCGCCCGCACCACGGTGGCGGCCAGGTCGTCGGGTCGCACCCCGGCCAGGGCCCCCCGGTACCTGCCGATGGGCGTCCGCACCGCGTCGACCACGAACACGGTCAGGGCCCCTCGCCCTCCCAGGCGGCCCGCAGGAGCGAGCGCAGCGCGGCCTCGTCGAACGGCCGGGGGTTCGGGGGCGGGTTGGCGGCCACCTCGGCGGCCACTTCGACGATGCCGTCGTCGGGCATGCCCAGCGCCCCCAGCGACGGCTCCAGGCCGAGGCGCACGGCCAGGTCGTGCACTCCGGTCGACGCCCGGCCGGAACCCACGGCGACCGCCATACGGGCCGCCAGGGGGCCGAGTGCCGGCTCGTTGAACCCGACGACGTGGGGCAGCAGGGCGGCGTGGGTCTCGGCGTGGGGCAGGTCGTAGCGGCCGCCCAGCACGTGGCAGAGGCGGTGGTGGAGCCCGGTGCCGGCGGTGGCCAGCGCCATTCCGGCCTGGCCGGCGGCGACCAGGGCCCGGCTACGGGGCCGGGGGTTCTCCGGCTCGGCGACGCACACGGGGATGGCCTCGACCAGGGCCCGAGCGGCCTCCAGGGCCAGCGGGCTGGCGAACGGGTTGGCGCCGGCCGACCACAACGCTTCCAGGCAGTGGGCCAGGGCGTTCATCCCGCTGGCCGCGGTCACCAGCGGTGGCAGGCCGTAGGTCAGCTCGGGGTCGTAGACGACGGTCCGCGGGAGCACCCGGGCGTCGCGGCCCGTCTCCTTGTGGCCGGCGCTGGTCATCCCCCAGATCGGCGTCATCTCCGAGCCGGCGTAGGTGGTCGGCACCGCCACCAGCGGCAGGCCGGAGCGGGCGAGCGCCTTGCCCAACCCGGTCGCCGACCCCCCGCCCAGGGTGACCACCCCGTCGGCGCCCACCCGCTGCGCGTCAGCCGTAACTCTTTCCACCAGCTCGGCGGGGACATGACGGCGGACCCCGTCGACCCGCCACGTCAGGCGATCGTCGAGCAGGGCGGCCATGGCGTCGGCCGCCCGGCGAGTGGAGCCGGTGGCGATCAGAAGGACCTGCCCGAGGCGGAGGCGGTCCAGCTCGTCGGCCAGGCACCGGCGGGCGCCCAAGCCGAACACCACCCGGACCGGCACCCCCTGATAGGTGAACGGCTCCGTCACGCCGGCATCGCCGCCTCCAGGGCGCGCAGGGCGGCCAGCTCGACGTCGCTCGGCGCCTCGGTGCGGGCCAGGTCATCGGCCACGGGCAGGTCCCAGCCGGTGGCGGCGCGGACGTCGTCGACCGTCACCCCCGGGTGCAGCGCGGTCAGGACCAGCTCGTGGCCACCGGCCACGCGCTCGAGCGTCCCGAGATCGGTGATGACGACCGTCGGGCCCGGCCCGGGGACCGAGGTGCGGAAGTCCAACCGGTCGACGAACGCCCGCCGGCTGTGGCGCAGGACGACGACCACCCGCCGAGCCGAGGAGGCGATCTCGGGCGCCCCACCGGCGCCGGGCAGCCGCACGGCGGGCGACCGGTACGGCCCGATCACCGTGGTGTTGAGGTGGGCGCGCGGGTCGATCTGGGCCGCGCCGAGGAACCCGACGTCGACGCGCCCGGCCTGCAGCCAGTAGTTGAAGATCTCAGGAACGGACACGACGGTATCGGCCGTGGCCGCCAGCTCCCCGTCTCCGATGGAGAGGGGCGGGGCCGCGGGCTTGGCCCCGATGGTCCCGGACTCGTAGATCAGCACGCAGCGGGGGGCGTGCAGGCGACGGGCCAGGTTGGCGGCCAGGCTGGGGAGGCCGATGCCGACCAGGCAGACGTCGCCGTCGGCCAGCTGGCGGGCCGCCACCACGGTCATGGTCTCCGCCGGGGTCGGGTCAGCCGAGGACATGGCTGCCCATCCAGGCCACGAAGGCGTCCCGGTCCCGGCTGATGGCGTCCCAGGCCCGGTAGAAGGCGTTGTCGCGCGTGCTGTAGCCGGCGGCGTAGGACGGGTGGGCGCCGCCCGGCGCCACGGCCACCGCGGTGACCACCCAACCCGGCAGCACCACCGAGCCGGGCCGCGGCTCGAGCTCGTCGACCACCTCTTCGACGGTTACCAGCGACCGGCGCGCCGCCAGCACCGCTTCCTTCTGCACCCCGCTGATCCCCCACAGCATGACGTTGCCCCGCCGGTCGGCCTGCTGGGCGTGGATGACGGTGACGTCGGGGTTGAGGGCGGCGACCGCCGTCAGCTCCTCGCCCGTGAACGGGCACGTCACCGTGGCCACCGACGACGTCACCGCCCCCAGGTCGGTCCCCTGGTAGCCCCGCAGCACGGCCATGGGCAGTCCCGACGCCCCGGCGACGTACCGGTTGGCCATGCCCGCGTGGCTGTGCTCCTCGAGGGCCAGGGGGTGGGGCCAGCCGTGCTCGACGGCATCCCGCAGCCGGTGGAGCGAGCCGACGCCGGGGTTGCCGCCCCAGGAGAAGACGAGGGCGTCGGCGCAGCCCATGCCGATCATCTGGTCGTAGATCACGTCAGGGGTCAGCCGGGCCAAGGTCAGGTGGCGGCGACCCTGGCGGATGATCTCGTGGCCGGCGGCGAAGGGGATCAGGTGGGTGAAGCCCTCGAGGGCCACCAGGTCGCCGTCGCCCACCAGGCCGGCGATCGCTTCGGCCAGCGGGACGATCTCGGCCACGACGGGCAAGTCTGCCAAAGGCGGGGCGGAGCACGTCGCCGGGTTTCTAACTCGAAAGCGAGCGGAACTCGCCACTAACGTCCGGCCCCTGAGATCCTTCGACGTCCTCATCGTCGGCGGCGGCTTCGGCGGCACCGGAGTCGCCCGCCACCTCCAAGACCTGCTGTCCGCCCGGGGCCGGCCCGGCGGGCCGCGGGTGCTGCTCGTCGCGCCCGAGAACTTCCTGCTCTTCGCTCCCCTGCTGCCCGAGGCCGCCGCCGGGGTCGTCGAGCCCCGCCACGCGGTCATCCCGCTGCGGGAGATGCTCGACCGGACCCAGCTGCTGATCGGCCAGGTCGAGGGGATCGACCTGGCCGCCCGCACGGCGACGGCCCGGGACCTGACGGGGAACGTGCACACCCTCGGCTGGCGCCACCTGGTGCTGTCGCCGGGCTCGGTGCCCACGGTCGTCGCCGTGCCCGGCCTGGTCGAGCACGCGGTCGGGTTCAAGACCCTCCCCGACGCCATCTGGCTCCGCAACCGCGTGCTGCACCAGCTGGAGGCCGCCGATGCGGCCGACGACCCCGGCCGCCGCCGCGAGCTGCTGACCTTCACGTTCATCGGCGGTGGCTACGCCGGCGTGGAGGCACTGGCCGAGCTGCAGTCGTTGGCCAACGACGCCCTGCACACCTACCCGGGGTTGAGCCGCAACGACCTGCGCTGGGTGCTGGTCGAGGCCCGCGACTCCTTGCTGCCCGGGCTCGACCCCAAGCTGGCCCGCTACGCCGAGGAGAACCTGCGCAAGCGGGGGGTCGAAGTCCTGCTCGACACCCGCCTGGAGAGCTGCGTCGACTACCGGGTGGTCCTCACCGGCCACGGTGTCGCCCCCTACCGGTCGGAGACGATCGTGTGGGCCACGGGCCAGCGACCCTCGCCGCTGGTGTCGGACCTGGGCCTGCCCACCGACGAGCACGGACGGCTGATCGTCGACGACCACCTCCGGGCCGGCGGGCGGCCCGACGTGTTCGCCCTGGGCGACGCGGCCGCGGTGCCCGACCCCGACGGCGGCATCTGCCCCGGTACCGCCCAGCACGCGGTGCGCCAGGCCAAGGTCTGCGCCGTCAACGTGGCCGCCGACCTCGGCGTCGGGGAGCCGGTCCGGTTCACCTACCGCAACCGCGGCCTGGCCGTCACCCTCGGGCGCAACAACGGCGCCGCCCAGGTCTTCGGCATCACCCTCACCGGCTTCGTGGCCTGGTGGGCGGGCCGCTCCTACCACCTGCTGATGACGCCGGGCCTGGGCCGCAAGGTCCGCATCCTGGCCGACTGGATGACGGCGCTGATCTTCCCCCGCGACCTGTCCCAGCTCGGCGCCCTGGGCCGGCGGGCCCCCCTGGAGTAGCCGCAGGAACCTCGCAGTGCCCTGTACCTTGATGCCCAAGCGGGCCGTTCAGCAGGCAGCGTCCTTCGAATGGGGAGGGGAACGACGTGTCAGATGCGCATGGACACGTCGTTCCCACCTCGTCCACGGCCCGCCGAGCGGCGGCGTTGCTGGTCGACGTCGTCGAGCCCGCCGTCTTCGGGCCCGTGCTCGCCCCGGAGATCACCGCCCGCCACCTGCCCGGCGAGCCTCTCCCCGTCGACGAAGCGGTCGCCGGGGCGTTCGGGCCGTTCGCGGTCGGCGATCGCTGGGGCCCGCCCTGGGGGACGACCTGGTTCCGCCTGCGGGCGGCCGTCCCTGCCGGCTGGACGGGCCGACAGGTGGCCCTGCGCTTCGCCGCCACCGAGCCGGCCGAGGGCCTGGTCTGGCGCGACGGCACGCCCCTCGTCGGGCTGTCCTGGCTGCGGCCCGACGTGGTCCTGATCGCCCGGGCGGCAGGAGGCGACGTCGTCGACGTGTACGTGGAGGCGGCGGCCAACCCCGCGGTTCCGGCCCACGACGCCGGCATCGACTGGCCGCTCCTGCTCCCCGAGCCCGGGGCCGGGCCGGGGTTCGTCCTCCTGCGCTGCGAGCTGGCCGTCCGTCGGCCGGACGTCTACGCCCTGGCCGCCGACCTGCGGGCCGTCCTGGCCCTCGATGCGGCCGCGCCGGGGCGCGACCCCGACCTGCTCGACGCCCTCGACGCCGTCGCCGCGGTCGTCGACCCGGACGACGTCCAGGGCAGCGCCGAGGACGGGCGGTCGGCCCTGGCCGGCGTGCTGCGCCGCCCGGCGGCGACGGGGACGCACCGGGTGACCGCGGTGGGCCACGCCCACATCGACACGGCCTGGCTGTGGCCCATGCGCGAGACGGTGCGCAAGTGCGCCCGGAGCTTCGCCAACGCGGTGACCCTCATGGCGGAGTACCCGGAGTTCGCGTTCGTCTGCTCGGCCGCCCGCCACCTGGCTTGGGTCGAGGAGCGCTACCCGGCCCTGTTCGCCCGCATCGCCGAGCGGGTGGCGACGGGCCAGTTCCAGCCCGTCGGCGGAATGTGGGTGGAGGCCGACTGCAACCTGCCGTCGGGCGAGTCCCTGGTCCGCCAGATCGTCCACGGTCAGCGCTGGTACATGGACCGCTTCGGCCGCGAGTGCACCGAGATGTGGCTGCCCGACGGCTTCGGCTTCCCCGCCAGCCTTCCCCAGATCATGGCGGAGGCGGGCATGGGTTGGTTCGTGTCCCAGAAGCTGTGCTGGAACGAGGTCAACGCCTTCCCCCACCACACCTTCTCGTGGGAGGGCCTCGACGGCACCAGGGTCCGGGCCCACTTCCCGCCGGCCGACACCTACAACGGCGACATGTCCCTGCCCGAGCTGCTGCGGGCCCCCGCCGCCCACGACGGCGGCGCCCGGTCCCTGTACCCGTTCGGCTACGGCGACGGCGGCGGGGGGCCGACCCGGGACATGGTCGAGGCCGCCCGCCGGGCGGCCGACCTCGCCGGCGCGCCGCAGGTGGCCATGGAGCCCCTCGCCGCCTTCTTCGCCGCGGTGGAGGCCGACCCCTCGCCGCTGCCGGTTTGGCGCGGCGAGCTCTACCTGGAGAAGCACCGAGGCACGTTCACCAGCCAGGCCGCGACCAAGGCGGCCAACCGCCGGGGCGAGGAGCTGCTGGCCGCGGCCGAGCTGTGGTCGGCGGTGCGGCCCGACGGAGCGCCCTGGCCCGAGGCCGACCTGGACCGGGCGTGGAAGCTGCTACTGGTGAACCAGTTCCACGACGTGCTCCCCGGGTCGTCCATCCACTGGGTCTACGAGCAGGCCGCCGCCGACCACGCCGAGGTGCAGACCACGGCCGGCCGCCTGGCCAGCGAGGCGATGGCGGCCGTCGCCGCCGCCGTCGACACGACGGGGTTGGCCCGGCCCGCCGTCGTCTTCAACCCCTCGCCCTACGCCCGCCATGACCTGGTCGACGGGGTGGCGGTGGACGTACCGGCGTTCGGCTACGCCGCCGTCGACCTGGCCGGCCCGGTGGCGACCGGCGAGGTCGAGATGGGCGACGACTGGATGGCCAACGGCCACCTGCGGGTGGCGTGGGACGACCGCGGCCGGGTGACGGCGGTCCGTGACCTCGACCACGACCGCGAGGTCATGGTCCCCGGTCGGCCGGGCAACGCCTTCCACCTCCACCACGACCGACCCGCCGAGTACGACGCCTGGGACGTCGACCGCAGCTACCTGGAGGACTACGAGGAGCTGGGCGGGCCGGTGGAGGTGGCGGTCGAGGGCCCGGGGCGGGTGCGCTTCCGGCGCTCGTTCGGTACGTCGTCCATCAACCAGTGCCTCGTGCTCGGGCCCGGTTCCCGCCGGGTCGACTTCGTCACCGAGGTCGACTGGCACGAGCGCCACCGCTTCCTCAAGGTGGCCTTTCCCGTGGCCGTGCGGACCGACCGGGCGACGTACGAGATCCAGTTCGGCCATGTCACCCGGGCCACCCACGAGAACACGCCGTTCGAGAAGGCCCGCTTCGAGGTCTGCGCCCACCGGTGGGCCGACGTGTCCGAGACGGGCTACGGCGTGGCCCTCCTCAACGACTGCAAGTACGGCTACGACGTCCGGGGCGACGTGCTGCGGCTGTCCCTGCTCCGCTCCCCCACCGCCCCGGACCCCCTGTGCGACCAGGGCCGGCACCGGTTCACCTACGCCCTGCTCCCCCACGCCGGTGACCCGTTCACCGGCGGCGTCCTGGAGGCGGCCACCGCCCTCAACGTCGAACTCGCCGTCGTCGCCACCGGCCGCCACGCCGGCCCGCTGCCGGCCTCGCAGTCCTTCGTGTCGCTCGACGACCCCGGCTTCGTCGTCGTCGCCGTGAAACGGGCCGACGACGGCAGCGGCGACCTGGTCGTGCGGGGCCACGAGGCGTGGGGCGGCCGGCGCCAGGTGCGGCTACGGCTCGGCCCGCCCGTCGCCCGGGCCTGGCGGGTCGACCTGCTGGAGCGCCCCCGCCACGAGGTCCCGCTCGATGGCGACGGCGCCGTCGTCCTGCCGCTGCGACCGTTCGAGCTGGTGACCCTCCGGTTCCACTGAGCGGCGCTCAAGGCGGGCCCATGGCGCGCCGACAACCGAAGGACCGGCGGGTCGAGCCTGGTGGGTCAGCGTGCACATGCCGGAGACAGGGTGGTTGGAGGCGATGCCCGAGGCGGCGGTCCTCGTCGACCCCCAGGGCTCGCTGGTGGCCACCAACAGCGTGGCCGACGCCCTGTTCGGCCCCGACGCGCTCTCCCCCGGCGACCGGCTCCCGGGCTTCTCGCGGTGGTTGGCCGCCGGCGGTGACGAGCTCCTGAGAGGGCGGATCCGGGCCCGGCGGCCCAACGGCGTGCCCGTCACGGTCGAGCTGAGCGCCCGCCGGCTCGAGGGCGGTGGGGCGCTGTGCCTGCTGGTGGAGCCCGACCGGGAGCGGGTCGCCGACCTGGCCCAGCGCTATTTCGACATCGCCTTCGACGCCGCGCCCATCGGCATGGCCCTGTTCAACACCGACGGGGAGTACGTCCGGGTCAACGCCGCCCTGTGCGACCTGCTCGGCCGGCCCGAGGGCGAGCTGTTGGGCCATCGCGACCAGGAGCTCACCCACCCCGACGACCGCCAGAGCGACGTCGACGCCGCCTGGCGCATCCTGCGGGGCGAGCTGCACACCTGGCAGTGCGAGAAGCGGTTCCTGCGCCCCGACGGCAGCGTGGTGTGGACCATCGCCAACCTCACCTTCCTGCGCGACGAGGACGGGAACCCGATCAGCTGGGTCGGGCAGTTTCAAGACATCACCGAGCGCAAGCGGGACGAGAAGGAGCTGCAAGAGACGCTGTCCCTCCTGGCGGCCACGCTCGACGCCACCGCCGACGGGATCCTCGTGGTCGATCCCGCCGGGACCATGACCAGCTTCAACCACCGCTTCGCCGAGATGTGGCGACTGCCGGCGTCCGTGCTCGAATCTCGCGACGACGCCGCCGCCCTGGCCGCCGTCCTGGCTCAGGTCTGCGACCCCGACGCCTTCGTGGCCAAGGTCGAAGAGCTCTACCACCGGCCCGAGGCCGAGAGCGACGACGTCATCGAGTTCCTCGACGGGCGGGTGTTCGAGCGGACGTCGAAGCCCCAGCGGATCGACGGCCGGGTGCTCGGCCGGGTGTGGAGCTTCCACGACGTGACCGAGCGGCGGCGCCTGGAGGCGGACCTGGCCTCGGCCCTGGCCACCGCCCAGGAGGCCTCCCGGCTGAAGTCGGCCTTCGTGGCCACCATGAGCCACGAGATCCGCACCCCGATGAACGGCGTCCTGGGCCTGGCCGAGCTCCTCCTCGACAGCGACCTCGACGCCGGCCAGCGCCGTCACGTCCTCGCCTTGCGCGAGTCGGGCCGCACCCTGATGGCCCTCATCAACGACATCCTCGACTTCTCGAAGTTCGAGGCGGGCAAGCTCGACCTGGAGGCCATCGACTTCGACCTGGCCGACACCGTGCGCGCCGCCGGCAGCGCGGTGGCGGCGCAGGCTCGGGACAAGGGCCTGGACCTGAACCTCGACGTCGGGGGCGACGTCCCGGCGCAGGTCCGCGGCGACCCCCTCCGCCTGCGCCAGGTCCTGGTCAACCTGGCCAGCAACGCGGTGAAGTTCACCGACGCCGGGACGGTCACCATCGCGGTGGCGCCCACCCCAGCGGGACGGCTGCGCTTCCTCGTCCGGGACACCGGGATCGGCATCGACGAGGGGGCTCGGGAACGGCTCCTGGAACCGTTCTGCCAGGCCGACAGCTCGACCACCCGCCGCTTCGGCGGGACGGGTCTCGGGCTCACCATCTCCGCCCAGCTCGTCGGCCTCATGGGTGGCGAGCTGGACTTCAAGAGCCGCCTCGGCGAGGGCAGCACGTTCTGGTTCGACGTCCCCCTGCCCGCCGCCCCCGTCCCGCCGCCCGAGCCGGCGGTGGCCGTCGAGGAGGTGGACGAGATCCCGGCCGGGGCGTGCGTGCTGCTGGCCGACGACGCCCACATCAACCGGCTCGTGGGCGTCGCCCTACTGGAGCGGCTGGGATGCCGGGTCGACGTGGCCACGAACGGGGTGGAGGCGGTCGACGCCGCCCTCCGAACCCGCTACGACGCCATCCTCATGGACTGCCTGATGCCCGTCATGGACGGCTACGAGGCCACGCACCAGATCCGCCGGCTGGAGTCGGGAGCCCACCACACCCCGATCGTCGCCCTGACCGCCTCGGCCATGGTCGGCGACCGCGAGCGGTGCCTGGCCGCGGGCATGGACGAGTACCTGTCCAAACCCCTCGATCGGTTGGCCCTGGCCCGGGTGTTGGGCCGCTGCCTGGCCCGGAGTGTGCACCAGGGACTGGTCGGCAAGCCCGCCACGTGATCGACGGGCTGGTCAGCCGCCGGCAGGCGTGGCGCCCTTCTCCACGTGGCCGCCGAACTCCTTGCGCATGGCCGAGAGGATCTTGTCGGCGAAGTCGGCCTCGCCCCGGGAGCTGAACCGCTCGAACAGGGCGGTGGTGAGGACGTAGGCGGGGACGGCCTCGTCGACGGCGGCGTGGATCGTCCAGCGGCCCTCCCCGGAGTCGGACACCCGACCGCTGAACGCCGCCACCTCGGGATCCTTGAGCAGCGCCGCCGCGGTGAGGTCGAGGAGCCAGGAACCGACCACGCTCCCCCGCCGCCACACCTCGGCCACCTCGGTGGTGTCGATGTCGTACTGGTAGTACTCCGGGTTGCTGAGCGGCGCGGTCTCGGCGTCGGCATCCCGTACGTGCTTGCCGATGTTGGCCTTGCGCAGGATGGCCAGGCCCTCGGCGTAGGCGGCCATGATCCCGTACTCGATCCCGTTGTGGACCATCTTCACGAAGTGGCCGGCCCCGTTCGGCCCGCAGTGCAGGTAGCCCCGCTCCGCGGGCGACGGGTAGCCCTCGCGGCCGGGCGTGCGCTCCGCCGCCCCCACCCCGGGGGCGATGGTGGCGAACAGCGGCTCCAGGTGGGCGAAGACGTCGGGCTCGCCCCCGATCATCAGGCAGAAACCCCGCTCGAGCCCGAACACACCGCCGCTGGTCCCTACGTCGACGTAGTGGATGCCCTTGGGGGCCAGGGTGTGGGCCCGGGCGATGTCGTCGCGGTAGTAGGAGTTGCCCCCGTCGATGATGATGTCGCCGGGCTCGAAGTAGCGGGCCAGCTCGTCGACGATGGGACCGGTGACGGCAGCCGGGATCATGACCCAGGCCGCCCGGGGCACGGTCAGCTTGGCCGCCAGGTCTTCCAGCGACGATGCCCCCACCGCCCCTTCCGCCTCGAAATCCTTCACCGTCTGCGGGTCCCGGTCGTAGACCACGCACTCGTGGCCGTCCCGCATGAGCCGCCGCACCAGGTTGGCGCCCATGCGCCCGAGGCCGATCATTGCCAGCTGCATCAGCGGCTCCTTGTCGCGTCGAACACGCCAGGCTATGTCGACCGAGAACCGCCCCACCGGTAGAATGGAACGGCTGGCGGCCGTATCGCCGCGGCACCCCGATCGAAAGGTAGTTCATGCCCGCGCGCCAAGACCTGCGCAACCTGGCCATCGTGGCCCACGTCGACCACGGCAAGACCACGCTCGTGGACGCCATGCTCTGGCAGTCCGGCATCTTCCGCGCCAACCAGGACGTCAACGAACGAGTCATGGACTCCATGGACCTGGAGCGGGAGAAGGGCATCACCATCCTGGCCAAGAACACCGCGGTCCGCTTCCATTCCGAGAAGCAAGGTGACGTGAAGCTGAACATCGTGGACACGCCGGGCCACGCCGACTTCGGGGGCGAGGTGGAGCGGGCCCTGACCATGGTCGACGGCGTCCTGCTGCTGGTCGACGCGGCCGAGGGCCCCCAGCCCCAGACCCGCTTCGTGCTGCGCAAGGCCCTGGAGTCCGAGCTGCCGGTGATCCTGGTCGTCAACAAGGTCGACCGGCCCGACGCCCGGGTCAAGGAGGTGGTGGACGAGGTCTACGAGCTGTTCCTCGACCTCGACGCCTCCTTCGAGCAGATCGAGTTCCCCATCGTCTACGCCAACGCCAAGGCGGGGTGGGCCACCATGGAGCAGGGGGCGACGGGCACCAACCTGCAGCCCCTGTTCGACCTGCTGATCGAGCGCATCCCCGCCCCCGTCTACGACGAAGACGGGGTCGACCACCCCCTCCAGGCCCTGGTCACCAACCTCGACCGGTCGCCGTACCTGGGCCGGCTGGCCATCTGCCGGGTCCGCGAAGGCGTGATCCGCAAGGGCCAGATGGTGGCCTGGTGCAAGGCCGACGGATCCATCGAGAAGGTCAAGATCGTCGAGCTGTACGTCACCGAGGGCCTGGAGCGGGTCGACGCCGCCGAGGCCGGGCCGGGCGAGATCATCGCCGTCGCCGGGCTGGCCGAGGTGACCATCGGCGAGACCCTGGCCGACCCGAACGACCCTCGCCCCCTGCCGGTCATGCTCATCGACGAGCCCAGCCTGGCCGTCACCATCGGGATCAACACGTCGCCCCTGGCCGGCCAGGACGGCTCCAAGATGACCGCCCGGCAGGTCAAGACCCGGCTGGACACCGAGCTGGTCGGCAACGTGTCCCTGCGGGTGTTCCCCACCGAGCGACCCGACACCTGGGAGGTCCAGGGCCGGGGCGAGCTGCAGCTGGCCATCCTGGTGGAGATCATGCGCCGGGAGGGCTTCGAGCTCACCGTGGGCAAGCCCCAGGTGGTGACCAAGGAGATCGACGGCAAGGTGCACGAGCCCGTCGACCGCCTCTCGGTCGATGTCCCCGAGGAGCACCTGGGCACGGTCACCCGGCTGCTGAACACCCGCAAGGGCCGAATGCAGCAGATGGTCAACCACGGCACCGGCTGGATCCGCCTGGAGTACCTGGTCCCGGCCCGCGGGTTGATCGGGTTCCGCACCGAGTTCATGACCGAGACCCGAGGCACCGGGATCCTCCACCACGTGTTCGAGGGCTACGAGCCCTGGCACGGTGAGCTGCGCACCCGCAGCAGCGGCAGCATCGTGGCCGACCGCCGCGGGTTCACCAACACCTACGCCCTGATGAACCTGCAGGACCGGGGCGAGCTGCTGGTCGGGCCGGGCGTGGAGATCTACGAGGGCATGATCGTGGGCGAGAACTCCCGGTCGGACGAGATGGACGTCAACGCCTGCAAGGAGAAGAAGCTCACCAACGTCCGTTCCTCCACCGCCGAGGAGCTGGTCCGCCTGCCCCCGCCGCGCACCCTTTCGCTGGAGCAGGCGCTGGAGTTCATCGCCGACGACGAATGCGTCGAGGTGACCCCGCACGCCGTCCGGCTGCGCAAGGTGGTGCTCCCGGCCGCCGAGCGGGCCCGGCTCCGGCGGCCAAACCGGGCGCGGCCGGCCTGACCGGAAAAAAACATGTAGGTGCGGCTTGCCTTTAGCGGGTCTGATCTGTCACAGTGTGTTTGCCGCCCCGCCCGCCTGGTCCGCCGTCAGGCGGCCGGGGCGGCATCCCAAGCCTCCCGGTCGAGCCCGGCTCCCGCTGATGGCGAGGGTTCTTCTGTCCCGCCACCTCGCCATATGAGCGCTCGTCGCTGGGCGTTCCTCGACTGGCCCCAGCCGATTCCCGTCGCCCACCGGGGCGGCGCGGCCGAGCAGCCCGAGAACACCATGCCGGCTTTCGCGGCGGCGGTCGCCATGGGCTATCGCTACGTGGAGACGGACGTGCACGCCACCGCCGACGGCGTGCTCCTCGCCTTTCACGACCACAGCCTGGATCGGGTGACGGATATGAAGGGCGATGTCGGTGCCCTGCCGTACTCCACCGTGCGCTCGGCGCGGGTCGGCGGCGAGCCCATTCCCCTGCTGGAGGACGTGCTCGGGACCTGGCCCGAATTGCGCGTCCACGTCGACGCCAAGCACGGGGCCGCCGTCGCCCCCCTGGTGGCCGCGGTGGAGCGCACCGGCGCCCACGACCGGGTCTGCCTGGGCGCCTTCTCGGACCGGCGGGTGTCGGCGATCCGGAAATTGAGCGGGGGGCGGATCTGCACCTGGATGGGGCGGCGGGAGATCCTGGCCCTGCGGGCGGCCAGCATCGGGTTGCCCGCGCCTCGCTCCCCGGCGGGCTGCACCCAGGTCCCGGTGCGCCAGGGCCGCCTCCCCCTCGTCGACCGTCGGCTCGTGGCCGCTGCCCACCGGCGGGGCGTCGCCGTGCACGTCTGGACGATCAATGACGACGCCGAGATGGAGCGCCTCCTCGACCTCGGCGTCGACGGCCTCCTGTCGGACCGGCCATCGGTGCTCAAGGAGGTGTTCGTCCGGCGCGGGTTGTGGATCTGACCGACCATGGCCGCGGCGTGCTCCGGGTCTCGATGCGCTATGCGGTCCGCAAGAGCACGGCTTCATTCCTGAATGGGATCACCTAAGAGGGTGTTCCAGGCTGGTATCGTCTTCCGAGCGAACCCAATGGCCGGCGGGAGAGCGAAAGGACACCGTGTCCCCCAGGAAAAGCACCGCAGAAGTCGAGAAGCCGTCCCGTTCCATGTCGGATGCCCACAAAGAGGCCCTAGCCGAAGGGCGCGAACAGGGCCGGGCCGTGCGCCGCTACCTGGAGGCACTCGAGGCCAACAAGCCCCGCCGGGGGCGCAAGCGCACGCCCGAGGGCATCCAGCGGCGCCTGGCGGCCATCGAGGAGCGCCTGGCCGGGGCCGACGCCCTGAGCCGGCTCCACCTGGCCCAGGAGCGCATGGACCTGGAGGCGGAGCTGGCCAGCTCGTCCGAGGGGGTCGACATGGGCGCGCTCGAGGCCGCGTTCGTCAAGGCCGCCGGCCCCTACAGCCGCCGCAAGGGCATCGGCTACGACGCGTGGCGGGCGGCCGGCGTCGAACCGCGGGTCCTCAAGGCCGCCGGCATCGGCCGGGGCCAATAGCACGCCTGTCCCCGCTGTCGGTAACCCGTGAGCGCCTGTCGCCGCCGGCGGGGCAGGGGCCCCCGACGGCACGGAGCGGGCGCGGTCCGCAGGACCCGGGTGCCCGCTCCCAAAGATCGGCACCGCTCCCTAACCGATAGCTCGACGGACTGCCCGGGTGGCCACCGCCACCGCATCGAGTGACGGGCGGGGCTCGTCCTCGACGTCACGCAGCAGGCGGGTGATCTCGCCCACCTGCCGTGACCGCTCGACCAGGAACAGCAGCACGGCGTCGGGCGCCGGCTGGCCGGGGTGGTCGGCCAGCGCGCGGTGGGCGGCCCACCGGCGGAGGTCGTCGAGGTCGTCGACCAGCCCCCGCCACGCGGCCCTGCCCCACCGGTCGGTCGGGGTGACCTGGCGCAGTCGCTCGACCAGCCGGTCCACGCCGAGCGACTCGCCAAGCTGCAGGATGGCCTCGGCCACTGCCGGCACGGGGCGGGCCGTAGTGCGGGCCAGGTCGGCGGCGTCGGGGCCGATCTCCAGCTCGGGCAGGGTCGCCCACCGCACGGCCAGGTCCGGTTGCAGGCCGCCGTCGATCAGCTGCTCGGCCCGGCGGGCCCGGAGCCGGCGCCGGTACGGGGTGCCGAGGTCGCCGATGGCGGCGGCCAGCTCGGCCACCGCCGGTCGGTCCCGGTCCAGCGCCGACAGATCCCCCGCCTCGCCCCGGCGCAGGTAGTCGCGGGTCAGGGCCTCGAGCAGCTCGCTCAACGGCGGCCCGGCCGCCAGGGCCCCCGGCACGCCCGAGCGGCTGTCGTCCCCGTCGATCTCCGCCCACCACCTACCGGCGTCGACCACCCCGCGGGCGATCCAGTAGGCCGCCGCCACCGCCGGGGGCCGGGCGCCGGTATCGGCCGCCAATCGGGTGACGAAGGTGGCGCCCATCCGATCGACGAGGTCGTTGGCCACCACGGACGCCACCAGCTCCCGCCGCAGGCGGTGGCCGTCGACCAGGTGCCCGAACCGGGCGGCCAGCATCGGCGGGAAGTAGGACACGAGGGCGGGGCGCAGGGCGGGCTCGTCGGGCATCGCCGACGCCAGCAACCGGGCGCTCAGGCTGCGCTTGGCCCCGGCCAGGAGCACGGCCAGCTCTGGACGGGTCAGCCCGGCGCCCGCTTGGTGCCGGGCCTCCATCTCCGCCGTGGTGGGCAGGGCCTCCACGCTGCGGTCGACGATCCCGTCGGCCGCCAGCTCCTCGATCAGGGCCTCGGTGGCGACCATGCGCGCCGGGCTGAGGGCCTGCGCCCGGCTGAGGGCGACGTTCTGGCGGCCGCAATCGGCGAGGACGGCCGCGGTAACGTCCGGGCCGACCTCCTCGAGCACCCGGTCGCGCTCGGCCATGGTCAGCTCGCCCGCCTCGACCGCGAGGCGCAGGAGGATCTTCACGTTGACCTCGTGGTCGGAGGTATCCACGCCGGCGGCGTTGTCGATGGCGTCGGTGTTGATGTGGCCGCCGCGGCGGGCGTACTCGATCCGGGCCCGCTGGGTGAAGGCCAGGTTGGCGCCCTCGCCCACCACGCGAGCCCGCACCGACGACCCCTCCACCCGCACATCGGCGTTCAGGCGGTCGTCGATCTCGTGGTCCGGCTCGGTGCTGGCCCGCACGAAGGTGCCGATGCCGCCGGTGAACAGCAGCGCGACGGGCGCCTGCAGGATGGCCCGGATCACCTCGGCCGGGGTCAGCTCGGCCTCGTCGACCCGCAAGGCGGCTCGTGCTTCGTCGCCCAAGGTGATCTTCTTCTCCAACCGCGACCACACCCCGCCGCCCGGGCTGAGCAGGGTGCGGTCGTAGTCGGCCCAGGACGACGCCGGGAGGGCGAAGATGCGGGCCCGCTCCTGGTACGTGACCGCGGGGTCGGGGTCGGGGTCGATGAACACGTGGCGGTGGTCGAAGGCGGCGACCAGGCGGATGTGGGGCGAGCGCAGCATGGCGTTGCCGAACACGTCGCCCGACATGTCGCCGATGCCGACGACGGTGATCGCCTCGGACTGCACGTCGATGTCGAGCTCGGAGAAGTGGTGGCGGACGGCGACCCAGGCGCCGCGAGCGGTGATGCCCAGGCGCTTGTGGTCATACCCGGTCGAGCTTCCCGAGGCGAAGGCGTCGTCGAGCCAGAAGCCCCGCTCGCGGCTCACCCGGTTGGCCAGGTCCGAGAACGACGCCGTCCCGCGGTCGGCCGCCACGACCAGGTACGTGTCGTCGCCGTCACGGCGTCGGGGCACGGCAGCCACCTCGTCGCCCACCACGTTGTCGGTGACCTCCAGCAGCCCGGACACGAAGATCTCGTACGCCTGGGCCACGCTCAGCGCGTTCCCGGCGCCGTAGGCCGGTCGCTTGACGACGAACCCGCCCTTGGCCCCGGTCGGCACGATCAGGGCGTTCTTCAGCACCTGGGTCTGCATGAGGTCGAGGACCTCGCTGCGGTAGTCGTCGGGGCGCTCGCTCCAGCGAATGCCCCCGCGGGCCACCGGGCCGCCCCGCAGGTGGATCCCTTCGACCGCGGGGCCGTGGACGAACACCTCCCGGTAGGGCACGGGGCGGGGCATGCCGGGCACGGCGGCGCTGTCGAACTTGAGCACGATGTACTCGCTGGCCGCCAGGTAGTGGTTGGTGCGCAGGGTGGCGTCGACCAGGGCGAGAAAGCCGCGCAGGATCCGGTCGTGGTCCAGGCGGGCCACCGCGTCGCAGCCGTCCAGCACCCGACGGCGCAGCTCGGCGATCACCTCCGGGCCGGCGTCGCGAACGGGGTCGAACATGGCCGCGAACAGGTCGAGCAGGGCGGCGGCGGCCGGGGCGTGCTCGACCAGGACCTCGTCGACGTAGCTGGTGGTGAACGTGGTGCCGACCTGGCTGCGGTAGCGCCGGTAGGCCCGCAGCACGGCCACGTCGTCCCAGGGCAGCCCGGCGTGCAGGACGAGCCGGTTGAGCACGTCCACCTCGGCCCGGCCCTGCCACAGGGCGAGGGCGGCGGCGGCCAGCCGGGGGCCGTGGGTGGCCACGTCGATGGCCGCACCCGAGGGGTCGGTGACCCCGAAGTCGTGGAGGTGGACGGGCCCGTCTTCGCCGCCCAGCACCCAGGGCCGGTCCTCGACCGCCCACAGCCCCAGGCTCTCGACGATGGGCAGGAACCGGGACAGCTCGACCCCCCCCTCGGCGGTGAAGACCTTGAGCCGGGCGTGCGGTCCCCCCGCCGGGTCGGGGGCCAGGGCGATCCGGATGCGGTCGGTCGGCTCACCGGCGCGGGCGCCCAGCAACGCGTCGAGGTGCAGGACGTCGTCCACCGCATCGTCGGCGGTCACCGCCTGCCGGTAGCCGGACGGGAACCAGTCGCTCCACGTCGAAGCCAGCCGCCGGCCCGCCACGTCGCCGGCGACCCGCTCCAGGGCGCCGGCCAGCTGCTGGTCCCAGGTGCGTGACAGCAGGCGGAGCTCGCGCTCCAGGACGTCGGGCTGGAGGTCGGCGACCGACCCGTCGGCGTAGACGACGATGCGCAGGATGGCCTCCGGCCGGTCGCCGAGGGCCACATCGGCGTCGACCCGCCCGCCGCCCGTGGCGGCCAGCAGGTACTGCTCCATCCGGTGCCGCAGCCCGGGGTCGTACAGCTCGGCGGGAACCGACACGAGCGCGGTGACGGTCCCGTTTGCCGCGTCGGCGCGGACCATGACGCGGACGTCGTGCTGGTCCTCGGCGGCCAGCAGCCCGACGAGCAGGGTCCGCAGCCCGGCCACGTCGGCTTCGAACAGCTCGTCCTTGGGGAGCACCTGGAAGAGCGAGACCAGCGCCATCTCGTCCTGGCTGCGTTCGACGACGTCCTCCAGCTCGAGGATCCGGCGCAGCTTGAACCGCAGGACGGGCGTGACCGAGGCCGGCTCGGCGTTGGCCTTGGCGGTGAACACGCCGACGATGCGGAAGACGCCCCCAGCGGCACCGCTGGGGCCGGCGTCGGCGACGTCGAGGCAGTGCATCGGCACCTGCCGGTGGACCCGGCTGATCTCGGCCGAACGGACGACACGAAGCAGCTCGCCGGCCCGGACCGGCGGCGACCGGCGCAGGGGCGCCTCAGGGCGGGCCAGCACGCCCAAGGCCCCGGTCACCCCGCCCTCCGGGGGGAACCGGCAACATCCGGCCAGGACGAAGTTCCCGTCGAGCAGCCACTCGAGCAGGTCGGCGACCTCGTCCACCTCGTCGGCCGGGAAGGCTTCCCTGGCATCCTGGCGGATGCCGGTCATCACCGCGCACAGCTCCTCGCGCATGGCCGGGTAGTCGCCCGTCGCCGCGAACACGTCCTCGAGCACGGCATGGAGGGCGTCGACCACGGCCGCCCGCGCCCCCGCCTCCATGCGTCCGCCGACCTCGGCCTGGAGGAAGGACTCCCGGTGCACGGCCGGTCGGGCGGGCAGGATGGCGGCGAGGCGGCCGGTTTCGTCCCGCTCGCTCCCGTAGACCGGGTGGAGGGCCCGGACCACCTTGTGCCCGAGGCGCTGCAGCTCACCGATCACCGTGGTCACGATGAACGGCCGATCGTCGCAGCTGACCTCGATCACCGTCCCCGCCGGTCGGGCCCCGTCCAGCGCCACTTCGGGGTCCACCACCCGGACCTTGATCTCGCCCGGCGCCCGCCCATCGACAAAGGCGAAGCTGCCGGCGACGGCGCCGGCCACGGCCGCCGGGTCGGCCCCGCCGAGCTGGGCCCCGGGGACTCTGCGGAGCACGGCGCGGGCGAACTGGGCGACGAGCGCTCCTCGGGGCCCGGATGAGGCTGCGACGCGGCCCAGGATCGGGGCGAGCGCGGCGTCGGCCGCACCGGCGAGCGTATCGTCGCCGGCGGGCTGCGCCTCGCCGGTCCCCTCGCTCACGGGCCCTCCCGTCGCTCCCTTTCCCCCGACTGTACCCGGGGCCCGAGAGGTGCACCCGGACCGTCGCGCCGCCGTGCCCTGCCGCTGTTCGTCGCCCGCCGGGAAGTACGCTGCACCCGTGCCAGCAGGTGCAGTGATGGCGCGCGCCGGGTTTGGCCACGGGTCGTGGCAGGCCCGCCTGCGCACGGGAATCATCGTGTTCCTCGCGCTCTGTGTGCTGGCCTTGGGGAGCGGGTACGCCTACTTCCGCTACCAGGTCAGCCGAATAAACCGGGTGACCATCCCGGGGCTGGCTGCGGACGGGGACAGCGGCGACAGCATCATGAACGTGCTGCTCGTGGGCTCCGACAGCAGGGCCACGGCCACCGGCGACATCGCCGACGCCACGGGCAAGGGCGATGCCGGCACGACGGGGCAGCGCAGCGACACCATCATGATCCTGCACATCGACTCCGGCGCGCAGCGGGCCGCCATCCTGTCGATCCCGCGCGACCTCTACGTTCCCATCGGCGGCACCGGGCCCAAGGACAAGATCAACGCCTCGTTCTCCGAAGGCGGCCCCCAGCTCCTCATCGCCACCATCAAGCAGACACTGGGCATCGACATCAACCACTACGTGGAGGTCGACTTCGAGAGCTTCTCCCGGATCGTCGACACCATCGGGGGGATCAAGGTCTACGTGGACGCCCCCGCCCGCGACTCGATGACGGGCCTCGACCTCCCGGTGGCCGGCTGCAACGAGCTGGACGGCTACCAGGCCCTGGCCTTCGTCCGCAGCCGCTACTACGAGACCTACGAGAACGGGCGGTGGGTCTCCGGCACCAACTCCGACCTCGACCGCATCACCCGCCAGCAGGACTTCATCCGCCGGATGATGAAGAAAGCGATCTCGTCCGGCCTCGGCAACCCCCTCACCTTGAACCGGCTGGTGAACATCGGCGTCAGCAACCTCACGGTGGACCAGACGATGTCGACCAAGGACATCACCACCGTGGCCCGCAAGTTCCGGTCGATCAACCCGGACACCATCGACATGCTCACGCTGCCCACCACCGACGCCTACATCGGCGGCGCGGCCGTCCAGCTCCTCGACACCAAGGCGGCGCAGCAGTACATCGACCGCCTCAACGGGGTGGCGGTGGACGACACCACGGGGGTGAAGCCGGCGGACGTGGCCATCGACGTCCTCAACGGCAACGGCTTCGACGCCTCGGCCTCCAAGGCCGCCTCCGCCCTGACCCAGGCCGGGTTCAAGGTCGCCGCCACCGGCGACGCCGACACCTACAGCTACAGCCAGACGATCGTCCGCTACGCCCCCGGCCGCCAGGACAAGGCCGCCCTGTTGAAGAACAGCCTCAGCGCGGGGGCCATCGTCCAGTCGGACCCCACGCTCGTCAATGCCGATGTCGCCCTGATCCTGGGCGCCGACTACACCGGGGTCCACCTCACCGGATCAAGCGCCACCCAACCCGCCGCGACGACCGGTGCGTCGTCTGCCCCGGCCGGCCCGACGACCACCCTGCCCCGCCCCTCCTGCTGACCCCTGGGCCTAGGCGGGCAGCCGGGCCGCGCTGCGCCGCCGGGCCAGCGAGCGCTCGATGGCCGCCACCTCCGGGGTGGTGACGGCCCGGCCACGTAGGCGTCGGCACCGGCATTGAGGCTGGCGACGGCGTCGCTCTGGGCCGAGTCCTGGGAAACCGGGTTCGCCCTCTATATGTGACATGCACCTATTGAGGGGCCGACGTCCCGGAACGACAATGCGCCGTCCGCCGGCCCGTACTACCCCCAGCAGGAGTGGCACCCATGAAGCGATCGTCTGCCGTGCTGTCCGCCGTCTCGGCCGCCGCGCTCGGGCTGCTGCTGGTGCAGGCACCCGCCCCCGCGGCCGGCCCGCCGACGCTCACCAAGCCCGTCCAGGCCACCAAGACGGACGTCGATCCCGGCCGCCTCTACTCCAGCCCGGCCCTGGCCATCGACCCGAAGAACCCGATGCACATCGTGGGCGCCTGGGCCGACCTGCGCACCCGGCGCTGCGGGGTGGTCCGCTCGCTCGACGGGGGCCAGACCTGGGCCCGCCCGGACGCCGCCCCCGACACCCCGACGTTCCCGTTCTGCTCCCAGAGCCAGGGCGGGGTCATCCAGGCCCCGCTGGCCTTCGGCGGCGACGGGATGCTGTACATGGCCATCAACGGCTGGGGGAACGAGGACGCGGCCCGCACGGGTGGCGCCGTGCTGGTGGCCCGTTCGGCCAACCTGGGCGACTCCTGGGACACCGTGGTGGTCCGAAACGCCCGGGACAAGACGGGCGACGCGGCCGAGAACATCCGGCCGGTCCAGAGCATCGCCGTGGAGCCCCACGCCGGCAAGGACGACGTGGTCTACGTGACGTTCTCCCGCAGCGTGGCCAACCCGCCGGCGCCGAACGCCATCCCGTCGATGCCCATGGTCGCCGTTTCCCACGACGGCGGGCGCACCTTTGGCGAGGCGGTCAACCTGTCCGAGAAGGTCTTCGACGACCAGGCCATCCGGGACCAGGCCTTGGCCGCGGTGACCACGACCACGGCGGCGCCCGGGCCCACCACGACCACCACGGCGCCCCCGGCGGGCTCCAAGGCGGCCACGCCCAACCAGGCGGCCAACTTCGGCTCCGCCGGCACCCGCAACGGGATGGTGGCCCGGGTGGACGCCAAGGGCACGGCGTACGTGATGTGGCCCACCGGGACGGCGAACATCACCCCCGCCCCGCCCGGCGGACTGGCCCTGTCCAAGTCCACGGACGGCGGCAAGACCTGGTCCAGCGCCCTGGCCATCCCCTTCAGTTACGACAACGCCACCGGCGGGCCGGCCGGCGCCTACCCCCAGTTCGCCGTCAACAAGAAGACCGGCGCCCTGCACATCGTCTACAACCGCAACCCGACGCCCGACCTCACCGGCGCCAGCGAGGTCTACGACCGGGCCTCCTACGACGGGGGCAAGACGTGGACCGAGCCCAAGGTGCTGAGCGACGACGACCCGAAGAACTTCGGCGGCCAGTTCTTCCCGAACCTGAGCATCGCCCCCAACGGCCGGGTCGACGTGGTGTGGTGGGACACCCGGGACATCCAGGGCCTACGGGGCACGGACGCCTACTACACCTACTCGAACGACGACGGCCGGACGTGGAGCAAGAACCTACGGGTCACCGACCAGAGCGTCGACCGCAAGCTGGGCATCTGGGGCAACAACTACGACATCGCCTCCCAGCCCGGGGTGGCGTCGACCAACGCCTACGCCGTGTTCGGCTGGGACGACACCCGCAACTCGGACAAGTCCTTCTCCGACAACTCGTCGGTCGGCGGCGGGCTGCAGGACGTGTACGTCGCCGCGGCCCAGTTCGAGGCCCTCGGCGGGGGCTCGTCGAAGGCGGCCAAGGTGGCACTGGCCGCCATCGCCGGGCTGCTGGCCGTGGGCGTGATCCTGTTCTTGGGCGCCCTGGTAACCAGGCGCCGGGCCGCCGGGCCCACGCCGGCCGGGACACCAGGCGGCGAGCGGGCGGCCACCAAGGTCAGGTAGCTGTCGAACGCGCTTAGTGACAGGCGCGCCCTTCTGCGCGAGCCTGACGCCGTTCTCGACATGGGGGTGCGGAGGATGGCTACACGAGGTCGCCGGCTGTCGTTGTTCGTCGCGCTGATCGCCACGGTCGCCCTGGCGCCGTGGACGCCCGCCGGCGCGGCGTCCCCGAAGGACCCCGAGATCGACGCCGCGGTGCAGGTGACGACCGACCAGGGTTCCGGCCGGGGCCACGCCATCCCCGTCATGGCCATGGACCCGCGGGACCACGCCACGCTGGTCGTGGCCGAGAGCGACGCCTATACGTCTCGGTGCGCGGTCCATGTCTCCCGCAACGCGGGCCTGACCTGGTCGCTGGCCACCCAACCCACGACCCCGCCGGACTGGCCTGGCTGCGGCTTCGCCGACACCGGACCGGTCGCCGACCTCGCCTTCGCTCCCGACGGCACCCTCTACTACGCGTTCAGCGCCTTCCAGCCGTCGACCTACCAGCAGCGGATCTACCTGTCGCGGTCCTCCGACCTCGGCGTGACCTGGGACACGACCGCCCTGCCCCGCATCGGGCCCAACCCCACCGCCCGCCAGTTCGGAGCCGACGCCATGCCGTCGATCGTGATCGACAAGAACGACCCCAACCTGGTGTACGTGGCCTGGTGGTCGAACAACGGGATCTGGAACATGCCGGAGTCCATCACCGGCTCGTCCACCTCGATCTGGTGCCGCCTGGTGGACAACAAGGCCGTGGCCCGGCCGTGGCTGTCCGTCTCGCACGACGGAGGCGGCACCTTCACCGACCCCGTCGACATGGCGCCGGGCATCGATCTCTGCACCACCGAGCCGTACCTGACCCAGGGCAGGGACGGCAGCCTCATGGCCGTCTTCGGCGAGTCCACCCGCACGCTCACCCCCGGCGCCGCCCCGCCCGCCCACCTCTACTTCTCGATCTCCCACGACCAGGGCCACACGTTCGCCGTCACGCCTGTCCACACCCAGTCCGGCACCACCGACGGCAACGCCGCCACCTCCACCTCGGACTGGCTGAGCGGGCCCTCGCCGGCCGTCGACCCCAAGAGCGGGGCGGTGTACGTCACCTGGGAGGAGATGGGGACGGGCGTCCCGCAGATCCTCTTCGCCCGCTCGGTCGACGACGGCAAGACCTGGAGCGCGCCCACCAAGGTCAACGATGTCGACCCCAAGCGCGACTGGGACTTCAGCGACCAGATGCCGACGATGGGGGTGGCGCCCAACGGGCGCATCGACGTGGCCTGGTACGACTACCGCAACGACCCGACGTTCAAGCAGGGCGACACCCGCAACGGGTTCCAGGACGTCTACTACGCCTCCTCGGTCGACGGCGGGCGCACGTGGTCGAAGAACCGGCCCCTCAACGACCGCTTGATCGACCGCCGCTTCGGGCCCCGCCGCACCGGCGGCATCTACGGCCCGCTCGGGCTGGTGTCGACGAACGACGCCGCCTACGTGGCCTGGGACGACACCCGCAACGGCAACGACCAGAACGGCAACCAGGACATCTACTTCACCCGGGCCCGGTACGCGTCGGCGGCGGACGTCTTCGGGGGGTCGAAGCAATCGGGCGTGTCGCCGTGGGTCGCCGGGCTGCTGGGGGCGGCGATCGCGGTGGCCATCGGCGGTCTGGTCGTGGTGACCGCGGCCCAAGACCTGCGCCGTCGGATCCCGCCGGCGGGCACCGACACGGGGACCGGGGCTGGCGTGCCGCCGGCACGCCAGCCTTCAGTCACTTAGGGGCGGAACGGGGCCTTGGCCCGGAGCTCCTCCAGCTCGCGGGTCGTGGCCGCGGCGAGGTCGCCGGCGACGTCGAACTCGGGCTGGTGCCCGTCGTCATGGAAGAACCGGACCACGGCGCGGCTGGCGGCCCACAGCTGGGCCACGGCCGGTGGCACCGAATGCCCACCTCCGGGCGCGGGGAGGCCGACGTCCAGGCTGACCTGGCGGGTGTGGCCCGGCCCGGTCGGGTCGAGCAGGTCCCCGACGGTGACGCCGATGCTGACCGCCAGCCCGAACAGCTCGTCAATGGTGACGTTGCGGCCCTTGCCCTCCACGGCGCTGACCGTCGACCGTCCCCAGCCGTGGCCGAGGTGGGTCATGCGCGCCGCCAGCTCGTCCTGGGTCAGCTGGTGCAGGGCCCGGTAGGTACGGATGTTCTCGGCCAGCACGTGCGACGGCCGGCCCTGGTCCCCTACCCGCCGTCCCTTTCCCCGCCGGTACGGCCCCCGCCTGGACCGGGAGACCGCCGTCCCACTCTGGTCCTGGCTGGGCTCGTGCCCGGTGCCGTTGTCGAACTCTGAGGATCCGGAAGTGCTGCGTGCGGGTAAAAGGGATGTCATCGGCTCCCTCCAGGGCAAGCGGTGTAGGTCAAGCGCATAGAGTATCGGTTTCGCCGATTGGCGTTCGTGGGGTCGGACGGTTCGGCCAAGGGCGGAGCTCAGGCGTCGGCGTGGCGAAGATGCACGTGCTCGATCACGGCGCAGAACTCGCCGTCGGACGGCCCCGCCACCCGGGCCTGGCGCTGCAGTGACTTGAGCTCGTCGCGCAGGTCCCGCATCTCCCGGATGCGGCGGTCCAGGTCGGCGACCTGGCGGTCGAGGATCTCGCCGACGTAGCCGCACGGGCGCTCGCCCCGGTCGCGGAAGGCGATGATCTCCTTGATCTCGTCGAGGCTGAGCCCGAGGCGCTGCGCCGTCTTGATGAAGGTGAGCCGGTCGGCGTCGGGCTCCTCGTAGCTGCGGTACCCCGATGGCGAGCGGGACGGCTCCGGGAGCAGGCCGATCGACTCGTAGAAGCGAATGGCCTTGGTGGTGATCCCGAGCCGCTCGGCCAGCTGCCCAATCCGCATCACGCGACAGTACCGGCCGGTGGAAGGTCACGCCGTTCGGTGGCTTGGCTTGACCTTCCCCTCCAGGGGAAGGTGTACCTTGCCCTTCGGAGCCGAACACGGGAGGGCACGCCATGGCCGGAGCAGCTTCAGCGATCGACAAGCGCCGCGTCGAGATCTTCAGCGCCGGCTGCAAGACGTGCCAGCGCACGATCGAGCAGCTCCGGGAGCAGATCGACTCCCGCCACGAGATCGTGGTCCACGACATGCACGCCGACAAGGCCGCGGCCGAGCGGGCCGACGCCTTCGGCATCCGCACCGTGCCCGCCGTCGTGGTCGACGGGTTCCTGCTCGCCTGCTGCAAGAACAAGGGACCGACGCTGCGCGAGCTCCACGCCGCCGGCCTGGCCAAGCCCGGCCAGCTCCAGCTCGAGTCCTCGTAGGAGTCCCGGTCGTTCCGTCCTCCGCGGTGCGGGGCGCCGGGGCACGCAGGCTCTGGCCGGTGCTGGCCGTCCTCGCCTTCTCCCTCTCGTCGTGCGGAGGCTCGAGCCCGACGCCGGCGCCGATCGGTCCCGCGGTGCAGCACAGGCAGCTCGACGTGGACGGCCTGGCCCGCCGCTACCGCCTCTACACGCCACCGTCGGTCGACCGCAGCCAGGCCGTGCCGCTGGTGATCGTGCTCGGCGGCGTCGGGAACTCGGCCGAGGACATGGTGGGCGCCACCGACTTCGACCGGGTGGCCGACACGGGCAACTTCGCGGTGGCCTACGCCGACGGGGTCGACAAGACGTGGAACGCCGGCTACTGCTGCCTCGGTCGGGCCACCGGCGGGCCGGATGACGTCACCTTCCTGACCCGGCTCATCGACGACGTCGGGACCGGCCAGAAGGTCGACCAAGCCCGCGTGTACGCGGTGGGCGTGTCCGCGGGGGCGATGATGGCCTACCGGCTGGGGTGCGAGACGGCGGGGCGCATCGCCGGGGTGGGCTCGGTGGCGGGGGCCATGGTCCTCGACGACTGCCATCCGACCAGACCCGTCTCGGTCATCGAGATCCACGGCACGGCCGACGGCGAGGTCCCCTATCAGGGCGGCAAGACGGCCGGCGGGGCCACGCAGGACTCGCCGCCCACGCCCGCGGTGGCGCAGCGGTGGGCCGACCTCGACCAGTGCCCCGCTCCGAGCACCGACACCGCGGGCGTGGTCACCACCGCGGCGTGGACCGGCTGCGCCGGGGGCAGCGCCGTCGAGCTGGTCACCATCGACGGCGGTGGCCACACCTGGTTCGCCAACGGTCTCGGCCCCGTCGCCGGCGCGGTCGACGCGTCACGGGTGATCTGGGAGTTCTTCCGCGGGCTCCGGCCCCCGCAGCATTCCTGACGCAACGAGAGGGGCCGGCGCCCGCGGGCCCCGGCCCCTCCCCGGCTCCGGGCGTCGCCCGGCTAGGCCACCGCCTCGGCCGTGGGCTCCTGCTCGCTGCCGCCGCCGCAGCCGCACGAGCAGTCGTCCGTGGTCTCGGTGGTGGTCTCGGGCTCGGTCGAGCAGCCGCATGCGCAGCTGGTGTCGCTCATGGTGTCTCCTTCTGGTCGTGGTCGTACAGGGATGAGGGCGGCAACCCGATCTGCATCAGGTCCGAGGTACAACGCCAGTCGCCCGCGTCGGGGCCGGGTGCGGGGAGCTCGTCGATCAGCCGGGCGACGTCCTCCCGGAGCCGGGCCAGCGACGACATCTCCTCGTCCAGCTCGGCCACCCGGGCCTCCAGCAGCAGGCGGGTGTGGCCGCACGGGCACTGCCCGCGCTCCCGGATCTCCAGCAGCTCGGCGATGGCGTCGAGCCGGAGGCCGAACCGCTGCGCCCGCTTGATGAACCGCAACCGCTCGACCGCATCCGGGCCGTACAGCCGGTACCCCGAGGCGCTCCGCTCGGTCTCGGGCAGGAGGCCGATCCGCTCGTAGTACCGCACGGTGTCCGACGATGTCCCGGCCTCTTCGGCCAACTTCGACACGGTCAACTGGCTCATGGACCCATGGTAAACCTTGGAGCCGGCTCCAAGGTCAAGCGGGATCAGGCCCTCGTGCAACCGTCGCGCAACGGGCGGGCGGACACTGCTGCCGAAGCCGAGCCGAGGAGTGAACGATGGACAGTCGACCGTCGCCGGGACGCATGCTGCTGCGGGGCGCCCTGAAGCGGTGCCCGTCCTGCGGCCGCGGGGGGATCTTCCATGGGTGGTTCCGGATGGCGGAGCGCTGCCCTGGCTGCCGGTACCGCTTCGAGCGGGAGGAGGGGTTCTTCCTCGGGGCCTACGTCATGAACATCGGGATCGCCCAGGTGCTGGTGATGATCCTGGCCGTCGTCCCGACCATCGCCCTGCTCAGCGCCAACCCGGACGCCAGCCTCGTTGCACCCCTCCTCGGCGGCCTGATCGGCGCGGTGGCCGCCCCGTTCTTCTTCTATCCGTTCTCCAAGACCCTGTGGGTGGCGATCGAGCTCATGCTCCGGCCGATCGACGTGATCGAGCCCGGCGACGCCCGGTTCGACGAGGCGGCCTGAGCGTCATTCCGGGTACACCTCGATCTCGGTGGCCTTGACCGCCACCCAGACATCCGATCCCGGGACCAGCCCGATCTCGGTGGCGGCGCTGGCGGTGACTTCGGCCACGATCGCCGGGACGCCCTCGATCCGCACCCGCAGCCGGTCGCCGAGGGGCTCGACGGTGGCAATCCGTCCCGGCCAGGTGTTGCGGGCCGAGCCCTCGGGGCGGTGGCGGTGAACGGACACGGCACGGGGGTGGGCCACGGCGAACACGCGACCGGCGGGCGAGCGGTCGGCGATGGTGAGCGCGCCACCGCCGTCGAGGGCGACGCGGCCGCCGGCCGCCGCGCCGCTGAAGAGGTTGGTGCCGATGAGCTCGGCCACCCAGCGACTTCGGGGCCGGGCGGTGACCTCCCCGGGGCTTCCCACCTGGGCCACCCGACCGCGGTCGAGCACGACGATGTGATCGGCGAGGGCGGCGGCGTCGACCGGATCGTGGGTGATGAGGATCCGGACGCCGGGGAACGTGGCCAGGTGGCGGCGCAGCTCGCGCCGGGTCTCGTTGCGGGTGGTGGCGTCGAGGGCGGCGAGGGGCTCGTCGAGCAGCAGCAGGGCGGGGTTCAGGGCCAGGGCCCGGGCCAGTGCCACCCGCTGCGCCTGCCCGCCGGAAAGCTGGTCCGGCCGGGCTCGTTCCCGCCCGGCCAGGCCCACCCGCTCCAGCCATGCGGCGGCCGAGCGGCGGGCGTCGGCCCGGCGCCGCCCGCCTCGGCGCAACCCGAAGGCGACGTTGTCGAGGGCGCTGAGGTGCGGGAAGAGGAGGTCGTCCTGGAACACCACCCCGACCGACCGGCGCTCCGGTGGGATGTAGGTCGCGGTGGCCGGTTCGTCGAGCACCGCGCCGTCGAGGTCGATCCGGCCGCTCGACAGGGGACGGAGCCCGGCCAGGGCCCGTACCAGCGTGGTCTTGCCGGCGCCGTTGGCCCCGATCACCGCCGCCGTCCGGCCGGCGTCGATCGTGAGCTCGACGTCGAGGCTGAAGCCGTCGAGCTCGACGCCGACGTCGGCTACCAGGCTCACCGGGCCGACAGCCACCGGTCGCGGAGCACGACGAGGACGGCCAGCGAGACGGTGACGAGGACCAGGGACAGGACGATGGCCGCCTCCGGGTCGGACCCCTCCAGCTTCACGTACACGAACAGGGGCAGGGTCTGGGTCGTGCCCCGCAGGTTCCCGGCGAAAGTGATGGTGGCCCCGAACTCCCCCAGGGCCCGGGCCCAGCAGAGCACGGTGCCGGCCACCAGCGACGGGGCGACAAGCGGGAGGGTCACCCGGCGGAACACCGTGAGGCGGCCGGCGCCCAGCGTCCGGGCCGCCTCCTCGAGCCGGCGGTCGGCGGTACGGAACGCGGCCTCGAGGGTGAGGACCAGGAACGGCATGGCCACGAAGGCCTCGGCCACCACCGCCCCTGCGGTGGTGAACGGCAGGTGGACGCCCGCCCGGGCCAACGTGCCCCCGACGATCCCCCGGCGACCGAGGGCGAGGAGCAGGGCCACGCCGCCGACCACCGGCGGCAGGACCATGGGCAGGGTGGTGAGCGCCCGCACCACCTGCTTGCCCGGGTAGTCCACCCGAGCCTGCACCCAGGCCAGGGGCACGCCGAGGAGGAGGGCGACGCCGGTCGCCGAGAGCGACGTGACCAGCGACAGCCGGAGGGCGTCGAGGGCGGCCCCGCTGCGCAGCTCCGACCACGCCGCCGACCACGGCGCCCGCCACAGCAGGCCGGCCAGGGGCAGGGCGAACAGCAGCCCGGCGACGGCGGCGAGGGCGACGGGGACGATCGGGGCGCGGTCCGGTATCCCGCCTGCGGGGCGGCGTCCCGACGGGGCCACTCAGCCGGCGGGGATCTCGACGACCACGCTGGTCGACTTCACCGCGGCGACGGCCAACACGCCGGGGGCCAGCCCGAGCTCCTCCGCCGCCTCGGTCGTCATCAGGGACACCAGGCGGTGGGGGCCGGCCTGGATCTCGACCTGGGCGGCGACCTTGTCCTTGATCACCCGGGTGACGATGCCCGGGAACCGGTTGCGGGCCGACCGCCCCACCACCACGTCGGGTTCGCGCTCGTCGGGCAGGGCGGCGGCGAAGGCAGCCAGGGCCACGCCGTCGATGAGCCGGCGACCGCCCTCGGAACGCTCGGCGGCGATCCGGCCCTCGTCGACCCACCGGCGGACGGTGTCGGCGCTGACCCCGAGGAGCTCGGCGGCCTGGCCGATCTTGTAGGCGGGCATCAGTGGGCCCCGGCGGCGGGCGAGAAGCCCCGCTGGCGGAGGGCGTCCTGGCCCGGCGTGCTCAGCACGGCGCCGACGAATGCCGCGGCCCCCGCGGGGTTCTTCGTCGACCTCGTCACCGCCACCGGGTACTCGGCCACCACGTTGGCGGGCGATGGGATTTCGACGCCCTGGCCCTTGGTCCCCGCGGCCAGGACATCCGTGGCGTAGACGATCGTGGCGTCGGCCTCGCCCAGGGTGACCTTGGCCACCGCCGCCTTCACGTCCGGCTCCTTGGAGACGGGCTTCACCGTGGCACCGGCCGCCTGCAGGGCCTGCGCCGCGTACTTGCCGGCCGGCACGCCGTCGTCGGCCAGGACCACCTTGAGGTCCGA
>DATJHJ010000110.1:0-5298 GCA_035494015.1 Acidimicrobiales bacterium
GAGGACGGCCTGGAGGTGGGCGACGTCGCCCGCATGGCCCGAGCGGCGCTTTCCGAAGGCAGCGTCCTCCTCGGAGGGGCCGACCGGGCCGTCGCCTCCCTGCTGGTCGGCGCCCAGCCGGGCGACGTCGTCGGTCCGTTACCGGGAGAGGGGGCCACGAGCCGGCTCCTGGTCGTCACCGGTCGCGTCCCGCCGACCGGCGACGATCCCGCCCTCGTCGACCGCGCCCGCCAGGAGGTCGTGACGGCCGCCCTCGAACCGCTGGTGGCGGGGATGGTGCGCTGGCATGCTCCGCTCTGACGCCGAACCCGTCGCCGAGGGCCGGCAGGTCCTGCTCGACCTGCCGGCGGTCTCGTTCCTGACCGCCGACGCCCGGGACCTGGTGGTGGACGCCTTCGTCCCGATGCGCTTCGCCTTCGGGCAGTCGATCATCCGCCAAGGCGAGCCGGGCGACGGGTTCTACGTCCTCGCCGCAGGCCTGGCCCGGGCCGTGCTGGTGGAGCCGGGCGGCCATGAGATCGCCCTCGGCGTCCTGCGCCCGGGCGACTCCTTCGGCGAGGACGCCCTCCTCACCGGGGCGCCCCGCTCGGCAACGGTGCGGGCGTCGAGCGACGTGGTGGTGTTCCGACTGGAGCCGGCGGTGTTCCGGGCCCTGCTGCACCTGCACCCGCAGATCGAGTCCGCGCTGCGGCTCCAGGCCGGCGCCCGCCACCTGGAGACGTTCCTGCGGGCGCACTCCGCCTTCTCGCACCTGCCGCGGGCGGCCATCGCGCCCATGCTGGCCGAGCTCGAGGAGATCGAGCTACCGGCCGGTGCGTGCGTCATCCGGGAGGGGGATCCCCCCGGGCCGCTGTACATCGTCATGGACGGTCGGCTGGTCGCCTACCAGGGTGAGGAGCGGCGCCTGGTCGGGTACGAGCGCGCCGGCGACTTCTTCGGCGAGCTGTCCCTGTTCCGCGGCACGCCCCGGGCGGCGACGGTCGAAGCCGTCACTCCCGTCCGCCTCCTGTCCCTCGGCGAGGCCACCTTCCGGCGCCTGCTCGCGGAGCACCCCGAGTTCCGGGCGCGGATCGAGGAGCAGGTGGCTACGTACGAGCGGGCCCGAAGTGCCACCGTGCCCCTCGACTTCGCCGAGGAGCTGCTCCCCGCCGGAGCCAGCGAACTGGAGTTGAGCTCGGCGGCGCCGCCCGTCGACGGGCACAACGCGTTCTCCCCTGCCGACGGTGTCGGCGAGTTCGACCCTGGTGACACACCTGCGCAGACGCCGCCCAATGGCCGCCGGTTCCCGCTGGTGTACCAGCTCGACGAGATGGACTGCGGCGTGGCCTGCGTGGCCATGGTCTGCCGGTACTTCGGCCGCGAGGTGGCGCTCCCGCACATCCGCTTGGCCGTCGGGACCTCGGTCGACGGGACCAGCCTGCGCGGCATCCAGCGGGGCGGCGAGTTCGTGGGCCTCGCCGTCACGCCGGTGCGGGCCTCCAAAGCCCGGCTGGACCAACTGCCGCTTCCGGCCATCGTCCACCTCGACCAGAACCACTGGGTCGTACTGCATCGGGTCACGCCGGCTCGCGTCGACGTGGCCGATCCGGCTCGCGGGCGGCAGCGGCTCAGTCGGGACAAGTTCCTGGCTCGCTGGAGCGGGTATGCCGCCCTCGTCCGCCCGACCGACCGACTACAGCAGGCGCCGCTGGCCGCGGCTGGCCAGAGCCGGTGGCTGTGGCCGTTCGTCCGCCCACACCTGCGCCGGCTGCTGCTCGCCCTCCTGCTGACGATCGCCGGCGCCGGCGCTCAGATGCTGATCCCGGTGGTGACGCAGCGCATCGTGGACAACGCTCTCGTGCGTCGCGACTACACCCTCCTCCACCTGCTGAGCCTCGCCCTGCTGGCCGTGCCCGTGGCCGGCCTGGCCACGTCGCTGGTGCGCGGCCGCCTGCTCTCCCGTGTGGCGGTCCGGATCGACGCCGCCGCCCTCGACTTCGTGACCGCCCGCCTGTTGCGGCTGCCACTGGCCTACTTCGAGACCCGGCGCACCGGCGACCTTCAAGCCCGGCTCGACGGCCTCCGCCAGGCCCGCCAGATCGTGATCCAGCAGGGCATGGAGGGGCTGACCAACCTGGTGCAGTTCGGGACGGCCATGGCCGTCATGCTGGCGTACTCATGGACGCTCGGGCTGGCCTTCGCGGCGACGATCCCGCTCTACGCCATCCTCCTCCGGGTGGCCAGCCGTCGCCTCCGGCGGACGCTTGAGGGCCTGGAGGAAGGGTACGGCCGCTACCGCTCCGCCCAGGTCGACGCCGTCCAGGGCATCGAGACGGTCAAGTCGCTCGGGGCCGAGGAGGGCCTGCGCCTCCGGCTCCTCGGCGAGTTCTCGGCGCTGACCGGGCGGATCGTCCGGGGCGACTTCGTCATGCTGGCCTTCGGCGGAGCGGTGAACCTGGCCACATCGGTCGTCGTCGTGGCATTCGTCTGGCTCAGCGCGCTCCGCGTCCTCTCGGGGAGCTTCTCCGTGGGCGACTTCGTCGCCTTCAACTCACTGGTCCTCCTGGCCGTCGGGCCCCTCCAGGCCCTGCTCTCGATCTGGGACCAATTGCAGCTCACGTCGGTTCTGATCGCCCGGGTGCAGGACGTCGTGGAGAACGACCCCGAGCAGGGCGACGACGCCGGGCTGCGCCGGGTGACGACGTTGCAGGGACGGGTCACCCTGGACAACGTCAGCTTCACCTACCCGACCGCTCCCAACGCGCCGATCCTGTGCGACGTCTCCCTCGACGTCGCCCCGGGTACCAAGGTCGCCATCGTCGGGCGTTCGGGCTCCGGGAAGTCGACGCTGCTGAAGTGCCTGGCCGGGCTGCTCGACGTCACCGCCGGGTCGATTGCCTACGACGGCGTGGCCCTGGACGAGCTGCGCCATTCCGACCTGCGGCGGCATCTCGGCTTCGTCGTCCAGCAGCCCCACGTGTTCCACGACACGATCGCCCGCAACATCGCCTTCGGCGAGGACGAGCCGGACATGGACCGCGTGCGGGCCGCGGCCGAGGTGGCCGACGCGCACGAGTTCGTGGTCCGACTCCCGCTCGGGTACGACACGCTGGTCGGCGAGAGCGGGCTGCGGCTGTCGGGGGGGCAGCAGCAACGGATCGCCATCGCTCGCGCCCTCTACCACCGCCCGCCCGTGCTGCTGCTGGACGAGGCCACCAGCTCGCTCGACAGCGAGTCCGAGCGGAACGTGAAACAGAACATCGACAAGCTGCTGCATGGGCGGACGTCCTTCGTCGTCGCCCACCGCCTGAGCACGGTTCGCGACGCCGACCTGATCGTGGTCATGGACGGCGGCCGCATCGTCGAGGTCGGCGACCACGAGGCCCTCATCCGCCGCGAGGGCCTGTACTTCTACCTGCAGGGCCAGCAGCTGCCCCGGTGAGCCGCCAAACATGCGACGCTTGCGGAAGGGGCGACGATCACCGTCGGCGCCGGCCCGGCCTGACCAGCCCTCCGACGGGGCGAGGCGGGGACTACCCCGCTCGGCGGCCGATGGCCCAGAGGAACGGCACGAAGTAGGTGAGCCCACCCGCGGCGTCGGCGCGCTCGAAGGCGGTTGCCCACCGGGCCAGGTCGTCGGCCGTCGCATATCCCGCGTCGACCATCATCTGCCGGGCCGCCCAGGACGGCGGCCGGAAGCCAGGCCGCCGGGAGATGTCGTACCAGCCCCCGAAGTCGACCAGCTCCAGGTCTGCGGCGGCCACGAGCTCACCGAGCCGCAGCCCAACCGACAGGTCGTTGCCGCGCCCGGTTTGGAAGGCCCGGTACCGATCGCCCAGCTCCACAACGTCGGGATCAGCGGGCCGCACGCGGACGCCTTCGCTCTCGACGTCGACGAGGTAGACGAAGCCGCCGGGGCGTACCAGCGTGGCCAGGTGATCGACGATGGCCTGCTCGCGGCCACCGTTGTGGGCGAGCACGTGGCGCATCATGGCGACGTCCGCGCCAGCCGCCGGAAGGCCGGTGGCGTCGGCCTGCCCGATCCGGCAGCGGACGTTCGTGAGCCCGAGCCCGGCCGCCAGCTGCTCGGCGGTCGCCACCGCCTGCGCATCCTGGTCGACCGCCCAAACGCGGCCGGCCGGGCCCACCATGTCGGCGACCAACATGGAGACGGCGCCCGGCCCGCACCCGACGTCGGCGACGGTGGCGCCCGGTGCGATCCCGATCATCGCCCACTGGCGGGACTCGGATCGACGCGCCGACTCGGCCATCGACCGGTACCGCTCCAGCTCAGCCTCACTCAACGCCAACGCGTAGTCGCTCATTACCGTCGTCCTAGTCCCGCTCGACCTTCAGTAACCCTCGCTCGGGGGTCCAGGACTCGACGACGAGCTTGTTGGCCTCGGCGTTGAGTCCGGTGATGACGACCTCGGTGATGTCGGCGACGAACATCTCCCCGTCGGGTTGGTCCTTCCCCTCGTCCGTGGCCACACGGCCGGCGGGGATGGCTCGGCCGGCGATCTTGGCCTCGCCCGGCCAGTCGGCCTCCTTGCCGGGCTCAGGGTGGAACGTGGGCCCGTGTAGGGCGAATCGGGGATCCCGGGTGAGGTCTGCCCCCTTGCGTGCGCCCGTCATCGAGCCGAAACGGAGATCGCCGTCGTTGAACTCGCACTCGATCCCGGAGATGCGCGGCGACCCGTCGCTGCGCAATGTGGCGATGGTCTTATGCCGGCCGGCCTCGAACAGCCGCCGCACCCGCCCGGCGAACTCCGGCTCCGCTCGCTCGACCTCCTCCCACGACGGCACGGCCGAGCAGCGTACCTGCATGCGCCGCCTGGGCTCTTCGCTTGGTCGGCCACGTCACGCACGCACGTGGAGACGATGGGACTCGAACCCACGACCCCCTGCTTGCAAAGCAGGTGCTCTAGCCAACTGAGCTACGTCCCCTGGCCTGCTGTTTTGTCCCCAAAGGGCCTCCTACCAGCCCTTTCGCGGAGGCTCTTCCTCCTTTCATCGTGTCGTAGTGGGTCTTTGTGTGTCGGACAAGTTGGGGGAAAACTGGGGGAAACCTGTTCCCCCGGAACTACGTGGGGGAAAATGTGGGGGAAAATCCGCCCGACTCCAGAGGTTACCTCCGGTCCGGCCACGCTTCGTCGGGGGCGCCCGTCGGGCTTGCTTGGGCTACAGCTCCATACGATCTACCGCCTGATCCTGACGGCGAACTCGGGGGCGTCGACGCGTGCGCCGGGCGCTGAGCGGGCGGCCACGGCGGCGACGATCGTCCCGCCTCACCCCAGGGACATTGACGAATACCTCGAT
>DATJHJ010000111.1:0-13943 GCA_035494015.1 Acidimicrobiales bacterium
GGGACCGGGCTGCTGGGCGGCGAGGCCATCGTCGTCGGGGACCTCCTACCGCCCGGCCAGTCGTTCCCCGGGCTGCGCCAGCCCGCCGACTTGGCCGCGGCCATCGAGCAGCTGCGGTCCGGCGGGCGGCCGGACGCCACCCTGGTGGCCGTTCGGGACGCTTCGGCCGATGATCTGGCCGCCCTGGCCGCGGCCGTGGCCGAGTCTCCCACCCGGCCGCCGGTCGTCGTCTTGGTGGGCGACGGGCCGGCGGGCGCCACCGCCGTCCGCCTCGGTGCCGGCGAGCGGGTGACCGAGGTCAGCGCCGAGGACCTGGCCGGCCGGCTGGTCGGCGCCCGGCTGTACACGCTGGCCCGGGAGGCGGCGTCCGAGCTGCTGGGCGTGCTGGCCGGTGCCCGCACCGACGAAGAGGTCGTGGCCCCGCCGTCGGGCGAGGCCGAGGCCTTCGAGGTGACCATGCCGGCGTCGCCTGCGGTGTCCGTGCAGCTCCTCGGCACGTACCGGATCGACGTCGCCGGCGTCGAGATCCGCGCCGGCCTGCGGGCCAAGGCCCGTGAGCTGCTGGCGTTCTACCTGCTGCACCCGGCCGGCACCACGCTCGACGCCGCCGTCGAGGCCCTCTGGCCGGAGGCGGACCCGGGCCGGGGCTCGGAGTGGTTCTGGACCGCCCTCGGCAACCTGCGCAGCCGCATGCGGGACGCCACCGGCGACAAGAAGCTGAAGGTGATCGAGCGCGACGGTGACCGGTACCGGGTCGAGCCCCTCTTCGACGTCGACCTCTGGCGGCTCGAGCAGGCGCTGGCCGACGGCGCGGTGGCGGGCGACGACTTCGGGCGGGCGGCGGCCTACGACCGGGTGGCGCAGGCCTACGCCGGCGAGCTGCTGGCCGGGGCCGACTGGGCGTGGGCCGAGACCCCCCGGGAGGATCTGCGCCAGCGGGTCCTCGACGTGCTCGTCTGGCTCGGGGACGTGCGGTGGGCCTCGGGCGACGCGCGCGGTTCGTGGCAGGCGCTGCAGCGGGCCGTCGAGGTCGACCCCTACGCCGAGCAGATCTACCGGCGCATCATGCGGTTGCAGGCCAAGCTGGGCCGGCCCGACGACGCCGCGGCCACGTTCCGGCGCCTCCAGGCCCGCCTGGTGGAGATCGACCTGGAGCCGACACCGGAGAGCGAGAAGCTCTTCGCCGAGGTGTGCGGCACGGCCGGCGCGGCGCCGGCCGCCACCGCTACGAGCTGAGCAGCCGCAGGACGCCGGCGGCCAGGTTCACCAGGGCGCCACAGCCCCCCTGGGCGTCGGGCACGGTGGCGGCCAGGAGCAGCCGCTTGCCCTTGGCGTCGATCAGGGTGACGTCCATGCAGTCCAGGTTGGTCACGTACCCGGGCTTGCTGTAGATGCGGGCGCTGGCCCCGAGGACACGGTTGATGGCCGGCTCGAACCAGCCGTCGGCGGCCAGCAGGGCGGCGCTGAGCCCGGCCACGTCGGTCCGGTCGATGTGGAACCGCTCGGGCTCGGGGATCTCGTCGTTGAGCACGACCCGGCGCACCGACTCGCTCATCTCGAACAGGTTCGAGCAGTTCCCCTGGGCGCAGTCGGTGTCGACGTGGCCGGTCCGCGCCGGGACCGTGGTCTTGCGCCCACCCTCGGTGAGGGTGATGGCCGGCGATGTCATCACGTCGATCCCCCCGTAGGAGCGCTGGATGACGGTGACCGGGAACCCCCGCGCCGCGGTGAGGAACTCCTTGTTCAACCAGTCGACCCCGGCGATCCGGACCAGCAGGTCGTAATCGGGGTTCGAGCTGACCCTGATGGCGGCGTCATAGATCGACTTGATCGTCCAGCTGCCACCACCGGCGAACGACACCGTGGCCGCGCCGGTGAAGCCCAGCTTGTTCACGAACTCGAGGGCCCCGACCGCGGCCAGGACCTTGATCGACGAGGCCGGCCAGAACGCCGCGCCCAGGGCGCCCCCGCCGGCCTGGTAGTCGTCGTAGCTCAGGCCTGCGGGCGTGCGGGTGATCTTCGCCGCGTAGACGTTGGCTCCCGTCGGGACCCGGTAGCCGATAGCGGCGAGGGCGGCGTCGAGGGACTGCGGGTTCGACAACGGTCCCGGCAGGGGCGCGGGGGCGGACGCGGCGGTCGGCGTGGCGGCCAACGTGGAGCTGCCGCCGACGAAGGCCAGGGTCCTGGCGCCCGGCGACGTCCGGACCACGACGGCACCGGCCGCCACCAGCAGCACGACGACGATGCAGGAGGCCAGCGATGCGCGCGCGGCGTCTCCCGGCCTGGCCCTCCCTCCCCTCATCCCAGGATGTGGATGGCCGCGCTCGCCACGCCGCCGCCGTCGAGGTCGAGCGTCCCGAGGGTGTGATGGGGTTGCGCCCGACGCTCGGTCGGGGACCCGGGGTTGAACAGGAGCTGGCCGTCCACGCCGGAATGGTGCCATGGGATGTGGCTGTGACCGAAAACGACGACGTCGGCGTCAGGGAACCGCCGCCGCATCCGCCCGGCTCGACCGGTCGCCGGCCCGCTGTCGTGGACCATCCCCACCCGTACGCCGTCCAGGTCGAGGGACACCGTCTCCGGCAGCACGCCGACCAGCTCGGCGTCGTTGTTCCCGAGCACGGCGTGGACCGGCGCGAACCCCCGGAGCTGGTCGAGAACCTCCCCGACCAGGATGTCGCCGGCGTGGAGGATCAGGTCCGCCGCCTCCAGATGGGGGTAGACGGCGTCCGGGAGCCGGCGCTTGCCGGTGCGCCGGATGTGGGTGTCGGCGAGGACCACGACATGGAGCACGGTCCACCCTGGCACCCCCGTCCGGCGACCTCCGACGGGGCCCGCGAAGCTCAGGCGGCCGGGTGCAGCTCGGCCTCCCGGGCCGCCCGCAGGGCGAGGACGTCTTCATGGGCGGCGGCGAGCTCGGCCCGAGCGGCGGCCTCGACCTTGGTGATGACGTAGCCGTGGGCGTCGAGGGTGTCGCGGGTGGGGTCCGGCATCGACGTCGGCCATGCGGTCTGCGGCGTGCCGGGCACGACCCCGGCCAGGGTGAACGTCGGGCCGTGGCCGGCCGGGCGGGGCGGGGCGAGGAGGGCGTCGGGGTTGGGGTAGGCGGTCGTCCAGGGGGCCTCGGAAGCGCCAGGCATGACGCCGGCGATGGAGAACACCGGGCTGCAATTGGCGGGGATGACCGGGGCAACGGTGCTGTTCATTCTCGTTCCCTGCTTTCGTGATCGAGGTTGGCTTTGGCCACATCGTGATCGGATGCGGATCGCCAACCCAGGGCCGAACGGCCGCGCCGGAGGGGCCGAAGGTCCCGTCCCCGGGTCGGGACCTTCGGCCCTACCGTTCGACGTGCGGCCGCCGCACAGTGGGAGGGATGAACCGCGACCGCAACGGCTTGGAGATCCTCTCCCGGCAAGAGTGCCTGGAGCTGCTCGACAGGAGCGTGGTCGGGCGGGTGGTCTTCACCGAGAACGCCCTACCGGCGGCCCTGCCGGTCAACTTCGCCCTCCTCGACGGCGACATCGTCTTCCGCACCGGGACGGGCGGGAAGCTGGCGGCCGCGCTGGCCAAGGCGGTGGTGGCCTTCCAGGTCGACGAGATCGACCCCGCCTTCGAAGCAGGGTGGAGCGTCCTGGTCCAGGGCTGGGCCAGCAATCTCACCAGGCCCGACGATCTGGCCCGGGCCCGCAGCCTGCCGCTCCACCCCTGGGTACCCGGAGAGCGCTGGCACTTCGTCCGGATCCACGCCGAGGTCGTCGCCGGGCGCCGGCTCGTTCCCCGGGCCCGCCTGGCCGGCGCTGACGTTGCTTGAGAGGGCCATGTAGCCTGTCAGCGCTGTCCCCGCCAGGGCGGGCGGCACAGGAGGCGGTCCATGGGAGCGGTGGACAAGGTCGTGGTCACCAACGCGGCGGCGCTGGAGGCGAAGTACGGCGACCGGGCGAAAGAGGTCATTGCGGGCGTCGACGCGCTGGTGGCCGCCGACGCGGGGCGCGGGATCCGAACCACCCTCGTCGCCCTCGACGACGCCGGAGCGATGGGTGGGCTGAACGCGGCGCCCGTCACCGACCCCGCCGACCCCGAGCAGGTGAAGGCGGCGATCGACGGCGTGTTCCGGGCCCTTGACCCCGACTACCTGATGATCCTCGGTGCGGTCGACGTCGTCCCCCACCAGCCCATGCGCAACCCCATGCCCTCCGACGGCGACGAGGTCGTTCCCGGCGACCTCCCCTACGCCTGCGTCCACCCCTACAGCGACGATCCAGCCGACTTCATCGGCCCCACCCGGGTGGTCGGGCGGCTGCCCGATCTCACCGCGGCCGACGACCCGGCGTACCTCGTCGCCCTGCTCGAAGCGGCGGCGGGCTGGACGAGCCGTCCGGCCGCGGATTACCGGGACTACCTGGGCATCAGTGCCAAGGTCTGGGAGGGCTCGACCACCCTCAGCCTCCAGAACCTGTTCGGGAACGCCGACGACCTCCGGCTCTCCCCCACCGACGGTCCCGACTGGCCCGACGAGCTGCTCGGCCGGCGCAGCCACTTCGTCAACTGCCACGGTGCCGGCGCCGATCCCCACTACTACGGCCAGGAGGGCGGCTCCTACCCCATCGCCCACGACGCCTCGCTGATCGACGGGCGGCTGCGCGAAGGCACCGTCGCCGCCGCCGAATGCTGCTACGGCGCCGAGCTGTACGACCCCGCCCTGGCCGGCGGGGTAGCCCCGATCTGCAACACCTACCTGGCCAGCGGGGCGTACGCCTTCCTCGGCAGCTCGACGATCGCCTACGGGCCGGCCGACGGCAACGGCAGTGCCGACCTGCTGTGCCAGTTCTTCCTCCGCGACGTGCTGGCCGGCGCATCGGTGGGCCGGGCCGCCCTCCAGGCCCGCCAGGCCTTCGTGCGCGACGTGACCGTCGTCGATCCCGCCGACCTCAAGACCCTGGCCCAGTTCAGCCTCATGGCCGACCCCTCGGTCGTGCCCGTCGAGGCGCCGGCGGCGCAGCCGAAGGGGGTGCCGGGGGCGGCGTTGCGGTCCGCCCGGCGGGCGAACCTGCTGGCCAACGGCCTGGCGCTCCCCCAGTCCACGAGCGTGGCGAGGCGGAGCAGGGTCTCCCTCGACGACCAGCCCGACCTGCTCCGCCGGATCCTCGACCTGGCCGGCGAACCCGGGCTGGAGGCGTCCTCCGCCGCCTCGTTCGAGGTCGACGAGGCGCCGGTCACCAAGTCGTTCCGGGCCTCGCTGGCGGCCGGCGACGCCCCCTCCCCGTCGGTCCTGCACGTCGTCGTCCACCGGGCCGAAGCCGCCGGCGACGGAACGGGCTCGACCGTGTTGCAGAACGTGGCCGTGATCGCCCGGGAGCAGGGTGGACAAATCGTGGCGGTGCGTAAGCTGTACGCAAGATGAGCGTGGAGCGTTCGGGGAGGGTGAGCCGGCAGGTGGTGGCGCCGGGCTCGAAGAGCGAGCGGGAGGCGGTCGTCCTCGACACCGACGGCGGCCAGTTCGTCCTCCGCCGCCTGGGCGGCAACCCCTTCGCCGACCCCCAGCTCGACGACCTGGTCGGCAAGACGGTGCGGGCCGTCGGCGAGGTCCACGGCCCGGACTTCATCATGTCCGAGTGGACGGAGGGCCTGGCCGAGTAAGGCCTGTACGTTGGCGGGCGCTTGGATCCCGTACAGGCCCTCCAGCGCATCGCCTATCTCCTCGAGCGGACCGGCGCGCCCACCTACCGGGTACGGGCGTTCCGGGGGGCGGCGGCCACGCTGGCCAAGCTCGACCCCGGGGACCTGGCCGAGCGGGCGGCCACGGGCCGGCTGCGGGCCCTGCCCGGCGTCGGCGAGAAGACCGAGGCCGTCGCCGTGCAGGCCCTGGCCGGGCAGGTGCCGGAGTACCTGGCCAAGCTGGAGGAAGAGGCCGGCGACCTGGCCGCCCAGGAGGGCGTGGTGCTCACCGGCCGGGCGGCCGAGATCCGGGCCCTGCTGCGGGGCGACTGCCACACCCACTCCGACTGGTCCGACGGGGGGAGCCCGATCGACGAGATGGCCCGGGCGGCCCGGGACCTGGGCCACGAGTACGTCGTGCTGACCGACCACTCGCCCCGCCTGAAGGTGGCCAACGGGCTGAGCGCCGAGCGCCTCGTCCGCCAGCTGGACGTGGTCGCCGAGGTGAACGAGGAGCTGGCGCCGTTCCGCATCCTCACCGGCATCGAGGTCGACATCCTGGAGGACGGGTCCATCGACCAGACCGACGAGCTACTGGCCCGCCTCGACGTGGTCGTGGCCAGCGTCCACTCCAAGCTGCGCATGGAGTCCGACCTCATGACGCCGCGGATGGTCGCCGCGGTCCGGAACCCCCACGTCGACATCCTCGGCCACTGCACCGGCCGGATGGTCACCGGCAAGGGGCGCCCGCCGTCGACCTTCGACGCCCCCGCCGTCTTCGCCGCCTGCGCGGCCACCGACACCGCGGTGGAGATCAACTGCCGACCCGAGCGCCTCGACCCCCCACGGGCGTTGCTGCGCCAAGTCGTGGCCGCCGGCTGCAAGGTCTCCATCGACACCGACGCCCACGCGCCCGGGCAGTTGGAGTGGCAGCCCTACGGGTGTGTGCGGGCCGCGGCGTGTGACGTGCCCGACGACGTCATCGTCAACGCCTGGCCCGCCGACCGCCTCCGGGCCTGGGCCGCGTCACACGACTAGTCAGTGCCCCGTGCGGTCCACGTCCGTCGGGAGCTGCCAGTCGACCACGATTTCCCGCGAGAGGGCCACGATGAGATCGAGGGGGGGCTGGTACGGAACGGGCGGGGTCAGCACACCGATGCTCGGGTGCTCTGGGACCACCGTGGGAACCGGGGCCATTCGCGTACCCCCCTGGATTGAGGAATGCAATCCATAACCGGATTACACCTGTTTGTCCCGTTCCGTCAAGGGATCCTGGAAATCACCACCGATTCCGCCGGGAGCTTGAGGGTCTCGCCGGCGACGAGGGGGACCTCCGGCCCGGCCGACGAGAGCACGGTCACCGCCAGGGGAGGCACGGGGACGGTGACCGGCGCGTCCCCTAGGTTGGCCGCCACGGCCAGCGGGCCCTTCGAGTACACCAGCCAGCGGCCGGCGTCGTCCTCGGCGTAGTCCACCGAGACGTCGTCGAAGCGCCCGTCGGTCAGCTCGGGGGTGGCCCGGCGCAGGGCGATCAGCCGCCGGTGCCAGTCGAGGATCTCGGCGTGGGCCGGCTCGGCGAGCTCGTCCCAGCGCAGCTTCGAGCGCCGGAAGGTCTCGGGGTCCTGGGGGTCGGGGACCTCTTCGGGATCCCACCCGAACGACGCGAACTCCCGCCGCCGACCCTCGGTGACGGCCCGGCCCAGCTCCGGATCGTCGTGGTCGGTGAAGTACTGGAACGGGGTGGACGCCGCCCACTCCTCCCCCTGGAACAGCATGGGCACCGACGGGCCGAGGAGCACCAGGGCGGCGGCCACCTTGAGCAGTCCGGGGCTGAGCAGCATGGAGCTGCGCTCGCCCTGGGCCCGGTTGCCGACCTGGTCGTGGTCCTGCAGGTACTCCAGGAAGCGGGTGGCCGGGATCCCGACCGGGGTGCGCCCGTGCCGGCGCCGCCGGTGCTCGGAGTAGCAGCCGTCGTACACGAACGCCTGGCGCAGGGCCTTGGCCAACTGGCCCACCGACCCGAAGTCGGCGTAGTAGCCGACCCGCTCGCCGGTGAGCACGGCGTGCAGGGCGTGGTGGAAGTCGTCGCTCCACTGGGCGTCCATGCCGTAGCCGCCCACGGCCCGGTCGGCCACGACACGCGGGTCGTTCAGGTCGCTCTCGGCGATCAAGAAGCGCTTCCGATCGAGCTCCTCGACCCGGACCCTCAACTCCTCCAGGATGTGGGTGGCCGAGGTGTCCACGATGGCGTGGATGGCGTCCAGCCGAAGGCCGTCGACGTGGTAGTCGCGGAACCACATCAGGGCGTTGTCGACGATGAACTCGCGCACGGGGTCGCTGTCGGGGCCGTCGAGGTTGATGGCCTCGCCCCACGGGGTGCCGTAGCGCTCCGTGAAGTACGGCCCGTACTCGCCCAGGTAGTTCCCGGACGGGCCCAGGTGGTTGTAGACCACGTCGAGGATCACGCTCAGGCCCCGGCCGTGGCAGGCGTCCACCAACCGCTTCAGCCCCTCGGGCCCGCCGTCGAGGTTGTTGGGGGCGTAGAGGTCGACGCCGTCGTAGCCCCACCCCCACCGGCCCGGGTACTCGGCCACCGGGAGCAGCTCGACGGCGGTGACCCCCAGGTCGACCAGGTGGTCCAGCTTGGGGATCACCCCCTCGTAGGTCTCCTCGGGCGAGAACGTGTCGACGTGCAGCTCGTAGACGACGGCCTGGGCCACGGGTACGCCGCCGTCCCAGTCGGAATCGGTCCAGGGGAAGGCCGAGTGGTCGACGAGCCGGGACGGCCCGTGCACGCCGTTGGGCTGCCAGGGCGAGCGGGGGTCGGGCCGTGGGTCGCCGCCGTCGAGCGAGTAGGCGTAGTCGTCCCCCGGGCCGGCGGTCGGCACGTCGACCGAGAACCAGCCCCGCTCGTCCGGCCCGTCGAGCGGGTGGCGCGCCGCCCCGTTGACCACCACGTCGACCCGCGAGGCGCGCCGCGCCCACACCCGGAAGGAAGCCATCGTCAGGTTCTCACCAAAAGGGCGAGGGGGAAACCGTCGAGCAGCTCGGCCAGGGCGACAGGCCGACCGCCGTCGACCGTCGCGCCGCCCAGCTCGTCAGCCCACCGCCCGGCCGGCAGCTCGACCGCGGTGTCGCCCCACCCGTCCCGGAGGCCGAGGACCAGGCGAGGGGCGATCACCGCCACCTCGTCGCCACGCAGGTAGGCGACCACGTTGGCCGCCCGCTCGCCGCCGGCGGCCAGCGGGGCGTACGGCGTGTCGGTGCCGATGCACCGCCGGCGCACGTCCAGGGCCCGCATGGTCAGCCACAGCTTGGCCGTGCCGTCGTCGTCCAGCGCCGACAGCTCGGCCGCCGTGGCCGTCCTGGCCTTGTCGAGCAGGCGGCGGCGCAGGTCGTAGTCGACCGGACGGCGGTTGTCGGGGTCGACCAGGCTGAGGTCCCACAGCTCGGTCCCCTGGTAGACGTCGGGGACGCCGGGCGAGGTCAGCTTGAGCAGCTGCTGGGCCAGCGAGGTCACCCGCCCGGCGCCGACCAGGGGGCCGACGAAGGCGGCCAGGTCGGCCTGGAACTCGGGGTCGGCGACCACCGCCTCGACGAAGGCGCCCAGCGCTTCGTCGTACTCGGTATCGGGGTCGATCCACGACGTGTGCTCCTTGGCCTCCCGGGACGCCTTCTCCATGAACTTGCCGGCCCGGTCGGCGTCGAGGGGGTGGGCGCCGACCAGCACCTGGTAGAGCAGGTACTCGGCGTTGGCGTCGGGAAAGGCCCCCCGTTTGTGGCCGGCGTTCATGGCCGCCCACCGCCCGACCGCCGCCGCCCATTCGGCCGGGATCTCCGACAGCAGGTTGATCCGGGCCCGCACGTCCTCGCTGCGCTTGGTGTCGTGCGTGGAGGTGGCCAGCATGGTGGCGGGCCAGTCCGCGGCAATGCGGGCGTTGGCGGCGTGGAAGTGCTCGGTCGACGCGCCGAAGCGCCCGGGGTCGCCCCCCACCTCGTTCAGCGAGACCAGGCGGTTGTACTGGTAGAAGGTGGTGTCCTCGACCCCCTTCGCCATCACCGCCCCGCTGAGCTGCTGGAAGCGCAGGGCGAAGTCGTCCTCCTGGGGGCCGGGCGTGCGCATGAGCAGGATGTGGGCGATGAAGGCGAACAGGTCCGGGTCGACGTCGTCCCGGCGCCGCCGGGCCCGGCCCACCGCGGCGTGGACCTGGGCCACGTCGTCCGGCGACGGCTCGAACCCGCCGGGGCGGGTGTAGGTCCGGTAGACGTCGAGGCAGGCCAGCAGCTCCCGGACGGCGCGGCTCAGATCCTGGCGGGTGTGGTCGCGCTGGCGGCGGTGGCGGTCGCACACCCAGAGCAGCAGGTTGGCGAGCCGGTTGACGTCGGCGGCCAGCACTTCGCGCATGACCAGGTGCTTGTTGTGGTGGACCAGGGCGTCGTAGACCATCGGCCGGCCGACGAAGGACTCGTACAGCTCGGTCAGCGACGCCTCGCCCTCGGGGTCGACGAACAGCGGGCTGACGGTGGCAGCGAAGTCGTAGCCCGTGGTGCCCTGGACGGCCCAGTCGGCGGGCAGGACCTCGTCGTGCTCGAGGATCTTCTCGACCACCAGGTAGGTGTCCGGGCCCGCCGCCTCGCGTAGCAGCCGGAGGTACTCGGTGGGCTGGCGAAGGCCGTCGACGTGGTCGACGCGCAGCCCGCTGACCTTGCCCTCGCGGACCAGCTGGATCATCTTCTCGTGGGTGTCGGCGAAGACGAACAGGTTCTCGCTGCGCAGGGCGATCAGGGTGGTGATGTCGAAGAAGCGGCGGTAGTCCAGCTCCTGGCCCGCCACCTTCCAGAACGCCAGCCGGTAGTTCTGGCGCTGGAGCAGGGCGTCGACCTCGTCGGGGTCGGCGTTGAGGTCGGCCAGGGCCTCGTCGACCTCGGTGGCCACCTCCGGGTGCTGCGCGAACAGCTCGGCCAGGTTGGCCCGCAACACCTCCTTGTCCCGGTGGCGCTCCTCCACGCTGTCCCGGTCCCGGGCCACCGACGGCGGGAGGCGCCCCAAGGCGGTGGCGATGCTGGCCAGGTTGTCGTTGCCGATCCGCCGGGCCACCGGGCCCAGCACCGTGTCGAGGGAGCTGGGGGAGATGGGGGCGGCGTGGTCGAAGTACCGGAACTCGAACGAGCCGCCGTCGCGAACGACGATGATCTCGCCCCGGTCGATGCAGCGGCCCACGTGGTCGCCCAGGATCGGCATGAGCACCCGCAGGCGCATGCGCTCCTCGGGCGGGTCCCAGTCGATGTCGAAGTAGGTGGCGTAGCGGCTCGACGGGCCGTTCTCCAGCACGTCCCACCACCACGCGTTCTCCCGACCGCTGATGGCCATGTGGTTGGGGACGATGTCGACCACCTGGCTCATGCCCCGGCGCGCCAAGGCTGCGCACAGCCGCTCGTAGGCCTCCTCGCCGCCCAGCTCCTCGTTCAGCCGGTGGTGGTCGACCACGTCGTAGCCGTGGGTGCTCCCGGGCGCGGCCTGCAGGAACGGCGAGCAGTAGAGGTGGCTGATCCCCAGGTCGGCCAGGTAGTCGACAATGGCGGCGGCGTCGTCGAAGGTGAAGCCGGCGTGCAGCTGCACCCGATAGGTGGCGCGCGGCGGGGACATGACTGCCTCGGACGCTACCCCCCGCCCGGCCCGCCTTCAGAGCGCGATCATGGCCGCCATGCAGCTCCCGGTGATGCCCCCCGTGAAGCCGATGCTGGCCAAGCTGTCCCGGGAGCTGCCCGAGCCGGACGGCATGCTCTACGAGCCCAAGTGGGACGGCTTCCGGTGCATCGTGTTCCGTGACGGCGACGAGGTGGAGCTGGGCAGCCGCAACGAGAAGCCCCTGACCCGGTACTTCCCCGAGCTGCCGCCTGCGCTCAGGGCCTCGTTCCCGGAGCGGTGCGTGGTCGACGGGGAGATCGTGATCGCCGGGGACAACGGCCTGGAGTTCGAGGCCCTCCTCCAGCGCATCCACCCGGCCGCGTCCCGCATCAAGATGCTGGCCGAGACCACGCCCGCCTCCTTCGTCGCCTTCGACCTGCTGGCGGTCGGCGACGACGACCTCCGGGCTCGCCCCTTCTCCGAGCGGCGGGCCGCCCTGGAGACCGCCCTGTCCGGCGCCCAGCCACCGGTCCACCTGACCCCGGCCACCGCCGACCGCGCCGTGGCCGCCGACTGGTTCGACCGCTTCGAAGGGGCCGGGCTCGACGGCGTGGTGGCCAAGCCGCTGACCCTGCCCTACCGGGAGGACGAGCGGGTGATGCTCAAGGTCAAGCACGCCCGGACCGCCGACTGCGTGGTGGGCGGGTTCCGCTGGCACAAGGACGGCGCCGGCGTCGGCTCACTCCTGCTCGGCCTCTACGACGACGAGGGCACGCTGCACCACGTGGGCGTGGCGTCGTCGTTCAGCGTCGCCCGGCGCAAGGAGCTGGTCGACGAGCTGGCGCCCTACCGGGAACGGGCGCTCGACGGCCACCCCTGGGCGGGTTGGATGGAAGCGATGGCCGACGCCGCCGGTGCCGGTGGCCGCATGCCGGGCGGGCAGAGCCGGTGGAACGCGGGCCGGAGCATGGAGTGGGAGCCGCTGCGCCCCGAGCTGGTGGTCGAGGTCGCCTTCGACCACCTCCAGGGCGATCGGTTCCGTCACGCCACTTCTTTCGTACGGTGGCGCCCCGAACGCGAAGCGCGGTCATGCACGTACAGCCAGCTGGAAACCGCGGTCCCCGAGGAATTAGAGGCGGTTTTCCGGGCATAGAAGCGTTGGCATAGCCGCGCCATTGGGCAGAAATAGGTAAGCCCATGATCGCGTCGTCCCTCACCCGTCCGGTCCCGCTGTCGCCGCAGCCCGCCGCCGCCCGCCACCAGGTGGGCCAGCTGCTGGCCGACGCCGGCTGGGCCGGTGACCCGGACACCGTGATCCTCGCCCTCCACGAGGCCCTGGTGAACTCGCAGCGCCACGCCGGCGGCGTGACGGGAGCCACCGTGGCCATCGACGGAAGCGCAGTCGTGGTCGAGGTGCGCGATCGGGGCCGGGGCTTCGTCGTCCCGGAGTCACCGGCCATGCCCGACCCGTCGGCGGAGCGGGGCCGGGGCCTGTTCCTGATCGGCCAGCTGGCCGACCGGGCCGAGGTCAGCCGGGCCGGCAACGACGTCTGCCTGCACATGCGGTTCGAGAGGTAAGGGGGCCCGCCGGGACGTATCGGGCGTGCCTCTGCTACGTTGACGCTCGCTGTACCCGGGAGGCGTTCTTGGCCAAGACGCGAGGCAAGGGTGGTGAGGAAGAGGACCTCCTCCAGCTCTACCTCAATGACATCGGGAAGTACCCCCTTCTGACGAGGGAGGATGAGGTACGCCTGGGCACGCTCACCCAGGCCGGCCAGGCCGCCACCGCCAAGCTGGCCACCGGCGACGTCCTCAGCGGCGCCGTGCAGGAGGAACTCGAGGACGCGGTGCGGACCGGCGAGGACGCGTCCCGCAAGTTCGTCCGCTCCAACCTGCGGCTGGTCGTCTCGATCGCCAAGAAGTACCAGGCGTCCGGCTTGCCGCTGCTCGACCTCATCCAGGAGGGCAACTTCGGCCTGATCCAGGCCGTCGAGCGCTTCGACCCCCGCCGGGGCTTCAAGTTCTCGACCTACGCCACCTGGTGGATCCGCCAGACCATCGCCCGGGGCATCGCCAACACCAGTCGCACGATCCGCCTCCCGGTCCACGCCGGTGACCAGCTCCTGGCCATCCGCATGGCCGCCACCGCCATCGAGGTGCGCCAGGGCCGCCCGCCCAAGCCGGCGGAGCTGGCCGAGGCCGTCTCCATGCCCTCGAAGAAGATCGAGGAGCTGCTGCCCTACATGGGCGAGCCCACGTCGCTCTCCGAGCACCTGGTGGACGGCGAGACCGAGATGGGCGAGCTGGTCGAGGATCTGACCACCCCCCCGCCGGACCAGGCCGTGTTCGCCGCCATGCTCCCCACCCACGTGGCCCAGCTCCTGTCCGTGCTCGAGCCCCGGGAACAGGAGGTCCTGTGCCTGCGCTACGGCCTCGACCGCGGCCAGCCCCGGACCCTGGAAGAAGTCGGGGAGCACTTCGGCCTCACCCGCGAAGGGGTGCGCCAGGTCGAGTTGAAGGCCATCTCCAAGCTCCGCCGCTCCAGCACCGCCCGCAGCGCCCGAGACCTGCTGACCGCCTGAGTCAGTCAGCCCTCGAGCCGCTCCTCGAGGCGGACGGTCACGGTGTCGCCCGCCTCCTTGGCGATGGCCGTGCGCAG
>DATJHJ010000112.1:0-15249 GCA_035494015.1 Acidimicrobiales bacterium
CCGCTGAACACGCCGGCCACCTACGACGACACCAAGCCGTTCGCCCACGCCATGGCCAAGCGGCTGGAGGCCGAGCACCCGGGCGAGGTCCTGTCGGTGATGAACAAGGACCGCCGGGCCGGCAAGGTCTTCATCGACTGGAGCCAGAACGACGACTCCAAGACCACCGTGTGTGTCTACTCCCTCCGGGCCCGCCCCCGCCCGACCGTGTCCACCCCGGTGACATGGGACGAGGTCGCCGCGGTGGTCGACAGCGGCGATCCGGAAGACCTGGTGTTCGAGGCCCCGCAGGTGCTGGAGCGGGTGGCCAGCGACGGCGACCTGTTCCGCCCCCTGTGCGAGCTGGAGCAATCGCTGCCGTCGTCAGCGGCCTGACCAAGCGCTGGCTCCGCCCGTAGAATCCGCGCCGATGGACGAGCTGGGCGCGCCGGTGTGCGCGGCCCACGGCGTCGTCACCAGGCTGCAGTGCGCCTCGTGCGGCGTGCCCATCTGCCTCCGCTGCCAGGTACCCACGCCGGACGGCCTGGCCTGCGTGACGTGCGCGGCGCGGGATGCCGCGCCCGTCGACCCCCCTGACGAACCCGTCCCGGCAGTGGGGCGGGTCCGGGGGCGGCGGCCACCGGCCATCGTCGCCCTCGTTCTCGGCGTGCTGCTCCTGGGCTCGTCGATCGCCGTACTCCGGGCGGCGACGTCGTCGGGCCGGGCCCCCTCGGCGACACCGTCGGGGCACTGGGAACCGGCCCCCGACCTGACCGCGTTACGCGGTGCGGCTCGGGCGGTCGTGCTGGCCGACGGGCGCGTACTGGCCGTCGGCGGCGGGATCGGCGCCATCCCTCTCGCCGGCGCCGAGATCTACGACCCCGGGCCCGGTCGGTGGTCACGGACGGCCGATCTCCATCAGGCCCGCCGCGGGCACGCCGCCGTCGTCCTCCCCGACGGCCGGGTGCTCGTCGTCGGTGGGGTGGCCGGCGACCAGGTCTTGAGCTCGGCGGAGCTCTACCAGCCGTCGACCGGGACGTGGGCGGACGCCCCCGCCATGCACGACGCCCGCCTGACCCCGACACTGACCCTCCTGGCCGACGGGCGAGTGCTGGCCGCCGGAGGCGTGGGTCCCGACGGCCGGTCGCTCCGTTCCGCCGAGCTCTTCGACCCCGGGGCGTCGTCGTGGACGGCGGTCGGCACCGGGATGACTGCGGCACGTTCGGGCGCCGCCGCGATCGGGCTGCGGGACGGCCGGGTCCTCATCGCCGGTGGAACGGACGGCGCCGAGGGCGGCGCTGCCGTCCTGGCGTCGTCCGAGCTGTTCGACCCCGTGGGCGATGTGTTCGTCCGAACTGGCGACCTTCGTTCCGGACGGGAGGGGATGACCGCCACCCTGCTGGTCGACGGTCGGGTGCTCGTGGCCGGTGGCTCCAGCGCCGGCAACAGCGAGCCCGGCGCCGAGGTCTTCGACCCGGCCCGGGGCTCCTGGACGACGACGGGCTCGATGGCCGCGCCGCGGCGGCTGCACGGCGCCAGCCTGCTCGCCGACGGGACCGTCCTGGTCAGCGGGGGCGAAGACGTGCGCGGCGGGGCACGAACATCACTCGTCACCGCCGAGGTGTTCGACCCTCGCGCGGGCCGGTGGCACCCGGCGGCGGCGATGTCGTGCCCCCGCCGGGATGCCGCGCAGGTCAGCCTTCACGACGGCACGGTCCTGGTTGTCGGCGGAGACACCGCCGGCCCGGCCCAGCCCTCGGCCGCCCAGAGCTGCGTCGAACGGTTCGTGCCCGACCAGCGGGCTCGGGGTTAGGGCCGGACCCGGCTGGGCGTCGGCACCCGCCGGCGGGCGCTGCTGACGAACGTGGCCGCGCCGAACCCGAACAGCAGGAGCCCGCTCACGCCCAGAGCGATCGAGAGGGCGACGAACCCGCCGCTCACGCCCGATCCACTGTTGGCCCCCGTGGAAACCGCGGCCGGCACGCCAGCGGGGGTGTCCCCGGGGCCGAGCACCTGGAAGCCGGCCCGGGTCGGGAGGCCCCACGGGTTGAGCCCGGTGGCGATCTCAGTCTGGGTGGCCACGACGACGTAGTAGCCCGGCGCGGCGTCGGCCGGGATGGTGAGCGGCAGCGGCCCGATGGCCCCGGCGGCGTCGGGGGTCACCGTGGCCAGCACCGGGCCGTTCACGCCGTTCCAGTGCAGGTCGACCGGGGTGTTCTTCGGGGCCTTGGCGAAGGCGGACCCGGTCACGGTGAGCTGGGTCCCGGCCCGGCCCGAGCTGGAGCTGAGGTTCAGTTCGGCCAGGTTGGTGCAGGCGAAGGCCGTGGCGGCAGCCATGACCAAGGCCGCCCCGGCGGCAATCGAACCCAGACCGACCTTGCTCTTCAGCGTTCTCATCGCTGCACCCCCCGCCGTCGCACGGCGTTAGTCGACTCCACGATTGTAATGCCGCAGGCGAGATTCGGTCAATGGCGCTACGGTAATAGACAATATCGACTTACCGCCAGCGGGACGGAGAACGATTTGGACGGCGAAGCTCCACGGCTCGGACGGGTTGAGCTGGTCATTCTCCAAGAGTTAAGTCGTCAGGGCGTGCTAACGCCTCGGGACACTCTCGTGCATGCTGCCTTTCCGTCGCTCAAGCCCCCGGGAGGAACAGCCGGCGGGGACGATTGGCGCCGGCAGCGGTCGCGGGCCGAATCGGCCGTCAGCCGGGCCATCCGCTCCCTTGAGTCGAAGGGCATGGTGGCCCGGGAGCGGGACCCCCGGACCGGGCGGACATCCGTGCGCCTGCCCGGGGACACCAAGGTGCCCATGTGGGAGCAGTTGGCCCGGGCCGAGGAGGATCTGGCCGCCCACTGCCGGCAGCGGGCGCGGGATCTCCAGCAGCTGGCGTCGCGCGCCACGCGGCGGGCACAGCAGCTTCGGGTCGACCGCGCCTCGGATAGCACGGAGCTGGATCGCAGCCACGATCTCCGTCGCCTGGCCGAGCTGGAGCGGCCGCATTCATAGGCTATTGACAGTTACTCACGTCCACGGAAGACTCCGCCCACAAACCTTGCGGGAGGTGCGGTGGGCAGACGCTTCAGGGCAGCCGGACTTTTCATGTCCGCGCTGGTCGGTGCCGCCATTGTCGCCGCTGCGTCCGCCTCGGCCTGCATTCCCATCGCCGTGCTGCGGCTCACGCCCTCGGAGGTGGCACCCGGGGGCACGGTGAGTGCCCTCATCCGCGAGGTCTCCGGGTCCGCGGTCCCCCCCGTCACCTTCCACTGGAAGACGGTCGACGGCCCGGTGCTGGCCACCGTGCAGCCGGGGGACGCCAGCACCACCGCCACCTTCCAGATCCCCGCCGATACCCCGGGGGGCGACTACCTGATCTGGGCCAGCCAGCCCCTCAAGGTCTACCCGAAGGGCCAGTTCCCCACGTGGGGGATGCCGGCCAAGGCCAGCCTCCACGTCGTCACCCCGTCGGGGCCGCCGGCCCTGTTCGCCGGCGACGCCGCCGTGCAGACCGAGACCCGGCCGCCGGCACTCGTCGCCGCGTCCCGGTCGAGCCTCGGCCCGCTCGAGGTGGTGCTGATCGCCCTGGCCACCGCTGTCGTCGCCGCCGCCGTCGTCCTGTTGGTGGCTCGCCTCGGCTCGCGGCGGGGCCAGGCCTCGCCGGGGTCGTCGTGAGGCGACGCGCTGCCCGGGGGCACGCCGCCGCCGGGGCCGCTCTGCTGGTCGCCGCGCTCGGCGGCGCGGTGCCCGCCCGGGCCGCCAGCGACTTCCCCCGGGTCACGGCGAACTCCTGGGTCACTCGTGACAACCACAGCCGTGGCCGCCTGGAGAGCATTCCGGCCATCGCCGTCGACCCCTCCGACCCGACACGGGTCCTGGTCTCCGAGGGCGACTTCCACGCCGGTACCTGCACGCTGTACGTCTCCAGCGACGGCGGGCTCACCTTCAAGGCGGCCAAGGGCGACGTCCTGCCCAAGAGCGACGGCTTCGACCGGTGCACGCCCAACAGCGCCGGTATCTCCTACCCCATGGCGTGGGGCGCCGACGACACCCTCCTCCTGGCCCTGCACGCTATGCCGTTCAACGTCTCCGTCCCCTTCAGCTCACGAGGCCCGACGAGCATCGTCCTCGACCGGACCCAGGACGCCGGCCAGACGTTCCAGAGCGCTCTCGTCCGGGACAACCGCCCGGCGAAGCCGGCCAACAACGAGGGCGCGTGGCAGCCCCACATTGCATCTGACGTCGCCCGCAACCGGGTCTACGTCGGCTGGCAGCGGCGAAACGTCGCCGTGCCGGGGCTCCCGGACTCCGAGAGCAGGCCGGCGATCGCGGTGTCGACCGACGGGGGGAAGACCTTCGGGCCCCCGATCGACCTCCTCTACGGCGAGGGCGACCTGTCGAACATCCCCGCCCTCGGCAACAAGGCCCTGCCCACCCGGCGCGGGCCCAGCCTGGCCGTGGCGCCCGACGGCACGCTCTTCGCCCTGAACACCCAGGCCGGGCGGCCCGAGGACGGTCCCACCGCGCCGGCGTCCCAGGATCTGCGCACCGTGCTCTCGGTCACGTCCGACATGGGCAAGACCTTCCAGCACTACGACGTGCAGCCTGACACCGACGGCACCGACTACCCCGAGATCGCCGTAGTGCCTGATGCCAGCGGCGGTGGGTACTCAATCGTGCTGGTGACCGAGGACTACGCGGTCGACAGTGTCGCCGGCCCGCAGCAGGTCCACGAGATCATCACCCGTCGGTCGACCGACGGTGGCAAGACGTGGAGCGATGCCAAGCGCATCACCGATGATCCCGTCGAGCGGTTCGCCAACAAGTTCGACCCCGCCATCTCCGTCGCCCCCAACGGCCGGGTCGACGTGGGCTGGTACGACTTCCGCAACGACGACGGCCACATGCTGATCGACGTCTACGCCACCTACTCCAACGACGGCGGGGCCACGTGGGCGCCGAACGTGCGCATCACTGACCGGGCGGCCGACCGCCGTCCCGGCTTCTTCGTCGACGGCGGCGCGGTGCGGGGGCCCCTGGGGGTGGCCTCGGACAACTACGCCGCCCACTTCGCCTGGGAGGACACCCGCAACGCCACCGACGAGGATCCCGTCTCCGACATCTACTCCGCGGCGTTGCAGTTCAAGGCCATCCCCGGGCCGAAGAGCAGCACGGGCCTCCAGATCCTGGCGGCCATCGGCGGCGGGCTCCTTGTGACCGCCGTGGTGCTGTTGCTGGCCAGCGTCATCTCCACCAGACGGAGAACCGCCACGCCGAGCCCATGAGGGAGGACTCACCGTGAAGCGTCGTCTTTGGATCATGTCCAGCCTCGTCGCCCTGGTCGGGGCGGCGGTGCTCGTGTCGCTGGCCATGGTGGGCCGGCCATCGTCGTCGACCCCCGTGGTCAGCAGCGCCCCCGTCGACTCGAACGGCGTCGCCACCGAGAACCTCGACGGAGTGCAAAAGGACATCGCCAAGGGCGCCCTGGTCCTCGACGTACGTAAGGACGACGAGTGGGGAGCGGGTCGGGTGGCCGGCTCCGTGCACATCCCGCTGGCCGAGGTCCAGGACCGGATGGCCGAGCTGCCCAAGGGCCGCACCATCGTCACCGTGTGCAAGGACGGCGGCCGGTCGTACAAGGCGGCCTACGCGCTCAGGCAGGCTGGCTACGACGCGGTCAACCTCGACGGCGGCCTGACCGCGTGGGCCGCCGCCGGCTTGCCGCTGGTCGACGACGCTGGCGGCCCCGGTCACATCGGTTGATCGCCTGATCGTCGGCCGGAGACTCCATCGGGGAGTCGCCTCAACCAGCTCAGTCAGCGACGCAGGGGTCGAACCTGCCCGGAGAGGGGAACCTAGTGACGGATGGACCGCCTGACCCTCGGTGTCGAGGAGGAGTTCCTCGTCGTCGAGGCGGCGACCGGTGACCTTGTCCCCCGCTCGGATCTGGTGCTCCCCCGCGCCCGGGAGCGGTTGGGCGACGAGGTGGCGGGCGAGCTCAACCGGTGCCAGATCGAGGTGGGCACGCCCGTGTGCCACACCCTTGACGAGGTCCGCGCCGCCCTGACCCGGCTGCGGGCGGGGGTGGCGGCGGGGGCGGCCGAGGTGGGGTGCGAGTTCGTCGCCCTGGGCACCCACCCCTACGGCAGGTGGCAGGACCAGGCCGTCGACGTCGCCCACGACCGCTACCGCCGGATGGAGGAGGTGTACCGGATCATCGCCCGCCAGCAGGTGGTCTGCGGCTGCCACGTCCACATCGGCATCCCCGACCGCGACCTGGCGGTGGCCGCCATGAACCGAGCCCGGCCGTGGCTGCCGGTCGTGCTGGCCCTGAGCGCCAACTCGCCGTACTGGGAGGGGATGGACTCGGGCTACGACAGCTACCGGCTCCAGGTCTGGCAGCGGTGGCCGACCGCGGGCATGCCGCCGCGCCTGGCCTCCGCCGACGACTTCGACGCGCTGGTCAAGGAGCTGCAGGCCGCGGAAGCCGTCGAGGACGCCACCTTCCTCTACTGGTACATCCGGCCGTCGGTGCGCTACCCCACGCTCGAGTTCCGGGTGTGCGACGTGTGCGCCGCGGTGGACGACGCCGTGGTCGTGGCCGGCCTGATCCGGGCGCTGGCGTGGACGGGCGCCCAGGAGGAGCTCGACGGGCGGCCGCCCGACGAGCGCCGGCAGGAGGTGCTGGAGGCGGCCATGTGGCGGGCGGCCCGCTACGGCCTGGACGGCACCCTGGTTTCACCGGGCGCCGCCGGGCCCCGCCCTGCCCCCGAGGTCGTCACCGAGCTGCTCGACCACGTCCGGCCCGGCCTGGAGGCCCACGGCGACTGGGAAACAGTCGGCGAGGGCACAACCCGGATCGTCAGCGAGGGCAACGGCGCCCGCCGCCAGCGGGCCGCCTTCGCCCGCCGCCGGGACCCCCACGACGTGGTGGCCTGGGCCCGGGACGGCTGAGCCCTCGCTCAGGTCGCCCCGTCCACCCCGAGCAGCCGGGCCCGGGTGACGGCCCGGGCGCCGCGCATGAGCCCGAACACCGCGAAGATCCAGGCGAAGGCGCCGACGAGGAGACCGGCGTGGCCGGCGCCGAGCAGGCTGCCGGTGGACTGGGCGTACGAGAGCACGATGAGGGGCAGGGTCACCAGCCCCGACGCCTGCTGGGCCGCGGCCGCCGACTTCACCCGGGCCGACAGCCGCAGGACGACCGACAGGGTGATGGCCAGGAACGGCGGGACGACCCACAGCATGAGCACCCACCAGGCCGGGGTGGGGAAGAACCACCCGCCCACGTGCGGGCCCACCACCAGGTTGACCATCAACGAGTACAGGCCGAAGCCCACGAGCGTGGTCAGGTAGCCGGGCAGCAGGCTGGCGATCAGCTTGCCCAGGTAGATCTCCCGCTCGGACGCCGGCGAGTGGGCCAGGAACTCGCCGGTGCCCTTCTCCCGCTCGCCGACCACGGTGTTGGCCCCCACCGCAGTCGAGATGGTCATGGGCACGATCACGGCCATGGGGGCGAACAGGTAGACGGCCAGGGCATACGCCGTCCGGTCGTTCTGGGTGGTGCCCCGGATGGCGTGCTGGGCGGCCTGGGGCAGCACGTCGAGGGCGGCGGAGACCTTCTGCACCGTCCCCACGCCCCCGAGGTGGGTCATGAAGAACAGCAGGAACGTGGGGATGATGACGAAGAACAGGGCGGCCAGGACGAGCATGGGGGCCCAGAAGTCCGGGCTGTAGGCCAGCTGGCGGAGGTCGTTGCGGGCGACGGCCCACACCCGGCGGCGGTTCACCGGGTCACGGCGCGGTGCCGAACCCGCAGGTACAGCTCCTCCAGCGACGGCGTGTGCGGGTCGACCCGGGTCAGCCGCACGCCGCGGTCGACCAGGGCGGCGACCAGGGCGGGGACCCGGGCGATGTCGTCCACCTCGACCTGGGCCGTGTCGCCGTCGCGTGCGTAGCTCGCCACCCCGTCCATGGTGGCCAGCAGATCGAGGCGGGCCGGCTCCTCGGCGGCGAAGCGGACGACGGGGCGGGGCCAGAACTGGGCCATGAGGGCGGCGGTCGAACCGGCCAGCACGGCGTGGCCGTCCTCCATCATGACCACCTGGTCGGCCAGGCCTTCCGCCTCCAGGAGCAGGTGGGTCGACATGACGACGGTGGCCCCGGCCATGGCCATGCCCCGGATCAGCTCCAGCACGGCGTGGGACGACTCGGGGTCGAGGCCCGACGTGGGCTCGTCGAGCAGGAGCAGGTCGGGGCCGTGCAGGACGGCGCGGGCCAGGGCCAGTCTGGTCTTCATGCCGGTCGAGTAGCCGCCGACCCGCAGGTCGAGGGACTCCTCGATGCCGAAGCGGGCCGCGGCCTCCTCGACCGGCGCGTCGCGCCCGAGGCCGAACAGCTCGGCCGCGTACTTCAGGTTGTCCCGGCCGGTCAGGCGGTCGTAGAGGGCGGGCTTGGCCGCCACCACGCCGCAGCGGCGGCGGACCTCCTCCCCGTCGGGGCCGCTCGGCACCAAACCGAAGACCCGCACCGTGCCGGCCTGGGGGGCCAGGGCGCCGGTGACGACCCGGAGCGACGTGGTCTTGCCGGCCCCGTTGGGCCCGACCAGCACGGTGATCGACCCGGCCGGGACCACCAGGTCGAGGTCGACCAGGCCCTTGCCGGCACCGAACCTGTAGTCCACGCCCTCGAGCTCGACGACCCCGGCATCGGGGCGCGGCGGGGCCAGGCCCAAGTGGTCCGACGCGGGGGTGTGGAGGGTGGTCGTCCGGTAGGCATCGGCACCGGGGCCGCCCGGCTTGAGCCGGGGTCAGACCAGGCGGCGGTCCGTGGCCCAGCGGCTGAGCTGGTGGCGGTTGGTCAGCTGGAGCTTGCGCAGCACGGCCGACGCGTGGGTCTCCACCGTCTTGACCGAGATGGCCAGCTGGCGGGCGATCTCTTTGTAGGAGTAGCCCCGGGCCAGGTGGCGGAGCACTTCCTTCTCGCGGGTGGTGAGCTGGTCCAGCTCCGGGTCCACCGGGCCGCGGTACTCGGCGGAGAAGGCGTCGAGGACGAACCCGGCCAGCCGGGGGGAGAACACGGCGTCGCCGTCGGCTACCCGCAGCACGGCTTCCACCAGCTCGGGCCCGGAGATGGTCTTGGTCACGTACCCGCGGGCCCCGGCCCGGATGACGGCGATGACGTCCTCGGCCGCGTCCGACACCGACAGGGCCAGGAACTTCACCGCCGGATGGGTGGCGGTGACGGCCTCGATGACGGCCCGGCCGCCGCCGCCCGGCATGTGGACGTCGAGCAGGACGACGTCCGGCTGCCGCTCCCGGATCATCTCGACGGCGGCGTCGACCTCCGACGCCTCGCCTACCACCGTCACCGCGTCCCCCAGCTCCGCCTTCACCCCCGACAGCACCAGCAGGTGGTCGTCGACGAGGAACACCCGGGGTTGGCTCATCGGGGCATGACCAGTTCGACCTCGGTGCCCTGGCCGGGCTCGCTGCGCACGACCGCCTTGCCGCCGTGGCGCTCCATGCGCCAGAGGATGGACTCGGCGATGCCCCGGCGGTCGAGCGGGACCTGGTCGGGGTCGAAGCCCCTGCCGCGGTCCCGCACGAACACCGTCACCTGGTCGTCCTCGACTTCGAAATAGAGCGAGACGCAGGCCTGCCCGGAGTGACGGGCGGCGTTGGTCAGGGCCTCCCGGCTGGCCGAGACCAGGGCCACCACCCGCTCGTCCACCGGGCAGTCGCCCACCTCCACGGTCTCGACGGCCACGCCGTGCAGATCCTCGATCTCGTCGCTCACCTTCTGGATGGAGGTGGCCAGGCTCCCGCCCGACTCCACCTCGGGCTTGCCGTACAGCCAGTTTCGCAGCTCCCGCTCCTGGGACCGGGCCAGCGTGCTCACCGTGCGGGCGTCGGCCGAGTTGCGCTGGATGAGGGCGAGGGTCTGCAGCACGGAGTCGTGGATGTGGGCGGCGACCTCGGCCCGCTCCTGGGACCGTATTCGCTCCTGGCGCTCGACGCCCAGGTCGTGGGTCAGCCGCCACCACCACGGCCCGAACACCATGACCAGCCCGACGGCGATGGCCGCGGTGGCCAGGATCCCGGCGCTGGGCGAGGCCACGCTGGGGGTGGCGACGAGGAAGACGGCCACCCCGGCCACCACCAGTCCCGCGCCCAGGACGATCTGCGCGAGCGCGGCGGCCACCCCCGCCAGCAGGCGCCGGTCGGATTCGCGGCCCGGTTTCAGCGACCTCGACCCCACGCATGCATGATCCCATTTCCGGGTGGCGGCCGGTACGGTCGCTGGGGTGGATGAGGACGCCGCCCGCCGAGCCGTTGCCGACCGCGGCTTGGCCGCGGTCGCCTTCGGCCACCTCACCGAGGCCATGACCGCCCTGCCGTTCGAGGCCCTCGGCCCGGTCAAGACCCTGCTGAAGCGGTACCTGTCCGCCGGGCCGTGGGGGCCGGAGGATGCCGACGCGCTGGCCGATGCGGTCGGCCCCGGCGACGGCTGGTGGCGGCGGGAGCTCGACCCGGACGTCACCCTCGAGTTCGGCTGGCAGGACGGCGGGCGCTTCCAGGTCCGCCTCTCGTCGACGGCTGCCATCCCGGCCACCGCCCCCCTCGACCCCCTCGACCCCCTCGACGCCACGTTCGACGGGCCGGTCGTGCCCGAGGCGACCCCGAACCCCCGGACGATCCGGTTCGGCTTCGCCCATCCGGTCCACGACGGGCCGAGCAAGTGGTACGAGTCGGCGGACGCAGCCGCCGGCGACCCGCCCGTCGCCCGCCTGTTCGGCGAGTTCGACCGGGTCACCAACGTGCTGGTCGGCCCGGACTTCGTGGCCGTCGGTGCCCGCCGGCCCGGCGACTGGGAGGAGCTGCTGGCCCCGGTGCTCGCCGTGGTCACCGAGGAGTTCGGCGATCCCGACACAGAGGCCGCCCCCCTTCCCTCCGGCGCGGCGGAGGGGCCAGCGTGGTTGCGGGGCCGGCCCGCGGGCACCACGACCGGCGGACGCAAGCTCACCCGCCTGGAGCAGGCGTGGCGCGACCTCGGCGAGCTGCGACCGGCCGATCCGGCCGACTTGGAGCGGGTGCTCGCCGCGGCATCTGGCGACGACCAGTTCCACCGGCAGGTGGCGGCCAACCTCCTGCGGGAGGCCGATCCCACGGCGGCCCGGCAGACGTGGGCCCGGCTGGTGCACGACCCGGTTCGCGGGGTCCGGCGGGCGGCGGTGGACGCCATGGTCGACGCCGGCCGGGACGAGCTGCGCCCGCTGCTCGAGGCGGCGTTGGCCGACGCCGACGCCTGGGTGCGCTGGAAGGCGCTGCGAGGGCTGGCCGAGCTCGGCCCGGAGGCCAGCCGGGACGCCATCGCGGCCAGGGCGCAGGACCCCGACTTCCGGGTCCGGCTCGAAGCGGCCGCCGCCTTGCGATGAGCCTCCAGACGCGGCTCGACGCCGACGACGTAGGCCGCGAGGCGGCGCCCACTATCGCCCAGCCCGTCGCCTACTTCCGCTGGCTCGTTTCGAGCGGACGGTTCCACCGCGACAGCGGGCTCGGGCGCATCTACCATCCCGGCAGCATCTCCCTCCGCGAGAACGCGGCCACTGACAGCCTCCACGTCGTCATCTCCGGCGACCACATCTCGGCCCACGTCGACCGGGTCTCGCCGCTCGGCGAGCAGCCCGGCTACTCGCTGCGGCGGGCCGCCCTCCACAACGTGGTGGGCGCGGCGCAGGATCTCGTCCGGCTGCTGCGGGGCCGCAAGGGCGACCACCGCTCCCACCTCGACTGCGCCTGGATCTGGGACGGCACCGACGCCACGCCCGATCCCGACCACCTGCTCGAACCCCACGGGTGGAGCGTCCACCTGGAGGCCCGGGTCGAGGGGTCGCTCGACGAGCTTCGCCTGCGCAAGGCCCTCGACACGCTGTTGGGCCACCACCCGGCGACGCACGACCCGCTGGACGTCGTCACCTGCCATGACGACGCCGCGCTGGACAGGGCCCGGGTCGCGCTGCTGGGCGAGCCGGTGGCCATGGGCGAATGGCCGCCCCTACGAGCCCGGCTGGCCCACCACCCGGACGGCGACGCCCTGCTGCTCAACGTGAACCACGGCGCGGGCGACGGCCCCAGCGCGGTCCGGGTGCTCGAGGCCATCGCCGAGGCCTACCGGGAGGGCGACGCTCCGGCGCTGGACTTCCTGGCCGTGAACGACCTCCCGGTCCGTCCCACCTCGCCCTCGGTGTCGAAGGTCGGCGCCTGGTACCGGGAGGCGGTCGAGCGGGTTCGCGACGGGCTGGCCCGGCCCGCCCGCCTGGCCCCCGACGGGGCGGAAGATCAGCCGGGGTACGGCTTCCACGGGGTCGCCCTCTCGGTGGCCGATACCCGCCGGGTGGCCAACGTCCACCGCCCGGGCACGGCCCGCAACGTCCTGCTGGCCGGGTTGCACCTGGCCATCGGCGACTGGAACCTGGCCCATGGCACCCCTGGCCGGCGTGTCGGCGTGCTCATCCCCGTCGACCTGCGGCCCCCGGAATGGCCGGGCGAGCGGATCGGCAACTTCTGCGTCACCGCCCGGGTGTCGACCAGCCGCCGCCACCGGTCCGGCCCGCGGGCCGCCCTCCGGGCCGTCACCGCCCAGAAGGACCGCAACAAGCGCTTCCGCACCGGCGTGGCCCTGCTCGCCGCCCTCGACCGCAACGGCCTGCTCGGGCTGTGGGCCAAGCAGTCGGTCGTGGTCCTCCAGCCCCTGACCCGCAACCGCGAGGTCGACACCGCCCTGCTGGCCAACGCGGGCTGGCTCGACCGGCCGCCGTCGTTCGGCGACACCACCGGCGCCACCACCGCCGTCTGGTACTCGCTCCCTGCCCGCACGCCCCAGTGCCTCTGCATCGGCGCGGTCACGGTCGAGGGTCGCCTGCACCTCACGTTCCGGTACCCCCACCGCCTGTTCGGGCCCGACGCCGCCCGGCGGTTCGCCGAGGCCTACGTCGACCAGATCGTGTCGGTGGCCGAGCGCCGCTGGTGAGCCTTCAGTCCACCTCGAACGTACCGCCCGTGCGCCAGTAGAAACCCTCCCGGCGCTCGAGCAGCTCCTCCTCGACCAGGTAGCGGCGCAGGGCGGCGTAGTCGACGTGGAACCGCCCCAGCAGGTAGTTGACCTGCTCCTCCGGGTAGACCCGGCCCGGCTCGAACTGGCCGGCGAGGAAGTCCAGCACCACCCGCCGCTTGCCCCGGTTCGACGGGATGTGGGTCAGCCGGCCGTCGACCAGGTAGTTGCGCAGCACCTGGGCCTGGTCGGCCGTGGCCCCCAGCTCCTCGGGGCGGGACTGGGGGCGCTCCGCCGCCGCCCGCTGGGCCGCCTCCTGGAACCGCTCGACCGCCACCCGCAGGCGCCCGTCGGCCCCCGCCTCCACCAGCCCGCCCCGCACCAGGCGGTCGAGGGCCTTGCGGACGGTCTTCGGGCCCAGCCCGGCCGCAGTGGCGATGTCCGGCTCCGTGGCCGCGCCCAGGGCGATGGCGGCCACCACCTTCAGCCGGCCGGCCTCGGCCAGCAACCCGACGATCGCTTCGGGGCCGGCGTCGCTCATGCCTGCAGACTAGAGGTCGCGCCGAGTGAGCATTTGCCCCGCCCGGGACGGGGCAACTGCTCCCTCGTGCCGTGGGCGGGTTCAGCCGGCCAGGCCCGCGCCGGTCTCGAGCAGGCTCTTGAGGTCGGACAGGACCCAGGGGTGGCCGCCGCCAGCGCCGAACTCCTCCTGGGCGCCGCTGACCAGGGCGGCCAGCACCGGCGCACCGTCGAGCTCGTGGACCAGGGTGAGCGAGCAATAGCCGGCGTCGAGCGACTTGATCTCGTAGGTGATGCGGGTGAAACCCTCGGCCGCGGTGCCCGCGTCCATCAGCATGCGCCAGGTGGTGACGAGCTTGTGGGGCGGGTCGGCCTCGATGACCTCGCCGTCGATGATGACGTCGGGGATCTCGTAGCCCATGGCCGCCGACGCCGCCCGCATCTCCTCGCTGGGGTTGACGGTCAGGGCCCCGCCGGGGCGCAGGTCGTAGTGGACGTAGCCGCCGTAGCCGTAGCGCTGGCTCCACTCGGGGTCGGTGATGGCCTGCCAGATGGCCTCGGCCGTGGCCTTGATGTAGACCCGGTAGACCTGGGTCGCGGTGGTGACGCTGTCGTCGGTGACGGTGCTCATGACGGTTTCTCCAGTTCGTTCTTGAGGTCGAGGAGCGCGGTGACGTGGCGCTCCGTGTACTTGTCGATCCAGCGGTCGTGGATCATCCGGATCGGGACCGGGTTGAGGAAGTGCAACTTCTCCCGGCCCGACCGGCGGGCGACCACCAGCCCGGCCTCTTCGAGCACCTTGAGGTGCTTCATGACGCCGAAGCGGGTCATCGACAGCTCGGACTCCAGTTCGGTGAGCGTACGGCCGTCACGCGCGAACAAGAGGTCGAGCAGGAAGCGGCGGGTCGGGTCGGCCAGCGCCCGGAAGACACTGCCCAGCTCGCCGTCGCTCTCCATGTCCCAGACAATAGGTGACTAAATGGTCACATGTCAAGGGTAGGGGTAGCGTTTTCGTCATGGACAACATGGCCCGGCTGGAGGCCATCGTCGCTCGGTTGCCGGAGGCGGAGCGGGTGGACATCGCCGAGTGGGGCGACCACCCCACGTTCCGGGTGCGGGGCAAGAACTTCGTGTTTTGCGACGGCGAGGCCACCCACCTCAGCGTGAAGCTCCCCAAGGACGAGGCCGCGGCGATGATCGCCACCGACCCTGACGTGGAGCCGACGAGCTACGGGCTGGGCCGCCACGGCTGGATCGCGGTGACCCTCGCCAAGGACGCCGACGACGAGCGGTGGCAGCAGGTCGAGGAGTGGGTGCGGACGTCGTACACGCTGGTGGCGCCCAAGGCCCTGGCTCGGCAGGTGACGTGAGGTTCCGGACCACCGTCGAGCTGGGCGGCAAGACGGCCACCGGGTTCGAGGTGCCGCCGCAGGTGGTCGACGGGCTGGGCGGGGGCCGGCGGCCCGCTGTGACAGTGACCATCAACGGGTACACCTACCGCAGCACGGTGGCCGTCATGGGCGGCCGGTTCCTCCTCCCGCTCAGCGCCGAGAACCGGTCAGGCGCCGGGGTGGCCGCTGGCGACGAGGTCGACGTGGACATCGAGCTCGACGCCGCGCCACGTGAGGTGGCGGTGCCCGACGACCTGGCCGCGGCGTTGGCGGCGGCGGGGGCCCGTGCCCGGTTCGACGCCCTCTCGTT
>DATJHJ010000113.1:0-15261 GCA_035494015.1 Acidimicrobiales bacterium
CGACGCCTGGCACCGCTTCGACAGCGCGGCGATGGCCGCCGTGGTCGCCCCGCCCGCACCCGCCGAGCTGGCCGCCACTGTGGGGGACATGCGCGACGACCTCGGTGTGACCACGGCGGCGTTCACGGCGGGGTCGATGCAGCGGGTGAACGGGGTGGTGCGGGCCCCGTTCACGGCCGACCTGGACCTGGCCGGGCTGGGGCGGTGGAGCTACCCGGGCATGCTGGAGCTGCGCAAGGTGGGCGGGAAATGGAAGGTGGCGTGGTCGCCGGCGTCCCTGCACCCGGACCTCGGCCCCGGCCAGCGCTTCGCCCGCACCCGCAGCTGGCCCGAGCGGGCGCCGATCCTCGGCGCCGACGGCTCGGCCCTGGTCTCCGCCGGCGACGTGATCGACATCGGGCTCGAGCCCGACCGGATCAAGGACAGGTCCCAGGTGCAGGCCATCCTCAAGCAGCAGCTCGGGGTCGAGCCGGCCGCGGTCGACGCCGCCCTGAGCGCTCCCGGGGTCCAGCCCAACTACTTCGTGGCCGTAGCCCGCATCCGCCCCGATCGCTTCGCCCAGGTCCGGCCCGTCCTGGAACCGGTGCCCGGTGTGTTCTTCCAGCGCACGACGGGCCGGTTGGCCGTCTCGGACGACTTCGCCCTCCACGTCCTTGGCCGCTACGACGAGGTCACGGCCGAGAAGCTCGACGAGCTCAAGGCGCCGTATGTCGTCGGGGACAAGGTCGGCCTCTCCGGCCTGGAGGCGGCGTACGAGCGCCGCCTGGCCGGGACCCCCTCCGGCGAGGTGCACACCGTCGACGCGGCCACCGGCGCCATGGTGCACCCGCTCTACCAGTTCACCGGGCAAGCTCCGCAACCGGTCCGCACCACGCTCGACCGGCGGGTGCAGACGGCGGCCGAGCAGGCCCTGGCCGGGGTGACCCAGCCGGCGGCCATCGTCGCCATCGACGCGGCCAGCGGCGACGTCCGGGCCGTGGTCAGCCGCCCGCTCGACCAGCCGTTCAACCGGGCCCTGGCCGGCCAGTACCCGCCGGGGTCGACGTTCAAGGTGGTCACCACCGCCGCCCTGCTGGCGGCCGGGACCCGGCCGGACTCGCCGACCGCCTGCCCGCCCGACGCCACCGTCGGCGGCCAGAAGTTCGTGAACTTCGAAGGCGGCTCGCTGGGGGGGACGACCTTCCGCACCGCCTTCGCCCAGTCCTGCAACACCGCCTTCGTCGCCCTGTCGGCCAACCTGTCCGACGCCGCCCTGACCGCGGCGGCCACCACCTTCGGCTTCGGCGCCTCCTACGACCTCGGCCTGCCCACGGCGGGCGGGAAGTTCCCCGCCCCCGCCGACACGGCCGAGCGGGCCTCGCAGGCGATCGGCCAGGGACGGGTGCTGGCCAGCCCGCTGCACATGGCCACCGTGGCCGCCGCGGTGGCGTCGGGGAGCTGGCGGGCGCCCCGCCTGCTGGCCGACAACCCGGCCGGTGCGGTGAGCAACCTCGACGCGGGGGTGGCGGCCACGCTGAAGGACCTGACCGCCGAGGTGGTGCGCACGGGCACCGGCACCGGCGCGGCGGTGGCGGGCCAGGCGATCGCCGGCAAGACCGGGACGGCCGAGTACGACGGGACCGACCCGAACAAGACCCACGCCTGGTTCATCGGCTACCGCGGGACCCTGGCCGTCGCCGTGCTGGTGGAGGGCGGCGGCGTGGGCGGACGGGTGGCCGCCCCCGTGGCGGCCAAGTTCTTCGCCGCCGTGCCCGCGTAAGCCTCCCGTAGACTCCACCGGCCATGCTCAACCTGCCGCCGGGCAAGGACGGGGTGCTGCCCAGCCAGTACCTGGCCCAGGCCGTCGACGCCGGCGTCATCTCGGCCGACCCGTTCACCGTCCCCCGGGAGAACATCCAGCCCGCCAGCCTGGACCTCCGCCTCGGCGAGGTTGCGTACCGCATCCGCTGCAGCTTCCTGCCCGGGCGCCACAGCGTCGAGCAGCGGGTCAAGGACTATGTCATCGACGAGCTGGACCTGCACCGCGAGGGCGCGGTCCTGGAGACGAACCGGCCGTACCTCATCCCCCTCAAGGAGCGCCTGGCCCTGCCGCCCGGCGTGCGGGGCAAGGCCAACCCCAAGAGCTCCACCGGTCGGCTCGACGTCTTCACCCGGGTCATCACCGACGGCAGCTACCGCTTCGACGAGATCCGCGAGGGCTACACCGGCAACCTGTACCTGGAGGTCGTGCCGCTGTCGTTCGCCATCCGGGTGCGCGAGGACCTGGCCCTGAACCAGCTGCGCCTGTCGGTCGGCCGGCCCGAGCTGGACGACGACGCCCTGCGGGCCTTCCACGCCGACCGCCCGTTGCTGTTCACCGCCGGCGAACCGGTGGCCGACGCCGACCTGGCCGTCCACGACGGCCTGTTCCTCAGCCTGGACCTCACCGGCGACGCGTCGGGCCGGGTCGGGTACCGGGCCCGGGACAACGCCCCGCTGCTGGACATGACCCGGGGCGGCGGCCTGGATCCCGACGCGTACTGGGAGCGGATCAGGGGCGAGGGCGGCGACCGGGTGGTCCTCACCCCACAGCGCTTCTACCTGCTGATGTCCGACGAAGCGGTCACCATCCCGCCCGAGCTGGCAGCCGAGATGACGGCCTACGACCCCACCAGCGGCGAGCTGCGCACCCACTACGCCGGGTTCTTCGACCCCGGCTTCGGCTACGACCCGGCCGGCGCCTTCCGGGGGTCACGGGCCGCCCTGGAGGTGCGGGCTCACGACGTGCCGTTCATGATCGAGCACGGCCAGCGGGTGTGCAAGCTGACCTTCGAGCGCATGCTGGAGGAGCCCTCCACCCTCTACGGGCGGGGGATCGGCTCCTCCTACCAACGCCAGGAGGAGACGCTGGGCAAGCACTTCCTCCGCCCGGGATAGCTCGAGGACGAGATCGCTCTGGCGGGCTAGCCCCAGTTGGCCGCGTTGGTCAGGCAGAAGGGGTGGCCGGCGGGGTCGAGGACGACCCGCCACGTCTCGCCCGGCTGGTGCGTCGGGATGGTCCCGCCGAGCTCCTGGCACTGCGCGGCGGCGGCCTCGATGTCCTCGCAGGCCAGGTCGAAGTGGAACTGCTTGCTCCCGTGCTCGTTGGGCCAGCCCGGCGGCTCGTAGTCCTCGACCTTGCCGATGCCGAGGGCGACCCCGGGCCCGGTCAGCATGGCGTACTCGTCCTGCACGTCGGCGACGTCCCAGCCCAGCACCTGCGACCAGAAGGTGGCCAGGGGACGGACCTCGGCGCAGTCGAGGGTGATCATCTTCAGGGTGGCGACGGTCATCGCCCTAGTCTTCCAGGCAGGGCCCCGTGCTCACGGCCCCGCCGCGGGGCTGGGCCAGGACCGGCGCCAGCTCCTCGCTGGCCACCGCGAACGAGGTCGCCCGGCGCAGCGAGGCGGTGGCGAAGGCCACCCCTACCACCTGCCCGGCCCGGTTGACCAGGGCGGACCCCGAGTCGCCCGGGATCAGGGTGGCGTTGAGCACCAGGATCTGGCGGACGGCGCCCGGCTGGTCGTAGATGTCGCCGATATCGGCGGTGACGTGGCGGGTCACCGTGGCGGGCAGGACCCGCACCGCGGCCTGGCCCTGCGGGTGCCCGAAGATGGCGTCGGTCTCGCCGGTGGCCGCCGAGCCGACGGGCAGGCTGGGCTCGCCCAGCCCGGGGACGGACAGCACGGCCAGGTCCCGCTTGGGGTCGAACACCTGGACCACGGCGGGCAGCGTCTTACCGTCAGGCCGCAGGACCGACGTGGCCGTATTGCCGGCGACGACGTGGGCGTTGGTGACGATCACGTCGGGGGCGGGGGAGAACCCGCTGCCGGCCACCCGCACGCCGCACGCCAGGCCGTTGACCCGGACCGTGGACGCCAGGACCTGGCTGACCACCGCGGGCGGGAGGGTCGGCGCGGCCGGCGCCGGCGGGGGCGGCAACAGCCGGGCCAGGAGGTTGCCCAGGACCTCGAGGGCGTTCGACGAGGGAGCCGCGGCGGCCTGGGTGCGGGTGGCCGGGGCGGCGACCGCCGGCCCCGCCTCCACGATGGGAACGACCAGGAAGAGGGACAGGAACAGGGCGACCACGGCCGGCCGCCGGTGGGCTGCGTGCGTCAAGGGGAGCTCCTCTGGGCGATGTTCGCTCCACGGTACCGGTGGTCGGGCCGCTACGCAGGGCGTTGTACTGGTCGGTGCCGCCATCGGTGTTCCTCGCCCGGCGGGCCATCGCCCGGTCGGGGTCATGATCACGCTGCGTCACCGCCGGGTCATGGCCGACGCGGGCGCCGGGGTGGCGCCGGCACGGCGGTAGCCGGGGGGCGATCGCCGGCCGTACGCTCAATCCCCGATGGGCGAGCGCTACGACGTCGTGGTCGTCGGCGCCCGGTGCGCGGGGTCGTCCCTGGCCGCCAAGCTGGCCAATCGGGGGCTGTCCGTCGCCCTGGTGGACAAGGCCACGTTCCCGAGCGACACCTTGTCCACCCACGTCTTCCAGAACGACGCCGGCCGCATCCTGGCCGACCTGGGTGTGCTGGACCGCCTCCTGGCCAGCGGGGCCCCGTGGATCGAGCAGGTCGACCTGCGGATCGAGGAGCTGGCCATGGTCCACCGGTGGCCGCGGCGGCCCGGCGATCCGGGACCATGGCTGTCCGTGCGCCGACCGGTGCTGGACACCGCCCTGGTCGAGGCCGCAGGCGAGGCGGGGGCGACGGTGCGCACCGGGACCCGAGTGGTCGGGTTGGTGGAGCGGGACGGTCGGGTGGCCGGCGTGCGGGCGGCCGGCGGCGGGGTCGGAGGCGGCGACGGCGGGCCGGAGACCGAGCTGCTGGCCCCACTGGTCGTCGGGGCCGACGGCCGGGGCTCGGTCGTGGCCCGCCTCACCGGCGCCCGCAGCTACAACCTGGCCCGCAACCAGCGGCTGGCGTGCTGGGCCTACTACGAGGGCGCCGCGGTACCGGAGCCGGGGACCTTCCTCGCCCATCGGTGGGACGACGAGTTCCTGGGCGCCTGGCCGTGCGACGCCGGGCTGGAGTTGGTCCTCACCATCGCCCCTGCCGATCGGGCGGCCCAGTTCCGCCAGGATCCCGCCGGCGCCCTCGACGCCCACGTGGCCCGCTGCCCGCCGCTGGCCGCCATGGTCGCCCCCGCCCGGCGCGTGGGCCGGCCGCTTCTCGCCACCCGGTGGACGTCGTACTTCCGCGAGTCGGCCGGCCCGGGCTGGGTGCTGGTGGGCGACGCCGGCCATTTCAAGGACCCCACCCCCGGCCAGGGCATCACCGATGCCCTCCGCCAGGCCGAGCGGCTGGCCGTGGCCGTGGTCGAGGGCCTCGGGGGCACCCGCCCGCTCGACGGGGCCATGACCAGCTGGTGGCGGTGGCGGGACCGGGACGCCCGGGAGATGGCCTGGTTCGCCGGCGACTTCGGCCGCGCCGGCCCCGTCCCCCCGGTGTTCGTCGAGATCCTCCTCCGCCTGGCCGAAGACGGCGCCAGCACGGACCGGTTCCTCGACGTGCTCGCCCACCGGGTGCGGCCCTCGCAGATCCTCACGCCCGCACGCCTCCTGGGGGCCACGGCCCGGCTGGTGCGGGCCGGCACCCGCCCCCGGCGCCAGGTCGTCGCCGAGACCCGGGAGATCATGGTCGAGGACCTCCGGCGGCGGTGGCTGAACCACCGGCCCCGCTACGGCACGGTGGTGGGGGCCGACGTCGAGTGACGCCGCGTGACGCCGGTCAGGCCGCCTGCCGGGGCCGGCGGTTCTGGGGCCGGCGGCGCTCGTTGTTGACCGTGGTCGACCCGACCTGGACCAGGCGCAGGACCGTCACGAACCCGAGACCCCCGACGGCGTTGCCCACGGCGACGAACCCGAACACCTCGGCGCACCGCAGGTAACCGAAGGGGGCGCCGACCTGGAGGGCGCCGAAGACCTCCAGGGTGTTCACGACGGCGTGGACCACGGGCCCGGCGCCCAGCAGGAAGGCGGCGGACATGGCCGCCACCAGCTTGGCCGGCACCGACGAGGTCCCCCGCTCCATCCACGTCATCAGGGTGATGACGGTGCCGCCCAGGATGGCGGCGGCGAACATGGAGAAGCCGATCGGCCGCTGGGCCACCCGGATCCCGGTCTCCAGGGCGGTCGGCCGCAGCTCCGGGTCGCCGGCCATGATCAGCCCGACCACCAGCCACCCGCCGACCATGTTGGCGACCAGGGTCCCGACCCAGAGCCGGATCAGCGCCCGCAGCGGAGCGTGACCGGCGACGACCGCGTTCACCGGGACCAGGAAGTTCTCGGTGAAGAGCTCGCTGCCGGCCAGGGTCAGGGCGATGAAGCCGATCCCGAAGGCGAGGGCGCCGAGCAGGCGGTTGCCGGTGGCGTGCTCGACGGTCAGCAGGGCCAGGAGCCCGATGCTGACGTCGATCCCGCCCACCGCTCCGGTGGCCAGGAGGCCGGGCCAGGACCGGTGCAGGCGCTCGGTCCCCTGCTCGACGGACGCGTGGAATGTGGTCGTGACCTCGGATGACACCACGCGATGTACCCGGCCGGCGGCGGCCGGGAAACCCTTACCCCTTGCCGCCCTTGCCGGAACCGCCGTTCCCGTTCCCGCTGTTCCCGTTGTTCCCCGGCCCGGAGTTGCCCTTGGTGGGGGCGACGCCGACCGTGCTCGAGGTCGTCGTGGAGGTCGACGAGGTCGTGGACGAGGACGTGCTCTTCCCGCAGTCGCTGCGGGCCACCGTCGACACGACCTTGCCGTGGTTGTCGGTGCCGGACTTGTCCTGGGCGATGGCGGACACGCAGGCGCCATGGTTGTCGGCGGCGTGGTCATCGGCCCCGTCGCCGTCGGTCCCGCCGGCGAGGGTGGTCGGCGTGCCGGTCCCACCCCCGAGGAGGGTGGTGGGCGTGGTGGACGAGGTCGTGGGCAGGGTGGACGAGGTGGTGGTGGTCGAGCCGGGGGTGTCGTCGCCCGCCTCGGCGGCGACGGCGGCCGAGGAGGGGTCGGGGAGGACGAACGGCGTGGTGGCGCTGACGACCGACGCCACCGCGTGCTGGGCGGCGTCGGGCAGGACTCCTGTCGCCCCCACGGCGGTCATGCTGGCCGCGGCCACGCCGACGCCGAGGGCGACCTTGGCGGCCAGGCTTCCGAGTGCGGTCTTTACGAGCATCTTCCTTCTCCCAGGTTGTGGTCCCGACGGACGGACGGTGCCCTGCGCCATGACGGCGACCAATCCCGGCCGTGGCTCCGGCGCCGGCCCGGAGGCCACGATCCGAAGATCCTCGGCGAGGGCGGCCACCGCCGGGTCATCGGCGGGCCACGGGTCGTCGTACAGGGTGGGCATCTCGTCGGTGTGAACGTCGTCGGGGGTCACAGGGGTACGCCCTCTCGTTCCATCTGCCGGCGGACGGCGGCCAGTCCCCGGCGCTGCAGGGCTTTGACCGCCCCGGGGGACTTGCCCAGGGCGCTGGCGATCTCCTCGACCGTGAGGGCGCCGAGCATGCGCAGGAGCAGGACGTCCCGCTGGTCGGGGGCCAGGCCCTCGCACCGGGCCCGCACCCGCTCGGTGGCCAGGCGGCGCTCGACCTCCTCCTCGACGCCGCCCGCGGGCCACTCGGCCGGGAGCTGGTCGACCTGGACCGGCCGGCGGGCGGCCCGGCGCCGCTCGTCGGTGAGGCGGTGGTGGGCGATGGTGAAGATCCAGGAGCGGAACGCCGCCTCGCCCCCCGAGAAGCCTCCCAGGGCCGAGAAGGCCCGCTCGAACACCTCGCTGGTGAGGTCGTCGGGCTCGGCCGCGCCCTGGACCCGGAGGTACCCGGCGACCGTCGGGGCCAGCGACCGGTAGAGCCGCTCGTACGCCCACTGCCCGCCGGCCTGGGCCGCGGTCAGGACATCGGCGAAGGCACCGGCGAAGGCGCCGGCGAAGGCATCGCCGAGCGGTGGCTGGTGGCGGCCGCCCACAACCGGCTCTATCGGCACGACCCGGCCCGGCCTTGAGGCCCCGTGATAGGTTCTCTCGCCGGTCCCCGTGACCAGAGCGCCGGAGAATCCCTCGATCCATGCTCTCCAACCGACACGCTCCCGTCCGGCAGGCGACCCCCGAGCCGACCAGCCGGCGGTGGGACCTGCGGGCTCGGCACGGGGTGCTGGCCTTCGTGGCCGTGGCCGCCGTCCTGTACCTGGTGGTGGCCGTGGTCTCGCCGGACATCCCGACACCGCCCCATCCCGCACTGGTCCCGCCCTTCAACGGCCCGTCCTGGCTGCGGGGGTGGGCGCAGTGGGACTCGGGCTGGTACTACCGGATCGCCCACGACGGGTACTCCTTTGCCGGCCGCCGCCAGTCGACGGTGGCCTTCTTCCCCGTGTACCCACTTGTCGTACGCGCCGTCGCGGTTGTGGTCGGCAATACCTATGTCGCCGGGATCCTCGTCACGTTCCTGTGCGGGGCGGCGCTGGCCGGCCTGCTCGCCACCTGGCTCCGGCCCCGCATGAGCCCGGCGGCGGCGTGGACCGCCCTCGCCGCCTTCCTGCTCTTCCCGTACGCCTTCTACCTCTACGGGGTGGTGTACGCCGACGCCCTCTTTATCGCCACGGTCCTTGCCGCCTTCCTGCTGCTCGAGAACGACCAGCCGGTCCTGGCCGGGGTGGCCGCCGCCGTCTCCACCGCCGCCCGGCCCCTGGGCATCGTGCTGGTGGTCGCCCTGGCCGTGCGGGCCCTCGAGCGCCGGGGTGCCCTGCGACCGGCCAGCGGCAGGCTGGTCGACTGGTCGCGCGTGCGGCGCGGCGACGCCGGCGTGCTCCTCGGCGTCCTCGGCCTGGCCGCCTGGTGCCTGTTCCTCTGGCACCGGTTCGGGGACCCGTTCGCCTTCGCCACCGCCGAAGCCGGCTGGCAGCAGACGCCGGGCCCGACCACCTGGTTCAAGGTGCAGTTCTTCCACGACATGGCCCACATCTGGAACCTCCGGTGGTGGGGGGTGTTCTATGTGGCCCATTCCGTGCTCACCCTCGCCGCCGTCTGCCTGGTGCCCCGGGTGTTCCGTCGCTTCGGCCTCGGCTACGGGATCTACGTCCTCCTGCTCGTCGGCATCTCGGCCCTGTCGACGCAGAACTTCTTCGGGATGGCCCGCTACCTGCTCGGCGCCTTCCCGATCTTCGCCGTGGTCGGGGAGTTCCTCGCCGAGCCGCCCCTGTGGCGCCGGCTGGTCCTGCCCGCCAGCGGGATCGCCCTGGTCGCGGTGACGGCCATCTTCGGCACCGGGTACTACGTCTCATGACCGGCCTCGCCAGCTGCGTGCGGAACGCAACGCCAGCTGCGTGCGGAACGCAACGGAAACGCCGGTCCAACAAGTATTCACTGGGCCATCCCTTGACGAGGGTGGACCAGTGACCGAGCGCATGCTCATCGTCAACGCCGACGACTACGGGCTGACCGAGGGGATCTCCCGGGGCATCCTCCACGCCCACCGGGAGGGGGTGGTCACCAGCACGTCGGTGATCGCCATCGGGCCGGCCTATCCCAAGGTGTCGTCATGGCTGGCCGACGAGGACGAGCTGGGGGTGGGCGTCCACCTCGCCGCCGTGGGGGAGGACCCCCCGCTGCTCACCGCCCGGGAGATCCCGACGCTGCTCGGCAAGCGGGGCCAGCTGTGCGAGAGCTACAGCGAGTTCGTCGGCCGCGCCCTGCTCGGCCGGGTCGACCCTGAGGAGCTGCGGCTGGAGTTCACCGCCCAGCTGGAGTGCGTGCAGGAGCTCGGCGTGCCCATCACCCACCTCGACGCCCACCAGCACCTCCAGCTGTGGCCGTCGGTGTGCAGGGTGGTGCTCAAGCTGGCCACGGACTTCGACATCCCCGCCGTCCGGGTCCCGCGCTTCCGGTCGTTCAACCCCATCGGGCTGGGCGTGACCCTCCTGGGCTGGCGGCTGGCCCGGGCCGCGGGCCGGGCCGGCCTGCGGTTCCCGCTCGACGCCGTCGGGATCGAGTGTGCGGGCCGCATGGACGAGGAGATGCTCCCCCAAGTCCTGGCCCGCCTGGCCGCCCGCCACCAACCCGCGGTGGAGCTGACCGTCCATCCCGGCGAGGGGGACGACGTGGACCGGTCCCGGTACCACTGGGGCTACCGGTGGGAGGACGAGCTGGCCGCCCTGGTCGGTCCGGTCGCCGTCCGGGCCGTGGCCCACGCCGGGTTCACCCTGGCCACCTACGCCGACCTGCCCGCTCCCGCCGGCACGTGAGCGGCCCGGCCGGCTGCGTGCCAGAACGCCATGGAGGCCGGTCCGAGTGACGTCCAGGCGCGACCTCCTCTCGCTCTACGCCGACTCGTCGCTGCTCACCCGGGCCCACGTGCGGGCCCGCTGGGTGACCTGCCCGTTCCCCGCCGTCGCCGCCGAGCTGCCGGCCGCCGGGCGGATCCTCGAGGTCGGGTGCGGGCACGGCCTGCTGTCGCTGCTGCTGGCCCTGGAGTCGCCCCGCCGGATGGTCCGCGGCGTCGACGTCGACGAGGAGAAGCTCGACGCGGCCCGGGGCGCTGCCGTCCGGGGTGACCTGCCGGCCGCCTTTGACGTGGCCTCCGGCGCGGCGCTGCCCCCCGGACCGTGGGACGCCATCGCCATCGTCGACGTGCTCTACCTGCTCGATGCCGCCACCCAGCTCGAGGTGGTCCGGTCCTGCGCCGAGCACCTCGGGCCGGGCGGGACCCTGGTGGTCAAGGAGATGGCCCTCACGCCCCGGTGGAAGGCGAGATGGAACGAGCTGCAGGAGACGGCGGCGGTCAAGCTGCTGCACATCACCTCCGGTAGCCAGCTGGTCTTCCTGCCGCCAGCGGAGCTGGCCGGGGCCATGGCCGAGGCCGGCCTGGAGGTCCGGGAGCGCCCGCTGCACAAGGGCTACCTGCATCCCCACCACCTCCTGGTGGGCCGCAAGCCGGCATGAGCCGGGGCCCGGCAGCGCTGGGCCGGGGCCTGGTGGTCGCCCCCGGGGCGCCCGTCCCCCCGGAGTGGGAGGGCGTGGCCCGGGTTCGGGTCGACGGCGTGGAGGCGGCCGCCGAGCTGCACCGGGCATGGGCGGGCCGCAGCCCGGTGGTGGTCGAGCTGGGGATCGACGCCCGCGAGCTCAAGGCACCGGAGACCGAGACCCGGCCGCCCTACGAGCTGGGGCCGGGCTTCGAGCTGCGCCGCGAACGGCTGCACTTCCTGGTCTGGGCCAACAATTACGACGGGCGGGCGGCGGGTGCCGAGCCGGTGTGGTGGCACGGCGTGCGGGCGGCCCGTCTCGGGGCGGCCGCCGCCGTCGAGCATGGCGACATCGTCCTGGCCGACGGCACCCCGGCGTGGTGCGACGGCGGGCCGCGCCGGCCGCTGCCCGTAGCCGAGGCCGTCGTCCACCGGGACTCCATCGATGCCGGCCGGCTCACTTTGGCCCGGGACCGACCGCCCACCGCCACCCTGGCCCCCGACCAGCTGGCCGCGGTCTCCCATCCCGGCGGTCCCGCCCGCATCATCGCCCCCGCCGGCTCGGGCAAGACCCGCGTCCTCACCGAGCGGCTCCGGCACCTCCTGGCCGACCGGGGCCACGAGCCCGACCTGGTCACCGCGGTGGCCTACAACGTGAAGGCGGCCGACGAGCTGCGGGAGCGCACCGCCGGGTTGCGCCCGACCATCCGCACCCTCAACTCCCTCGGCCTGGCCATCTGCCAGCTTTCCGGTCCCGTCCGGGTCGTCGAGGAGCGGGACGTGCGGAACATCGTCCAGTCGCTGGTGAAGATCCGGCGGCGGACCAACGCTGACCCCGTCGCCCCCTACCTGGAGGCCCTGTCCGCCATCCGGCTCGGCCTGCTCGACCCGGACGCGGCCGAGTCCCGGTACCCCGACGCCGGAGGGGTGGCGGTGGCGTTCGACGCCTACCGGGCCGCGTTGGCGTCCCGGGGGGCGGTGGACTTCGACGAGCAGATCTACCGGGCCGTGGAGCTGCTCCTGGCCGACCCCGACCTGCGTTCCCGGGCCCGGGCCTCCTGCCGGACCTTGCTGGTCGACGAGTTCCAGGACCTCACGCCCGCCCACGTCCTGCTGCTGCGGCTGCTGGCCGGGCCGGCGGCGTCTGTGTTCGGCGTGGGCGACGATGACCAGGTCATCTACGGCTATGCCGGCGCCGACCCCGGCTTCCTGATCGACTTCGATCGCTGGTTCCCCGGCGCGGCCAGCTACGACCTGCGGGTCAACTACCGCTGTCCCCCGGCCATCGTGCGGGGGGCCCAAGCGCTGCTCGGCTACAACCGCCGGCGCATCGCCAAGGAGGTGTCGCCGGCACCCGGCCGGGCCGACGAGGCCGGCGCCCTCGACGTGGCGCCGGTGCCGGACGACGACCTCACGGTGGCGGCCCGCGACCAGGTGGCGGCGTGGCTGGCCGACGGGGTCCCCGCCGACCACATCGCCGTGCTGGCCCGGGTCAACGCCGTGCTGCTGCCCATCCAGATCCTGCTCGGCCAGTCCGGGATCGCCTGCAACCGGGCGGTGGGCACCGAGCTGCTCGGCCGCACCGGCATCGCCGCCGCCCTGGCCTACCTGCGCATCGGCCTGGCGCCGGCCGACATCGCCCGGGAGGACGTGGCCGCCACCGTCCGCCGGCCCTCGCGCAAGATCGCCCGCAACGTGCTGGAGATGATGGCCCGCCGGCCCCGGACGTCGGTGGCCGACCTGCGCAGCCTGGGCGACTGGCTGTCCGGCGACGACGCCGACCGGGTCCACGCTTACGCCGACGACGTGGAGCTGGTGGCGGAGGCGGTGGCCGCCCGGGGGGCGACGACGGCCGGCGTGCTGTCCCTGGTCCGGCGCCGGATCGGCCTGGACCGGGCCATGAACGCCCTCGATCAGTCCCGGGGCACCGCCGACCGGTCGGCCCACGGCGACGACCTGTGGGCCCTGGAGCAGCTGGCGACCCTCCACCCCGATCCGGCGGGATTCGAGCCCTGGCTGCGAGCGGCGCTGGCCGGCCCTGCTGCGGCCGGGCCGGCCGTCCACCTGTCGACCGTCCACCGGGTGAAGGGCCGGGAATGGCCGTACGTGGTCGTGTTCGGTGCCTCCGCCGACCTGTTCCCCCACCGCCTGGCCGACGACGTGGAGGAGGAGCGGCGGATCTTCCACGTGGCCATCACCCGCGCCGGCACGTCGGCGGTGGTCCTGGGCGACGCCGACGCCCCGTCGCCCTTCCTGGCCGAGCTGGCCGGCACCGCCCCCGTCGCCGCGGTGCGGGAAGCGCCGGCGCCGGTGGCTCGTGCGGCCCGTCCTGCGTTGGCCCCGAGCTCCAACCCGGTGGCGCTGGAGGCCCTCAAGGCGTGGCGGACGGAGATCGCCCGCCGGGACAAGGTGCCGCCGTATGTCGTCATGAACGACGCCCACCTCAGCGGCATCGCCGACCGGCGACCGTCGACGTTGGCCGAGCTGGCCCGTTGTGCGGGGATCGGCCCCCTCAAGCTGGAGCGCTACGGCGAGGACATCCTGGCCGTGCTTGAGCGGACCTCAGGGTGACAGGCGCTCGATGACCCACGCGCCCCCGCCGTCCCGGCGGTAGCGCAGCCGGTCGTGCAGGCGGTCGTCGCGGTGGTGCCACAGCTCGACGATCTCGGGGATGACCCGGAACCCGCCCCAGAACGGCGGCCGGGGAACGTCGGCCGGGAACCGCTCGGCCACCTCGGCCAGCCGCTGTTCGAGGAGCTTCCGGTCGACGATCACCTCGCTCTGGCGGGAGGCCCACGCGCCCAGCTGGCTGCCGCGGGGGCGGCTGCGCCAGTAGGCGTCCGACTCGTCGTCTCCGACGGGCCCGACCGGGCCGCGGACCCGGACCTGGCGGTGGGGGAGCCAATGGAACAGGAGTGCGGCCCGGGGGTTGGCGGCCAGGTCGGCGGCCTTGGCGCTGCCGTAGTTGGTGTAGAAGACGAACCCCCGCTGGTCGACCCCTTTGAGCAGGACCATGCGGGCCGACGGCGCCCCGTCGGCCGACGCGGTGGCCAGGGCGACCGTATCCGGGTGGCCCGCTTCGGCGTGCCAGGCCTGGAACTGGCGGATGGGGTCGGGGTCGACGTCGTCCTCGGACAGCCCGGTCATTGACGAATGATGGCCGGTGGTAGGAACGAGCGGTGCGCTTCGGGATCAAGACCTCGCCCCAGAACACCACCTGGCCCGACATGCTGGCCGTCTGGCAGGTGGCCGACGGCATCGAGCTGTTCGAGTCCGGGTGGACGTTCGACCACTTCTATCCGATCTTCTCCGACCCCAACGGGCCGTGCATGGAGGGCTGGACCACCCTCGCCGCCCTGGCCCAGGCCACCCGCCGGCTGCGGGTCGGGGTGCTGGTCACGGGCAACGTCTACCGCCATCCGGCCGTGCTCGCCAATATGGCCGCCACCGTCGACATCATCTCCGGCGGGCGGCTGGAGCTCGGTCTGGGCGCGGGCTGGAACGAGCAGGAGTGCGCGGCCTACGGGATCGACCTGCCCCCGCTGGCCGAGCGCTTCGACCGCTTCGACGAGGCGTGCCAGGTCGTGCTCGGCCTGCTGACCAATGAGCACACCGATTTCGCCGGCCGGCACTACCAGCTCACCGCCGCCCGCTGCGAGCCCAAGCCCGTCCAGCGCCCCCACCCCCCGCTGTGCATCGGCGGCGGCGGCGAGCGCCGCACCCTGCGGGCCGTCGCCCGCTGGGCCCAGCACTGGAACTTCCCCGGCGGCGGCGTCGACGTGTTCGAGCAGAAGCGCAAGGTCCTCCAGTCCCACTGCGACGACATCGGCCGCGACATGGCCGAGATCACCATGTCGACCCACCTCCGCCTGCCCCCGGATGGCGATACCACGCAGCTGGTCGAGGAGGCCAGGGCCCTGGCCGGCGCCGGGCTGGATCTGGGGATCGTGAACCTGTCGCCGCCCCACCGCCCCGAGGTCCTGGAGCCACTGGCCGACGCCCTGGCGCCCCTGACCTAGCCCCGACCGTTCTGGCTGCAGTTACCACCCTATCGGCGGGCAAGTGCAGCCAGAACGATCGGGGTATTGGCGAAAAGCACCGGGCCCCCTCCGAAGAGGGGGCCCGGGTTGCTGCGGCTGACGGCCGAGAAACGTGGGGGGGTTACTCGAGGGTGCAGCCGCAGGAGTTGATCTCCCGCGTGATGATGCCCTTGCCGGTGTCCATGTGGGTGGTGCAGGGCATGCAGGGGTCGAAGGAGCGGATGGCCCGCAGGACGTCGATGCCCTTGATCTGGTCGTCCGGCACG
>DATJHJ010000114.1:0-9038 GCA_035494015.1 Acidimicrobiales bacterium
CCACGACACGCCCCGCCACCGCACCCGCTACGGCGGCTCCGAGGCCCGGGCTCGGGTGGCGGCGACGGTCCTGCTCACCCTGCGGGGCACACCGTTCCTCTATGCCGGCGAGGAGCTCGGCCTGTGCGATGCCGAGGTGCCGGAGGAGCGCCGGGTGGACCCCGGCGGTCGGGACGGCTGCCGGGCACCGATCCCGTGGGAGGAGGGGGTGCTTCACGGGTGGGCGTCCGACCCGTGGCTCCCCTGGCCGCCCGGGGTCGCCACCGGTGACGCCGGCAGCCTGGCCTGGGACGGCAGCTCGATCCTGCACCTCTACCGCCGGCTCCTGGCCGCCCGCCGGCGGTCGCCGGCGCTGCACGCCGGCAGCTGGCGGCCGCTGGACGCACCGGCCGGCGTCCTGGCCTACGAGCGCCTCGCCGACGACGGCGACCGCCGGCGGGTGTGGGCCAACTTCGGCGACGAGGACGCGGCGTGCCCCGCCGGCTGGGTCGTGGAGGTGTCGACGACCGGCCGGGACGAGGGGTCGGCGTGGGACGGCAGGCTCGGCGGGACCGAGGCGGTGGTCGTGCGCCCCGGCGGGTAGGTACCCCTCCATGCACGAGCGCTGGTACAAGCAGGCCGTCATCTACTCCCTCGACGTCGAGACGTTCCAGGACTCCGACGGCGACGGCGTCGGCGACTTCGCCGGCCTGACCAGCCGGCTGGACTACCTGGCGCGACTCGGCGTGACCTGCCTGTGGCTGAGCCCGATCCACCCGGGCCCCAATCGCGACGACGGGTACGACGTCGCCGACTTCTACGGCGTCGACCCCCGCCTCGGCACCCTGGGCGACTTCGTCGAGCTGCTCCACCAGGCCGACAACCGCGGCCTGCGGGTCATCATCGACCTGGTCGTCAACCACACCTCGGACCAGCACCCGTGGTTCCAGTCGGCCCGGTCGGGCCCCGAGTCGCCGTTCAGGGACTTCTACGTGTGGTCCAAGGAGGAGCCGTCCGACCTCCACCAGGGCATGGTGTTCCCGGGCGAGCAGGACGCCACCTGGACCTGGGACAAGCAGGCCGAGGCCTGGTACTACCACCGGTTCTACGACTTCCAGCCCGACTTGAACATGGCCAACCCGGCGGTGCGGGCCGAGGTCCGCAAGATCATCGCCTTCTGGCTCCGCCTCGGCGTGTCCGGGTTCCGGATGGACGCCGCCCCGTTCGTGATCGAGGTCACCCGCCCGAACGACCCGAACCCGGCCAAGGCGTTCGACTGGCTGCAGGAGTTCCGTGAGCTGCTGTCGTGGCGGCGGGGCGACGCGGTGATCCTGGCCGAGGCCAACGTCGAGCGCGAGGAGCTGGTCGAGTACTTCGGCGGCGGCGACCGCCTGCCCATGCTGTTCAACTTCCTGCTCAACCAGCGGGTCTTCCTGGCCCTGGCCCGGGGCGACACCCATCCCATCCTCTCCGCCCTGGAGGCGGCGCCCGTCCTCGCCGACCCGTGCCAGTGGGCCACGTTCCTGCGCAACCACGACGAGATCGACCTCGGCCGGCTGAGCGAGCGGGAGCGGGCCGACGTGTTCGCCGCCTTCGGTCCCGACGAGAGCATGCAGCTGTACGGGCGGGGCATCCGGCGCCGGTTGGCGCCGATGCTGGGCAACGACCGGCGCCGCATCGAGATGGCCTACAGCCTCCAATGCACGCTGCCGGGCACGCCGGTGCTCCGCTACGGCGAGGAGATCGGCATGGGCGAGGATCTGTCGCTGCCCGAGCGCGACCCGATCCGCACCCCCATGCAGTGGACGTCGGGGCCGGGCGCCGGCTTCTCGACCGCCCCCGTCGACCGGTACTGCCGCCCGGTCATCACCGGGGGGGACTTCGGGTACGAGACGGTCAACGTCGCCGCCCAGCGGCGTGACCCCGCCTCGCTGCTGCACTGGGTCGAGCGGATGCTGCACACCCTGCGGGAGTGCCCGGAGTTCGGCGTCGGGTTGTGCACGCCGGTCGACACCGCCGACCCCGGCGTCCTCGCCCTGCACTACGAGGCGCCCGGGGGCGTCATGCTGGCGATCACCAACCTGGCCGACCGCCGGCGGACCGTCGACCTCGGCCCCCAGCCCGGCGCCGAAGGCGATCCCGTCGAGGTGTTCGCCGACCGGGCCTACGACACCCCGGGCCCCGAGTTGGCCGGCATCGAGCTGGCCGGCTATGGCTACCGGTGGATCCGGCTGCGGGAGACGCCCGGGCGCTGAGCCGGGTTGGCCGGCGGGCCGACCGGGCACACCTTCTCCGTGGCTGATCGACGGATCCTGTGGAAGATCGTCGGCTCGCTGAGCGGCGTGGCTGCGGGCTCGGCGACTCGTGCCCTGCTGCGGGCCGGGTGGCGACGGACCAAGGGTGGTGACCCGCCGACCAACCCGGCGTCGCCCAGCACCCGGTGGTCCGAGGCCCTGATCTGGGCCGCGGCCTCGGGCGTGGCCATGGCCGTCACCCGGCTCGTGGCCCAGCGGGGCGCGGCCGAGGCGTGGAAGGCCAGCACCGGCAGTTATCCTGCCGGCCTGGAGACCGTTAGCCCTTGAGTGAGCAGCTGTCGCCGGACGTCGCCGACCCGGTCGCCGACGACGGGGACGACGACGACCTGGCCCACTACGCCCGCAACGACGAGCTGGCCGCGGCCCGCAAGCAGGGCCGGGCGGTCAAGGCCCTGTGCGGCACCTTGTTCCACCCCCACGCCGACCCGAGCCGCCACCCGGTGTGCGTGGTGTGCCAGGAGCTGGCTTCGTCGTACTCCCGCTGACGGTTCGGGCGGCTACCGCCTGAACGTGCCGGCCTCGCGGCCCATCGTCACCCCGCCGTAGGCCAGGACCACGGCCAGGATCATGCCCAGGTAGCAGCCGATGGACAGGTAGGACGTTTCGATGGCGAGCTTCCAGGCCAGCAGGGCGAGCACGGCCATCCCGCCGACCGGCTGGAGCTTGGCCAGGGCGGGGTTGACCCGCTGGCTGGTGAACTTGGTCATGCCCACCTGGGCGACCATGGCCACCGCCACGAGGAAGGCCAGGGTCCCCTGGAGCGAGTTCGGGGACTGGATGGCGGTGCGGGTGATGTCCCCGTACAGGATCGCCAACGGGAGCCCCTTGTGCCACGGGAACTCGAAGAGATCGAGGAGCAGGAACAACCCGGCCAGGAACACCGTCCGCTCGCCCTGACTCAGCCTGTCCAATCCTCCCCCCGGGCTCGGAACTCACCCAACCATGCCACGAAAGGGGGATACGGTGCCCTGTGATGCGCATCGGCGTCCTCGCCTCCGGAGGGGGGAGCAACCTGGAGGCCATCCTGGCCGCCGGCCTGCCGGTGGTCGCCGTCGTCGTCGACCGACCGTGCCGGGCCACCGAGGTGGCGGCCGCCGCCGGCATCCCCTCGCGGGTCGTCCTGCGGCGCCGGGACCGGCTGGCCTTCACCCACGAAGTGGTCGACGCCCTGGAGGAGCACGAGGTCGAGGTGGTGGTCATGGCCGGCTTCATGACCATCCTCGACAAACCGATCTTCGACGCCTACGACGGCCGGGTGCTCAACACCCACCCGTCCCTGCTCCCGGCGTTCCGGGGCGCCCACGCCGTCGAGGAAGCCCTGGCCGCCGGGGTCAAGGTCGCCGGTTGCACCGTCCACGTGGCCACCCTGGAGGTCGACGCCGGGCCCATCCTGGCCCAGGAGGCCGTCCCCGTCCTTCCCGGCGACACGGCCGAGACCCTGCACGAACGCATCAAGGAGGTCGAGCACCGCTTGTACCCGCAGACGATCAGGGAGTTCATCGGGTGAGGGCCTTGCTGTCGGTCTACGACAAGACCGGGCTGGTCGAGTTCGCCCGCGGCCTGACCGAGCTGGGCTGGGAGCTGGTATCCAGCGGGGGGACGGCGGCCGCCCTGTCGGCTGCCGGGATCCCTGTGACACCGGTCGAGGAGGTGACCGGCAGCCCGGAGATGCTGGGTGGGCGGGTCAAGACCCTGCACCCGGCCATCCACGGCGGCATCCTGGCCGACCGTGACCGGCCCGAGCACCTGGCCGACCTGGTGGCCCAGAACATCGCCGCCATCGGGTTGGTGGTGTGCAACCTGTACCCGTTCACGTCCGACCCCTCCATCGAGATGATCGACGTGGGCGGGCCGACCATGGTCCGGGCCGCGGCCAAGAACCACGCCCACGTGGGCGTGGTCGTCGACCCGGCCGAGTACCCGGCGGTGCTCGACGAGCTGAACCGTGACGGGCTGCTCGGCCCCGAGACCCGCCGCCGCCTGGCTCGGGCCGCCTTCGCCCACACCGCGGCCTACGACGCGGCCATCGTCTCCTGGCTCGACGGGGCGGAGGGCGGCGGCCCCCTGCCCGCCGTGGTCGACCTGCGCCTGGAGCGGGCCCAGGACCTGCGCTACGGGGAGAACCCCCACCAGCAGGGGGCGCGCTACCGCCAGGTGGGCGTGCACAGCTGGTGGGACGACGTGGTCCAGCACGCCGGCCTGCCCCTCTCCTACCTCAACCTGTTCGATGCCGCCGCCGCCTGGCAGCTGGTCCACGACCTCGGCTCCGGCCCCGCCGTGGCCATCATCAAGCACGCCAATCCGTGCGGGGCTGCCGTCTCCGGGGACATCGCCACCGCGTACCAGCTGGCCTACGAGTGCGATGAGAAGTCGGCGTTCGGGGGGATCGTGGCTCTCAACCGCGCCGTCGACCCGGCCACCGCGTCGGCCATGGTCGCCGCCGCCCAGGCCGACGTGATCATCGCCCCGGGCTGGGAGCCGGGCACCGTCGACGCCCTGGTCGCCAAGCGGAAGAACACCCGGCTCCTGCAGGCCCCGCCGCCCGGCGAGGACCGCCTGCACGTCCGCCAGATCAGCGGCGGCTTCCTGGTCCAGGAGCCGTACCGGTTCGCCGCCGACCGCTCGGACTGGCGGGTCGTCACCCGCCTGGCCCCCACCGACGAGCAGTGGGCCGACGCCGAGCTGGCCTGGAAGCTGGCCGCCTACACCAAGTCCAACGCCGTGGTCCTGGTGGCCAACGGGCAGGCGGTCGGCATCGGGGCGGGCCAGCAGAGCCGGGTCGACGCCGGCGAGATCGCGGCCCGCAAGGCCGCCGGGCGAGGCAAGGGCGGGGCCTGCGCCACCGACGCCTTCTACCCCTTCCGGGACGGGCTGGACGTGGCCGTCGCCGCCGGCGTGGGCGTGGTCATCCAGCCCGGCGGCGCCATGCGCGACCAGGAGCTGATCGACGCCGCCGACGAGCAGAACGTCGCCATGGTCCTCACCGGCGAGCGCCAGTTCCGCCATTGAGTTCCGACCTCGTTCGCTCGCTTCGCTCGCTCCACTCGGTCGAGCTGATCGTGCTCCGGCGGGCCGGCGAAGCCGGCCCGCCTCCGCCCTCATGTTCCTGCCGGCAGCCGAGTGAGGCCGCCTACGGCGGCGGGTGCGGCCGCCGGACGGTGTCCAATTGAGCGCGGTCGTCATGCACGGGGCCCCTGTCGCCGACGCGGTGCTGGGCCAGGTGGCGGAGGACGTGGCCAAGCTGGCCGCCGAGGGAGTCGAGGTCGGCCTGGGGACGATCCTGGTCGGCGACGACCCGGCGAGCGCGGGCTACATCCGCAAGAAGCACGAGGCGTGCGCCGCGGTGGGCATGCGGTCGTTCCACCGGGAGTTGGCGGCCACCGCCACCCAGGACGAGGTCCAGGCCGCGGTCGCCGCGTTCAACGAGGATCCCGCCGTCGACGCCTTCCTGATCCAGAACCCGTTCCCGGCCGGGCTCGACTACAACGCGGCCATCGCCGCCGTGGACCCGGCCAAGGACGCCGACGGCCTGCACCCCACCAACCTGGGCCTGCTCGCGCTGGGCGTGGTCGGCCCCCCGCTGGCCTGCACCCCGGCCGGCATCGTGGCCATGCTGGCCCACTACGAGGTCCCGGTGGAGGGTCGGAACGTGGTCATCGTGGGGCGCGGCCCGACCATCGGCAGACCGCTGTCGCTCCTGCTGTCACAGAAGCGGCCGGGCGCCAACGCCGCGGTCACGGTCGTCCACACCGGCGTACCGGACTGGGCCGACTACACCCGGCGGGCCGACATCGTGGTCGGGGGGGCCGGGGTGCCCAACATGATCGGCCCGGACGACGTGCGCGAGGGGGCGGCGGTCGTGGGGGCCGGGCTGACGTGGGAGGGCCGGCGGGTCATCTCCGACGTCGACGAGTCGGTGGCCGAGGTGGCCGGCTGGGTCACGCCCCGGCGCGGCGGGGTGGGCCCGACCACCGTGGCCATGCTCCTTTCGAACGCGGTCCGGGCCGCGCGCGCCAAGCTGGGGAGATCATGACGCGCATATCGCAGCTGCTCGACGAGGGCACGACCTTCTCGTTCGAGTTCTTCCCCCCCAAGAACGACGCCGAGCAGGCCACCCTCGTCCGCACCCTGCGCGACCTCGAGCCCCTTGCGCCGGCCTTCGTCTCCGTGACCTACCGGGGCGGCCGGGTATCCCGCGAGCGCACCCGGGATCTGGTGGCGGGCATGATCCAGACCACCACCCTCAACCCCATGGCCCACCTCACCTGCGTGGTCCACAGCCGGTTGGAGCTGGCCGAGATCCTGGTCGAGCTGCGCAAGGCCGGGGTCGACAACCTGCTCGCCCTCGGCGGCGACCCGCCGCCCGACGCCCTCGAGGCCGGGCACGCCGAGCTGACCTACGCCGTCGAGCTAGTGGAGCTGGCCCGGGCCATCGGCGGCTTCTCGATCGGGGTGGCCGCCCATCCTGAGCTGCACCCGAACTCGGGCGGCGACCGGGACCGGGACCGGCGCCACCTGGTGGCCAAGATGGAGCTGGCCGACTTCGCCATCACCCAGTTCTTCTTCCGGACCTCGGACTACCTGCGCCTGGTCGACGACCTGGCCAAGCGGGGGATGCACAAGCCGGTGGTCGCCGGGATCATGCCCATCACCAGCCTGGCCCTCGTCCAGCGCATGGCCCAGCTCTCGGGGTGCGAGGTGCCGCCCGAGGTCGTGGCCCGGGTGGAGGCGGTGGCCGATGCCCCCGAGGACGTGCGCCGGGTCGGGGTCGAGCTGGCCACCGAGCTGTGCCGCGACCTGCTCGACCAGGGCGTGCCCGGCCTGCACTTCTACACCCTCAACCGGTCGACCGCGACCCGTGACATCTACACCAACCTCGGGCTGGTCCCGAGCCCGGCTGGGTAACGTTTCGACCATGGGGTTCCTCGACCGCGCCAAGAAGCTCGCCGACCAGGCCCGGGAGAAGGCGGAGGAGGCGCTGGCCGAAGCCAAGGCCAAGGCCGCCGCTCGACCGCAGGCGTCGACGCCCTCGCCGGCCGGAGACGGTCGCGACCCCCGCTGGGGCACGCCGTACGTCCCCGGGATGCTGGGGCGGCCCGGGTGGCGGGAGCAGGGGCTCACCGACCCGGCGGCCGTGCTGCCGGTGAAGGCCCGGGAGCAGGTCGGGGTGCCGCACAGCACCAAGAGCGAGGTGGTCGAGGAGCCCTACGGCATGGGCCGGCGGTGGACGAGCGGGGGCCGCTCCGTCGGCCTCTTCTACCGGGTCCACGCCGACCACCGGGCCTGGGCCGGCGGGGCGTCCTACGGGGGTCGGGAGCTGGCCTTCCTGGGCCAGGGCGACCGGCAGGTGGTGCTGGAGACCGCCGGGGTGGACGATGCGGGCCGGGCCGTGCTCACCGCCGCGGTGCTGGCCAACCTGGAGGAGTAGGTCGGGTCCGGCGGGCGACCAGGGCGTCGTAGGAGCCCGGCCCCTCGTGCATCGACCAGTAGGCGTGGACGAGGGGCAGGTGGCCGGCCTCGACCATGGACGCGTAGGTGACGAGCTGTCGGGCCCGGGCCGTGCGCCGCCCCGTTGCCGCGTAGCGGGCCTCCCGCTGGATGTGCTCGTCGAGCGGGCCGAGCCCGTCGGGGCGGTCGAGCATGGGCAGGAACCACGTGGCCCACGAGAACTCGGCCCGCTCCTCCGGGACGCTGAACAGGCGACGGTTGGTCCGGCGGAAGAACGCCTCCACCGCCCGCTCCGGCGGCGCCTCGCTGCGCTCCCGCCAGCGCAGCAGGCCCCGGGCCAGCCGGGTGGCCCGGGCTTTGAGCTTGCCCGCGGTCAGGGGGGCCAGGCCGACCAGGGTGTGGTTGTAGCGGAAGCCGAGGAAGTCCCACGGCTCCCCGGGGCCGGCCACCGCCGACTTGGCCTCGTTGACCTCCAGCCCCCGCTCGGCCAGGTGGGCCCGGGCCCGCCGTTCGAGGGCCGGCAGCTCGGCGGGCGGGGCCAGGACCAGGATGTCGTCGCTGTAGCGGGCGTAGGTGGCCAGGGCGCCGACCTCGTGGTCGAGCTCGCGCAGGTACAAGGTGGCCAGCAGGGGGGCCAGCGGCGTGCCGGCCATGACCCCCTTGCGCCCGCCGTCGACCACCACCCCGTTGCGCTCGACCCGGGGGTCGAGCAGGGCGGCCCGGAGCAAGCCGGCCACCGCGGGGTCACCGTCGAACCACGCCGGTACCCGGACTAGCAGGTCGACCACGTCGATGGAGTTGAAGTAGTCCCGCACGTCGAGCCGGAGGGCGGCCTTGGCGACCACGTCCCGGTCGCCCAGGACGGTGCGGAAGGCGGCCCGGGCCCCGCCGCCGGGGAGGAAGGAGCGGCACCACGGCGACGCCGCCCTCGTCGCCGCGGGCTGGAGCAGGCGGTTGACCACCCGGAACAGCAGCTCGTCGGCCGGCGGGTACTGGAACACCCGCTTCTTGCGACCGTCGACCTTGTTGACCCACGCTTCGGCGGGCGGTTCCGGTCGGTGCCGCCCGGCGAGCACGTCCTCGCCGATGCGGCGGTGGTCGCCGGCGCCCAGCAACCGGTCGTAGTCCTCGATGCGGTCCCGGCGCCGGGGATGGCGGAGCCGGAAGGCCTCGACCGCCGCGACCCAGGGCTCGTCAGCGGCGAGGGAGGAGAGCGGAGCGGGAGGGAGGTCGCTTTGAAGCGGCATCGCCGCACTCGGAGGTACGCAGGACATCCGCCTCCAGGGATCGATGAGA
>DATJHJ010000115.1:0-50842 GCA_035494015.1 Acidimicrobiales bacterium
CGTGAAGGCGCCGATCACGTCGTAGCGACCGGCAATTGCCGTCGACGGTTGCTGGCGGGCGAACCAGGACAGGTAGGCGCCGTCGGCCAGCAGGAACACCGTCCCGCCGCTCGACGGCCCGACGGCGGCCACCGGGCTGCCGAAGACAGTGCCGTCGCCTTCGAGCGGGTCGGCGACTTCGAGCGTCGATCCGCAGATGGTGCCGCCGGCGTAGAAGGGCGAGCGCCAAGCCGGCGCGCTGTTGGCGAGGAACTCGGCCTGGCCCTGGACTCGCATCCCGCGGACGAACGGGTCGTCCATCCACTCCAGGACCTCATGGCTCAGGCCGGCCTCGTGGGCATCGTACCGGGCCGGCAGCGCGTCCCCGTAGTCGACGAACGAGGAATAGATGTAGGTGTTGACCGCATGAGGGGCGCGGTCGCTGAACCCGGCCCCGTGGTACGCGTAGAAGAAGCTGCAGCCTTCGGGGGTCAAGCAGTCCTCGGGGTTCTGATCGGTGGCGTAGGTGTTGTAGTCGACGAACATCGCCAGCGTGGTCGGGGCGATCTGAAGGCTCTGGAGCAGCCGGTCGAGCTGCACCTGGAGCCACTTCCCGCCGACGACGGCCTCGCTCCGGTTGGTGTACGGATTGAACACGGTCAGGCCCTGCGCGGCCGGGACGTGCAGGGTCTCGGTGGGCAGGACGTCGGGCTGGCCCAGCAGCACGTGGTACTCCGGGCTGGCGCTGCCGACCTGGGCCCAGAAGTTGCCGCGCTGGTAGGCGTCGGCATACTGGGTGGTTCCGGCCCGGAACGGCGCCGGTGCGAACAGGGGGGAGGAAGCGATGTCGGCGGCCATGCCCTCCCGTTCCTGCACGCAGTTGTCGGACGCGAACTGCAGCCGGAGCGGGACGAGGACGACGGGGACCGTCGTGGTCGCCGACCCGGCCCCAGGGTCGGTGCCGACCATGGAGTACGAATAGGTCACCCCGTCCGTGGTGAACGACCCCGACCACGACGGGACCGTATCGACCCCGGCCGGAAGGGGTGCGGCCGGGGCCACGTCGGCGTCGATCTGGTGCTCGTGGAACCCGGTGGCGTGGACTCGGGTCGAGCAGGTGGCACCGCCCGCCGCCGAGGCGGCAGGGGCGGGCAGCAGGGCGGCGGTGACGGCGGCCAGGGTGGCTGCCGTCAGGATCCGAGTCGACATCTTCCACTCCTCCGTTCTCCTCGGCTGCCAGAGGGGCGTTCAGGGTGGGGTCGCACCGTTCATTTCGTACTGAACGGTGCGGCGCGACCGGCCCCGGGCGGCCGGGGGGCAAACTGGACGCCGACATGGGGACGGTCGAAGAGATCCGCGCCGCCCTGGAGGGCTTCGACCTCGGCGCGGCAGCCGAGCTGCTCGACCGGTACCTGTCGACACAGGACGACCCTGAGCTGCGGCTCGTCCGCGGCCAGCTCGCCTATTTGTTCGCCGACTTCGACGTGGCCCGCCGGCACTTCGAGGCGTCCCTCGAGACCTTCCGCGCCGGCGGCGAGATGAACCGGGCCGGCTTCGTCGCCAGCTGGCTCGGCCGTCTGTTCTTCGACGGCATCGGCAACCAGGTGGCGGGGCGGGCGTGGCTGGCCCGGGCCCGCCGGATGGTGGCCGACCTCGAGCCGTGCGTGGAACAGGGGTGGGTCGTCCTGGCCACCGTCGGGTGCAGCGTCGCCGATGCCGGCGCCCTCCAGCGCGACGCTCGGTTGGCCCTCGATATCGCCCGCCGCTTCAGCGATCCCGACCTTGAGGCCAAGGCCCTGGCCGACGGGGGCCTGGCCCTCGTGTCGGCCGGCCACATCGGCGAGGGCCTGGGCTGGATCGACGAAGCGATGGCCATGGCGACCGGGGAGCGGGGCGTCAGCCCGGCGGTCAAGTCCCAGGTCGTGTGCTCCCTGTTCACGGCCTGCGAGCGCACCGGGGATCTGGCCCGGGCCCAGGCGTGGATGCAGGTGCTGACCGAGGCCGGCATGTTCGGCCCCCGCCAACCGGCGATGGGTCTCGCCCACTGCTCCAACGCCTGCGGGCTCCTGCTGACCGAGGCGGGCCGGTGGACCGAAGCCGAGGCCCTCCTGAGCCAAGCCGCCGCCATCGGCGGCCGGGGTGTCTACTTCACCCGGCTCAACACGGTCGTCGCCCTGGCCGAACTTCGCCTTCGCCAGGGCCGGCTCGACGAGGCCGAGGCGCTCCTGCTCGGCCATGACGACCGGGTGGAGGCGCTGCGTCCGTGGGCGCGCCTGCACCTCGCCCGCCGCGACTTCGAGCTGGCCGCGGCGGTGGCGCGCCGGGGCCTCCGCCTCCTCGGCCAGGACCGGGTCCGCGCCGCCGGCCTCCTGGCCGTGCTCGTGGAGGCCGAGCTCGGACGAGGTGACCTGGAGGCGGCCGCCGACGCCGCGGCCGCCATGGAACGTATGGCCGGGGAGTCGGAGAGCGTGGCGGCCCGCGCCGAGGCCGCGTTCGCCCGGGCCCGCGTAGACGCCGCCTCGGGGCGGGAGGAGGAGGCGATCAGCCTCTTGTGCGCCACGCTCGCCGAGATCGCCGGAAGTGACATCCCCCTGGTCAGTGCCAAGCTCCACCTCGAGCTGGCCCGCCTGCAGGCGAACCACAACCAGGCGGCCGCCCGGGCCGACGCCCGCGCCGTCGCCGCCATCCACGCTCGGCTGGACGCGCCCATTGCCGGCGAGGACGTGGCCCTGCTCCGGACGCTCGGCGTCGACGGCTCCGACCAGCGACCGACGGCCATGTTGTCCCGCCAGGGCGACAAGTGGACGGTCCGCGTGGGGACCACGTCCGCCCAGCTTCGGGACACGAAAGGGCTGCGCTACCTGGCCGAGCTGATCTCGTGCTCGCCGGTCGAGCGCCACGTCCTGAACCTCGTCGACGTCGCCGAGGGAACACCCGCCGATCCGGGCCTCCAGCGCCGGCAACTGGGCGACGCCGGCGAACTGCTCGACGCCACGGCCAAGGCGGCGTACCGGCGGCGGATCGAGGACCTGCGGGCCGAGGTGGAGGCCGCCCTCGACGTGGGTGACGACGACCGAGCGGCCCGGGCCGACGCCGAGATCGACGCCCTGGTCACCGAGCTGTCCCGCGCCGTCGGGCTGGGCGGCCGCGACCGGCGCGCCGCGTCGGCGGCCGAGCGGGCCCGGCTCAACGTGACCCGGGCCCTCCGGGCCGCCATCGCTCGGGTCGCCGAGGTGCAGCCGGTGGCGGGAGCATCGCTCGACCGCGCCGTCCGCACCGGCCTCTACTGCGCCTACGAACCGTCCCCGGAGGACGAGGTCGTGTGGTCGACCGGTCCCGGAGCGCAGATGTTCACTTCCGCCTGAACGGGCGCCCGTTCGACTGAACGCCTGATGGGCAGACCGGTCGCCGACGCGGGCCTCCGGCGACCTGACGAGGAGGCGCCGACGATGGTTGGGACTCACCCCAGGTGGTGGAGCGCGCCGATCGCCGCGATCGTGGTGCTGGCGTTGGCGCCGGCGGCTGCGAGCGGGTCCGTCGGCTCGGGATGGGCGGTGGTTCCCAGCCCGAACCCGTCCACCCAACAGGGATCGCTGGCCGCCGTCTCGTGCCCGGCGCCCTCGGCGTGCCTCGCCGTCGGCTGGTGGGCCACCGTGACCGCCACCGAGCAGCCCCTGGCCGAGCGATGGGACGGGGCCCGGTGGACGGACATGGCGGTCGCCGGCCCGGCGGGCGCGCCCGCCAGCTCCCTGCACGCGGTCACCTGCCCGACCGCGACGACGTGCTTGGCGGCGGGGAGCGCCATCGACGCGTCCGGCACGCAGCACACCCTCATCGAGCGTTGGGACGGGTCGGCGTGGAGCGTCCTGCCCGCCGCCGACCCGCCGGGGGCGACGACGGTCAGCCTGAACGGCCTGTCCTGCCCGTCCACCACGAGCTGCACGGCGGTCGGCAGCAGCCGGTCGCCGGCCGGCGTGCCGGCCCCGCTGGCCGAGTCCTGGGACGGCCACACGTGGTCCCTGCAACCCACGCCCAGCCCGGCCTCGACCGCAGGCGGCCGCCTAACGGGCGTGTCGTGCGCCTCGCCGACGGCGTGCACGGCAGTCGGGACCACCCTCGACCAGCGGGCGTTCGCCGAGCACTGGGACGGGACGTCATGGGCGCTGGACGCCGCCGCCGCTCCACCGGGCGCGGATCTCAGCGCCCTGAACGCGGTGGTGTGCCCGGCCCCGTCGACCTGTATCGCCGCCGGCAGCTCGGCCAGCAAGAAGAGCGGGATCTTCGGGCCGGGCCCCCTCGCCGAGCGGTGGGACGGCTCGGGCTGGACGGTTGTCGGGGCGGTCAACCCGCCCGACGCCTTCCACGGCAGCGAGTTCACGTCCCTTTCATGCCTGTCGACGACGGCCTGCACCGCCGTCGGGCACGCCTCCACGACGGCCGGCCCCCAGGCGGCGCTCGCCGAGGGATGGGACGGCGGGGCCTGGACCATCCAGTCGACCCCGGCCACCTCGTCGGCCGGCGTCGCCAACCTCGCCGGGGTGAGCTGCCCGGTAGGCGGCTCGTGCACGGCGGTGGGCACCGTCGAGCGCAACACCGCCGTGCCCCAGACCCTGGCCGAGCAGTTCGACGGCCGCAAGTGGGCGCTCTCGGGCACGGTCGACCACGACGGCGCCCAGGTCAGCTCGCTTATCGCCGTTTCGTGCCCTTCACCGGACCGCTGCATGGCCGTCGGGACGGCCAACGCCAGCCGTCGGGCCACCGGCGACTATCCGTCCTTCGCCGGGGCCCAGAGCGGGCTGAGCGAATGGTTCGACGGGACGGGCTGGGCCCTGGTCCCCGTGCGCAACCCGCCCGACGGCGGCGGGGTCGAGCTGGACGGGGTGGCGTGCGCGTCGCCCGCGAGCTGCGTCGCCGTCGGCTCCTACGACGTCAAGGGAACGCAGGTCACCCTGGCCGAGCGTTGGGACGGCCACAGCTGGGTCGGCCAGCACGCCGCCGACCCGGCCAACCTGGAGAGCGCCTCGCTCCGGGCCGTGTCCTGCACCGCGGCGGACAGCTGCACCGCGGTCGGCACGTGGACCGACTGGAGCGGGAACGACTACACCCTGGCCGAGCGTTGGGACGGCCGGGCCTGGGCGATCCAACCGACCCCGAACCCGCCGGACAGCAGCGCCGGCACCTTGACCGGCGTGTCGTGCAGCAGCGCCAGCGCCTGCATGGCCGTCGGCTTCTACATCGGCCCCGACGACAACGGGACCCGCTTGTACGCCATCGCCGAGAGCTGGGACGGCAGCAGCTGGACCATCCAACCGGTTCCCGACCCGGTTCCCAGCTTCGGGGCCACGTCGGGCGACGGCTTCAGCGACGTGTCCTGCACCTCGCCGACGGCCTGCATCGCGGTCGGGAACTACGAGACGTTCGACCGGCCCGACCCTGTGCCCACCCTGGCCGAGCGCTGGGACGGCCAGCGCTGGACCTGGCAGCCCACCCCGAACCCGGCCAACATCTCCGACGCCCTGGAGAACCTGTCGGCCATCTCGTGCACCTCGGCGACCAGCTGCCGTGCCGTGGGCTACTACTACGGCGGCACGGGGACGAATTCGGGCATCCACACCATCGGTGAGCGCTGGGACGGGACGAGCTGGGCCCTCGATCCCCCCGCCGAGCCGGCCGGGGCCCAGGTGGCCCGGCTGAACGGGGTGTCCTGCGTGGCGACCGGATGCCGGGCGGTCGGGAACTTCAGCTACGAGGACGGCTCGATTTCCCGCGACGCCTGGCCCACCTTCACCTTGACCGAGGCATCGGCCGCGCACTGAGCCTCTGCGGAAAACGGCGCCGCGCACAGCACTAGCAACGACAACCAAACCGGAGGGATGCATGAAGCAACGAATGGCAAGAGGACTCGTCGCCCTGGCGCTCGTCGGCGGCGGGGCGGCGGCCATGGGGTCGGCGCCCGCGTCGGCCGACGTGATCGCCTGCCAATACCTGCAGTACGGCGCAACGCTCGGATGCGCCACCGTCCCTGCACCCGCCTCCCCGGCGGGCTTCCTGGCCGTGGGGGTCGGCAACGAGCTCGTCCCGGTTCCCGCGGGACAGACACCGACGACCACCCAGACCTACGTCTGCCTCTACAACACGTCCGGGGTCCCCACCTGCGTGTCGCAGACGCTCGGCGTGCCCGCCCTGTTCTCGGTGGGCGCCGGTACGACCTGAGCCGGAAGGAGGAGGCCGAGGACGCTGCGAGGAACAGGAACGGCGATCCTCCTGCATTTGTGCTCGCCGAGCCCTACCATCGCGGCCGGACTAGCAGACAGGAGGCCACGATGGCCGTCGTAGCTCACGTCGTTCTACGGGGTGTCACCCGCGAGCAGTATGACGCCGTTCGGTCCGCCGGGGACTGGCTGAACAACTCTCCGGAGGGTGGTATCTCGCACGTGACTTGGTGGGAGGGCGACGACTGCCACAACATCGACGCGTGGGAGAGCGAAGCCGCATTCGGCTCGTTTGGCGAGAACCGGCTGGGGCCAGCGATGGGCCAAGCCGGCGTCACGGTGACACCAGAGGTCACGTTCCACGACGCCCATGAGGTGTTCCTCCCGAAGGCCATCACGATCACGGCCACGTAGGAGCGGCACCGGGATCGCCCTCCGGGTCCATTCACCGATCGGCGAACGGGACCCGGGGTGCCGGCCGCCGATCACCCGAGCAGGTCGCCCGCCCCAACACCCGGGGCCGGCGGCCTCTATAAGGCGTCCGAGCCGCGCTCGCCGGTGCGCACCCGGATCAGCGCGTCCACCGGGGTGATCCAGACCTTGCCGTCGCCGATCCGGTCGGTTCGGGCCGCGGCGACGATGACCTCAGCCACGCTCTCCGCGTCGGCGTCCTCGGTCACCACCTCGATGCGGACCTTGGGGACGAAGTCCACCGTGTACTCGGCGCCCCGGTAGACCTCGGTGTGGCCCCGCTGGCGTCCGAAGCCTCGGACCTCCGACACGGTCATCCCGTGCACGTCGTAGGCCTGCAGCGCCTCCTTGACGGCGTCGAGCTTGAACGGCTTCACGACGGCGGTGACGAGTCGCATCAGACCGCGCTCCCGTCCGGCTCGGTGCCGGCGACCGTGCCGGGGCGGGTCATGAGCGCCGGCTCGATGGGCCGGGCGTCGGCCACCGAGTGCCCGGGGGCGTGCCCGCTTCCCGAGGTGGTCACCACGACGAAGTCCGGGTAGCAGACGGATCCGAACTCCGAGAAGTCCAGCCCCTCCAACTCCGCCGACTCGGACACCCGCAGCTGCATGAACCGGCCGGCGACCTTGAAGATGAGGTAGGTGATGCCGAAGGCCCACGCCATGCCGACCACCGCGTGGACGACCTGGGCGCCGAGCTGACCGACGTCTCCGTACAGGAGGCCCTTGACCGTGCCGTTGACCCCGTTCCACTTGTCGCCGTAGGTGCCGTCGGCGAAGATCCCAACCGACAGGACGCCCCACATGCCGCACACACCGTGAACCGAGATGGCGCCGCAGGGGTCGTCGACGTGGGCGACGTGGTCGAAGAACCAGACGCCGTAGCAGACGAGGAAGCCGGCGACGATCCCGATGATGCAGGCGGCCCACGGGGCGATGAAGGCGCAGGGGGCGGTGACGGCGACCAGGCCGGCGAGCATGCCATTGCACGTCATCGATATGTCCGGTTTGCCCCATTTGGCGTTGGTCCAGGCCATGGCGGTGACGGTGCCGAAGCAGCCGGAGAGGAGGGTGTTCACCGCCACCACGGAGATGCGCAGGTCCGTAGCGCCGAACGTCGAGCCGGGGTTGAAGCCCATCCACCCGAAGACCAGGACGAGGGTGCCCACCACGACGTAGCCGAGGTTGTGGCCCGGGAACGCGTTCGGCGTCCCGTCCTTGTTGAACTTGCCGACCCGGGGCCCGAGGATGACGGCGAGAGCCAGGGCGGCCCAGCCGCCGGTGCCGTGCACCACCCCGGAGCCGGCGAAGTCGACCGCGCCGTGGCCCAGGTGCATGCTCTGGCCGATGTGGGCGAGGAAGCCGCCGCCCCACACCCAGTTGCCGTAGATCGGGTAGATGACGGCGCCCATGGCCACTTCGGCCAGGATGAACCCGGCGAAGGAGATCCGCTCGGCGATGGCGCCGATGATGATGTAGCCCGCCGTCTCCATGAACACGACCTGGAACAGGAACATGGCCAGGACGCCCACGTCATACCCGTGGCCGCTCTGGAGGAAGAAGCCGTGGGTGCCGATCAGGCCGGCGTTGCCGTGGGGGAAGATGCCGCTCAGCGGGCCGAGGCCGCCCAGGTTGGCCACTGGGGCGACACCGCCGAAGTGGAAGGCGAACCCGACCGCGAAGTAGGCGATCAGGGCGATGGCGAACGAGGCGATGTTCATCATCATCATATGGCCGGCGTTCTTGGCCCGGGTCAGCCCGGTGACGAGCAGAGCGAACCCCACCTGCATGAACAGGACCAGGTAGCCGGTCATCAGCAGCCAGGTGAAGTTCACCGATATGCGCAGGTGGCCGGCCTCGTTGGCCAGCTGGTTGATGCCGGCCTGCGATAGCGGGACGTCGGTGCCGGGCTGGACGTCCGGCGGGTTGGTCGCCGTCTGGTAGTCGGAGATGGTGCCGGTCTGGGTGCCGGCGGCGTCGCCGTTGTGGCCGGAGAACTGGGCGCCGACGATGCAGAGGGCGATGAACGTGAGCACGGTCAGGACGACGAGCTTCTGGCCCCTGGACACGGACGGATGACCTCCTCCGCAGGTGCTCTCGGAGCCCGCCGGGCGGCGGCGTCTCAGCGACCCTGCGTTTCCAGGTTCCGAAAGTATTGACGTCCCGTTTCCGGTCTGTAGCCGGAAGATGACGGCTCTGTTAACCGGTCCTGCGGCCGCAAGGAGCGGATGACGACGTAGGCGCGCCGCCGGTGGTTGCCCTCGCCGGGGCCGGCGAAGGTGCGGTCGCTCGACAGCGGTTCGGTCAACGTGGGCATTGAGGGACGGTACGCGCAGTACGCGGGGACCGTCGTAGGGCCCGAGGAGCGGTCGTGCTCGTGGCCGAGCCCGGGACCGAGCTCGGCACCTTGAGACCTAGGCAACCAGCTCGGTGACCTCGGCGAGAGACCCGAGCAACTGGTCGGCTTCCCCCTCCGTGAAGGCACGCATGGTCCGCGTGCGGACCGCCCCGGACATGGCCCCCAGCAACGAGAATCTGGCCATCGTCTCCTCGTCCGGGGCCTCGAGGACGATGAGCACGTCGTACTCGCCGCCCATGAGCAGATACGACCGCTTCCACTCGAGGCCGAGCGCCGACGCCGCCTTCTTGCCAGCGGTACGGCCTCGCTTGGCGTCCTGGACGTTGGCCGCCGCCTCTTCCGAAAGCTTGATGAGCATGATGTAGGTAGCCACGTCTTCTCTCCTTGATCTGGCTCGTACAGACGAGGGAAGGGTAAAACGTGGCCCCTGGGGCCATGTCAAGGGTCAGGCGCCGGACCGGTGCGGTCCTGCCCGCGGGCGTTTGGTCGTGAGGGCCACAGGTCGCGGGCTCCGCCAAGACTGCCGTATTAAACCGCCCCGCTCCAGGCTCGCTCCAGGAAAGGTTGGATTCTCACGGCGGGAGGCCGAGCACCATGAGCTACATCTTCAACGGTCGATTGTGCGGATGGCTGTGTGACGAGTGTCAGGAGCCGTTGAGCGGCATCGGGGTGCGCCTGTACCGGACATCCGGCGATCGTGATGTGGTCGGCCGGGCGGTCGCGGACCCAAAGGACACGGTCGCCATTCTCGACGACGAGGCGACCGCCGCCCGGGCGGAGTTGCTGCTGGCCGAGACCACCGCCGACGAGCAGGGCAACTTCCGAATCGAGCTGCCCGCGGGCTACGACGGCCGGGCCTTCGATATCGACCTGTACTGCGGCACGGTCCCCGGCCACCGCCCGCCCAAGAAGCGCAAGGCCGTCCAGGTCGCGCTCACCACCCTTCAGCCCCAGTGGCGGACCACCGAGAACGACCAGGTCGCGGCGTGGAGCTACTGCTTGCCGGCGCGCGTGTGGTGCGGTATCCGGAGCCGGTTCGGGGCCTGGGCAATCTGTGGTCGACTCGTGACTTGCAAGGGTGGGGCGCCTGTGCCTGGTGCGACCGTCCACGCGTTCGATGCGGACTGGTTGCAGCCGGACGCCCTCGGTTCTGCGACGACGGGCCTGGACGGACGGTTCCGCATCGACTACTCGACCGAAGACTTCGAACGGACGCCGTTTTCGCCGCTGTTCAACGTCGAGTTCGTCCCGGGACCCGACCTCTACTTCAAGGCTGAGCTCGCCGGGGCCACCATCCTCGACGAGTCGCAGGCCGACGGCCGCCAACCAGGCCGGCAGAACGTGGGCCATTGCGCGTGCATTGAGTTGTGCACCGACGACGTCGAACCGGGATCGGTCGATCTTGTGCCGCACTGGGAGCAGGTGAGGACTGGGGCCACGATCTTCAACGTCCACCCGCCCGCATCCGACCCGGGCTCGGGCTTCGACATCAATGGGTACGCCGGCGGCACTTCCTTGTTTGTCCTCGGCGAGACCGTGTTCCTGGGGGGGAACTGCCCACTGCGTAACCTGGCCACGGGCAACCCCCTGCAGTACCGCTTCGTGGCGGGCGAGTACACACAACCGGGCGGCGCCGACGTCCCGGGCGTCATGCCGTCCGTCGCTCCGGCGGAACCGCTGCTGCCGATCTCCCTCGCCGGCGCGACCGTCGGGTACCTGTACTACCACGACGCCTTCGGCGTGCAGTTCCCGGCGCCGGTCGTGGTCAGTTCGCCCGACCTTGCCGACGGCTGGATCCAGGTAGACGGCAAGGCGGTCACCGTCGACATGCACGACGGCACGACCGCCGTGGTGAATGTCACGGCCGGGGAGTTCCTTCGCACCTTCGACTTGGCCGCCATGAACACGAACGCGTTGACGTCCCTACACCTTCCCAAGTTCTCGGGCAGCCTGCCGCCGGGCGAGGCGGGCCGGTCGCTCGCTCCGGCGGAGCAGGAGCCGATCCGCCGATACCGGATGCGCTTCGAGGTGCGTGACGCCGGCGACCACTCACTCGTGTTCTCCGACACCCTCAACGCGATCATCTTCAACAACTCGGACCCGGTCCTCGGGATCAACCTCGAGGAGCTCTTCCTGAGCAGTTGCAGTCCGGTCTCCGGGCCGCAGGTGCACCTCCTGTACACGGTCGACCACCCGCACCTCAGCCGCTTCGATGTCCAGATAAGCAACAACGGCGGCTTGGTCCATACGGCGCCACCGTTGCCCCACGGCGAGTTCGCAGGCAGCCCCTTCTTCCGCGGCGGGGCCAGCGGGCCGCATCTGGCGGGGTTCAACGGCGGTGTGCCGGTCGACGTTGGCGCTGACGCACCGTGCGCCTACCGGGCGCGCCTGACGTGGGTCACGCGTCGCCTGGTTCACGGTGACGCCGTCGGGTTCTGGGTCGAGGTTCTCTACTGCAAGTGACACCCCCGTGAACCGGACCGGGGCGGGCACGCCGCCGCTTCCCATCATGGGGAGCGGCGGCGGCGGGTCCGCTAATGGAGACGGACGACGGGAACGCCCCGATCAGCGCCGGCTCCTCAAGGCGCCAGGCGGGGCGGTGTCCGAGGCAGGCGACGCAGAAGCGCGCCGAGGGGATGGCCTCGAGCCGCTGGAACGGGATTGGCACACCACAGCCCTTCGCACCATCCGTACGTGGAGGCGCCGAGGCGCTGCAGGGCGTGCTCGATCGCATGATAATGCCGTCCGTCGATGAGCTGGGCTTATTGCCGCCCGGTCCTCGTCGGGTTGTCGCGGACCACCCAGAACAGCACCGCCGGGACGTTCAGCAGGTTGCGCCATCCGGAGACAGCGACGGTCGTCGCCAGTGCGGCATCCCCCGCTCGCATCACAGGTGTGTCGGACCCGATGGTGAGCTGCACGAGTCCCGATGCGACGAGCACCATCTCGGCCCCCTTGTGGAGGACGTCGGGCGCCCCCGAAGTGCCCGGCTCCAACCGCACCAGGTAGGCGCGCAGTCCGGCGTTCGGATCGTCGAGGAGCGCCGTCGTGCCCTCGGCCTGCGCGCGCGGCCGGCGAGCCAGGACGTATCCCGCGGGAGGCGACGACGCGAGCAGATCGTCGACGCCGATGCCAAGGCGCTCGGAGAGGAGCACAACCGTCTCGAGCCCGTGACCGAGGCGTCCGAGGGCCCGTTCGTCCTCGAGGTGGAGTCCGTCGTCGCCTATGGTCAGCCGAAGGAGGCGGCCCTGGACCGATGCGGGCCGACCCTCGGCCTTGATGACCTGCAAGTGCCCGCCTCCGATCTCCACGACGCACTGCGTGACGCTGGTCACCTCGTCGATGAACGGTGCGCCGAGCTGCGCTCGGGGCGCTTGCCAGTACGCGATGGCGCCGAGGTCGAAAAGCCGGGGACACACCAGGCTGAAGAAGGCCACCGCCTTGGACGCGCCCCAGCATCGGACGAACTGGACCAGCCCGTCGATCACGACGAAGCCGGGGGGATTGCTCCTCGCGCCCTCCACGATCGCCGTCTCGAGCACCTTGACCGGCTGGCCGAGGCGACAGAGGTGGGACGGGCGGCGAGGCTGTTATACGTGTGGCTCCAACCGGCGACCGGCAACATGACGTACGCCAGCGCCGGCGGCTGTCCCCCTTTCCTCCTCGACGGCGGTGGGAGCCACGGCACGTTCCTCGCCGTGGATGCGGGCGCGCCACTGGGGGCGGCAGCACAGGCGTCCCGTAGGGACTCCGCGCTCGTGCTCACGCCGGGCTCGACCCTGTTGCTGTTCACCGAAGGGCTCGTGCAGAGCGCCACGGTGCCGCGGGCGTCGGGATTGGAGCGCCTGCGCGAGGTGGTCGTCGGCGGCCCCGTCGACCTCGACGACCTGTGCGACCGCGTGCTGACCGTTGGCGCCGACAAGGTCCGCCGGGACGATGACATCTGCCTGCTCGCCGTCCGGGTGCCGGTGGCGACGGTGAGCCGCCGCGCATAGGAGGAGGTCAGCGCGAGGGTCCACGAGCACCTTGGCATGGTGTGTACCGCCCGACGCGAACTCGGTCAGCACGGTCGCAAGGGCGGAGAGCCCGACCGTCCCCGTGATCACCGGGCCGACCTCAACCGCCCCGAACGCCAGGGTCACCATCGCACCGAGGAAGTCCTCGCGGTCTACCATGGAATGCCTCGGAGTCAGCGGTGCGCGAGGCCCCTCTACGCCGGGTATCCGGCCGAAGCGAGTGCGGTCCCGGTCGTCGTTCCTCCTGCCGGACCCCGGTCGTCGTTCCTCCTGCGGCCCCCCGGTCGTCGTTCAGCGTCCAGGAGTCGGCGTGGCCTCTAGATCGCCGATGAATCGGACTGAGCCGAGATGGGTCGGCGACGCCGCTACGACCGGATGTCCTTGCGTTGAAACCACACGATGGCCGCGGCCCCGAACACGATGAGGTAGGCGACCTGAACGGCGAGGCCGACGAGCATGTCCGTCGGATAACGATTCTCGACGAACATGGCCCGCCACGCACTGAGATAGTGCGTCGGAAACGCGTACCGGATCTGGCCCAGCTGGCCGATCCCATCAAGGATCTGTGAGACCACGTAGACGCCCACCGTGGCACCGATGGCACTGGTGGCGGTGTCGGTCAGCGTGGAGAACAACGTGCCCAGGGCCAGCAGTGCGGTGTAGCCGAAGGCGACATAGGCGGTGGCGACCGCGTTGCGCAACAGCAGCGCGCCCTCGTCGAGATGGAACCCGCCGGCGAAGCGGGCGACGCCGGGGAACGTCACCGGGTGCGCGCCGAAGAGAAGGAGGCCACCGACGAGGGCGGCGGCGCTCACGAGCACGGTGCAGGCCCAGATGAGGACGCCGGCGACGACCGCTTTGGCCACCAGGAGGCGCCCCCGCGGCACGGGCCGCAGGAGCAGGTACCGGAGGTTCCCCCACGCCGCATCCCCGGCCACCGAGTCGGCGGCGATCGTTCCGGCGATAACGACGAGGAGGAACCCGCTCATCACACTCAGCACCGGCGCGGGCACAAGGAGCCCGCTCTGGCTTGCCAGCCGGAACAACCCCTCGCCGTTGGGGTTGTCGGCCGGCCGGTCGGCTCGGGCGTGGATGGCGAAGAGAATCAGAGTGGGAAGCCCGACCAGCATCACGGTGATGATCAAGGTCCGCGTGCGCCGAGCAGCCTTGGTGAACTCGGTGAACAGCAGGGCGATCATGGCTGCGGCGGGGTTTTCGCCTCCGCGGCCGGCCCCGCACCATCGGCCGGACCCTCGAGCAGATGCAGGAAGGCGTCCTCGAGCTGTTGGGTCGGCATGATCGTCTCCAGTCGCAAGCCTGCACCGACGATCGCCGCCGCGAGATCGGACCGACGGCCGTTGTCGAGGTCCACCACCAGCCCGTCGCCCTGGGTCGCCACCGCATGCACGCCCGCAAGCCCAGCCAGGACGGAGCGGGCCCGCTCGCGGTCGTCGACCTCCACGTACACCGAGCCGGCGGACCCGATCAGCTGGCTGACGGTGCCCGCGGCGACGAGGCGACCGCGGTTCATCACGATCACCTCGCTGCACGTTTGCTCTACCTCGCTGAGGTGGTGACTCGATAGCAGGACGGTGGCGCCTTGTTGGGCGAGGCGCAGGATCAGTTCCCTGATCTCGCGGATCTCCCCGGGATCTAGCCCGTTGGTGGGCTCGTCGAGCACCAGCAGCTCGGGACGCCCGAGCAGTAGGCGGGCGAACCCGAGCCGCTGCTTCATGCCTTGGGAGTAGGTGCGGACCTTCCGATGAAGGGCATCCCCTAGCCCGGCGATGGCAAGGGCGCCGTCGACGTCGGCGTCCTTCATCGACGTACCACCGGCCTCCCACCACAGGCGGAGGTTGGTATGGCCGGAGAGGTGGGGCACGAACGCCGCCTGCTCGACCATCGCGCCGACACGGACAAGCAACCGACTGCTGGGCACGACGCGCTCGCCGAAGAGATGAGCCGAGCCCCGGCTCGGCCGCTCAAGCCCCATGAGGACCCTAAGCGTGGTCGTCTTCCCGGCGCCGTTCGGGCCTAGGAGCCCGCACACTTGGCCTCGCTCGACCGAGAACGAGAGGTCTTCCACCGCGTTCACCTCGCCGAACTGCTTCCATAATCCCTCGACCGCGACGATCGACTCGTTCACCACCAGCCTCCGTCCACGACAGAAGCGTCTCACGCCACGCGGCAGCGGAGACCGCGGCCATGGCCTGAACCCCCGTCAAGCCGTGGCTCGGTCCTCGTCGATGTCGGGAAGGTCCTATGTCAAGGAGTTGCTTCAACCGGGCGAGCCAGTGACGTTCCACTATCTCGCGGTCCGCCACCTTGGACTCGGGCTAACAGATCGGCGCGACCACGAACAGGGCGAAGGCGCCAGGAAGATTGGGATGTGGCAGGTGCTCGGCTGGTCGGTGGGTCCCGTTCGCCGATCCGCATCCGGGATGGAGGTGGCGCATCGGTAGTTCGCCTGGGATGGTCAGAGCACCCTCGTGAGGGGTTCCTCCTGCGGAACCCCCCCCCGGACGTCGTTTCGCGGGCCGATGTCCTTCGTCGGAGGGGCGTTCGATCGGGAGGCGCTGTCACTGTGGGCTGAGCGACTTGCCGCCAGCCATGAGTTGTCCCGATTCGGCATCGAACAGTCGGATGCCGGCGGGGTCGACGGCGATCGCAATTGACTCACCCGGAGAAACCCGGTGGCGCGCCGGCACACGCACTGCCACACGGGATGAGCCGACGGTGGCCCAAACGAGGCGGTCGCTGCCGAGCAGCTCAACCTCGTCGACCACGGCCTTCATCATCGGGCCGTTCTCTCCGGGCGTCGTGATCCGCAGGTACTCGGCGCGGATACCGAGCGCACTCCGGTCCGGCAGGGGCGTGAGCGGGCCGGGCACGACCAGGTCGATCCCGTCGGCCCGGAACCGGGTGCCGTCGCCGTCTCGGCGGGCCTCCACCGGCATGACGTTCATCGGCGGTGACCCTAGGAAGTCGGCGACGACGAGGTCGGCGGGGTACTCGTAGACGACCTCGGGCGTGTCGATCTGGCGCACGACTCCGTCGTCGAGCACGGCCACCCGGTCGCCCATCGTCATCGCCTCGACCTGATCGTGGGTGACGTAGACGGTGGTGGCGCCGACGCGGGTGTGCAGGCGGGTCACCTCGATCCGCGTGCGGGCCCGGAGCTTGGCGTCGAGGCTGGACAGCGGTTCGTCGAGGAGGAAAACCCGTGGCCGCCTGATGATGGCCCGACCTAGTGCAACCCGCTGTTGCTGGCCGCCCGACAATTGTCTCGGCCGCCGGTCGAGAAGTCCGTCCAGCTCCAGGAGGGCACTGACCTCAGCGACCCGACGGTGGGTCTCCTCCCGGCTGACCCGTAGGCTTCGCAGCGGGAAGGCCAGGTTGGCCGCCACCGTCATGTGCGGGTACAGCGCGTACGACTGGAAGACCATGGCCACGTCGCGGTAACCCGGCGCCAGGGTGTCGACTCGACCATTGCCGATCCAGATCTCCCCGCCGTCGGCCGCTTCGATGCCGGCGATCAGCTTGAGGATGGTGGACTTGCCGGACCCCGACGGTCCGAGCAAAACCAGGAACTCGCCGTCGGCGGCGTCGAGCGACACGTCCCGCACAGCGTTCACCGTTCCGTAGCGTTTGGCCAGCCCCCGCAGGCTCAACCGGGCCACGCCGTTCAGCCCTTCGCCCGCACGGCCAGGCCGCGGACGAGCAGGCGCTGGCCTAGGAAGAACAGAACGACGCACGGGACGACGGCCAGTATCGTGCCCGCCATCAGGTAGTTCCACGCCGTGTTGTAGAGGTCACGGAAGCTGGCCAGCCCGAGCGGCAGCGTGTACGTGCTTGTCCGGTTCAGGTAGATGAGAGGGCCGAGGAAGTCGTTCCACTTCGACGCGAAGTCGAGAAGGCCGACGGCCAACAGCGCCGGCACCGACTGCGGCAGGATGATCCGGAAGAAGATCCGGAAGTGACCCGCGCCGTCGGCGAGGGCGGCCTGGTCGAGCTCGGGCGGGAGCGTGAGGAAGAACTGGCGGAGGAGGAACACGTTGAACCCTCCCCCGCCGAGCCAGGACGGGACGATGAGCGGGAGGTAAGTCCCGTACCAGCCCAGGCGCTTGAAGATGAGGAACTGGCTGATCAGCAGCACCTGCTGCGGCAGCAGCAGCGTGGCCACGACCAGGGCGAAGATCACCTTCATCCCGGGTGCCTTGAGCCGGGCCAACGGGTAGGCCACCAGCGCAGCCGAAAACACCGTCCCAAGGGCGCCGAGGCCCGCGACAAGCAGGCTGTTGCGCAGGTAGTGCCAGAACGGGATCAGGGTCGTGGCCTGGTGGAAGTTCGACACCTTCGGCGACGCCGGCACGAGCTGCGGTGGCACCGAGAACACCGCATTGTCGCCCTTGAGCGCGGTCGAGATCATCCACAGCACCGGGACGAGGGCGAACGCGCTGCCGACGATGGCCACGGCGTAGACCACGACGAGCAGTCCACGGCGCCGGAAGAGCAGCGTCCGCATCACGGCCGCGCCGCCGTTCCTTCGTAGAACACCCAGCGCCGGGCCGACCAGAAGATCAGGATCGTCACGAGCAACGTGAACACGAACAGGAGCCACGCCAGTGCCGACGCGTAGCCCATGCGGAAGTAGGAGAAGGCGTTCCGGTACAGGTACAGCATGTAGAACAAACTCGAGTTCCCCGGTCCGCCCTGGGTCACGATGTACGCCTGCGTGAACGTCTGGAACCCGCCGATCAGGTCCAGCACAAGGTTGAACAGGATGGCGGGAGTGAGTAGCGGGATAGTCACCCGCCAGAACCGGCGCCACGCACCAGCGCCGTCGACCTGGGCCGCCGCTAGGACGTCCCGGGGCAGGCCCTGTAGGGCGGCCAGGTAGATCAGCATCGAGCGGCCGACGCCCCACAGGCTCATCAGCGCCAGCGAGGGGACGACCAGTCGGGGCGAGTACACCCAGAGCTGGGGCGGGACGCCCACCTTCGAGAGCAGGTAGTTGAGCAGGCCGAACCGCGGTTGGAACAGCCAGAGCCACAGCAGCGCCACTGCCACCGACGCCCCGCCCGTTCCGGCGATCATCACGGGCAGGAACATCGCAGTGCGGAACGCCCCGCCACCTCTGGCCCGCACGTTGAGGACGAGGGCCAGAATCAGCCCGACGATCAGGTCTGCGGGGACGGCGAGCCCGACGTAGAGCAGCGTGATGCGGAACGAGTGCAGCAGCACCGGGTCACGGAACGCCTCGGTGTAGTTGGCGGCGCCGATCCACCGGGTCGCCCCGGGGTGCAGGACGTTGTAGTCCGTGAACGAGACCACCAGCGACATGATCAGGGGCCCGGCCGTGAAGGCTAAGAACCCGAGGACCCAGGGCGAGACCGAGAGGTAGGCGGCCCGCCGCTCCCGCCGGGAGACCTTCAATTCAACCGTGCGGCAATTTGTGGGCCTTGAACCAGTTGTCGATCTGGCCCTGGGCGTCCGTCTGCAACTTGGGCATGACGTCGGTGGCCGCCTTGCCGCCGATGATGTCATCGAAGGCCTTGCCGACGAGGTCGTTCACCTGCGAGAACGCCGGAAACCAAGCCTCGTTTTCCGGTGACGCGTCGGCCAGGCCGTCGATCCACACGGCTGGATCGACCCCAGGCAGGTCGGACTTGATGCCGGCCGGGAACGCGTCGCTCTGGTCCTTCAGCGGCGGAATGCCGCCAAGGCTGTTGTAGGCGAGCTGGCGCTCCGTCGCCGGGTCGACGCTGAAGTACTTGAGCACCTCCCACGCCAGGTCGTGGTCGGCGCTGGGCTTGACGATGGCGCCGACGTCGAGGTTGAGGAAGCCGAAGCGCCGCGATGGTCCGGCCGGCATGGGCGCCGCCTTCCACGCGAACGGGACGCCCATCCCGTAGGGCGATTTGATGTCGCAGCTGCACATGTCGATCATGGCCAGCTTCCCGTTGCGCCAGGCGAACTGCTCTTCCGCCCCCTTCTGGGCCCCGGCGCCGAGGGCGGCGACCTGGGTGTCCGAAGGCTGCACCTTCTGCTTGTTGATCAGGTCGGCGGCGAACTGGATGCCCTGGATCGAGCCCGGCGTGTCGAACTGCGCCTTCCGGGCGGCCGCATCATAAAGGTGGCCCCCGAAGGCGTAGAAGATCGTCTCCCGAAAGAAGTGCCCCACCCCGAACTGGCTCGTACCCTGCGTCAAGGCCTTGGCTGCGTCGAGGAATTTGCCTTGTAGGGTCCAAGACGTATCGGTGCGGGACGTCGGTGGCACAGCCACGCCCGCCTTGGTGAAGAGGTCGACGTTGTAGACGAGCACGTGGTCGTGCACGTCGATCGGAACGCCGACGATCTCCTTAGCGTTGTTGCCGAAGTAGTTGGGAACATGGGTGGCAGTCGTTGTCTCGGGCAAGAACTTGTCTAGCGACAGGCCGTCCCGGTCGAAGTACGGGGACAGGTCGAGCCAGATGTCCTGGTCGACGAATAGCGAAATGCCGTACAGGCCGGCCGGCATGACGAGCTGCGGCGCGGCCCCCCCGGCGATGAGCGTCGTCAGCTTGGTGCGGGCGTCGCCCGACCCCGTGGGGACGCGCACGAACTCGATCGTGACGTCGGGGTTGGTCCGCGTGAACGCTTGGGCCAGGGTCTCCTGCACGGTGACCTGCGCAGGGGAGTTGCCGGTACCGAACCCGACCAGGACCTGGACCTTCCCGCTCAGCTTCTTGGCGATGGTCGTCGGTGTCGACTTGTTCGATGACGACTTCCCGCACGCGGCCAGCAAGGCCGCCGCGGCCGACATCGAGAGCCCCATCTTCAGCGCCCCTGTCACGAAAGCCCGCCGGCTCAACCCGCCGTCGATGTACTGCTCGACCAACGCATCCCGCTGCTTCGTGTCGTTCATGCCCGACCTCCGCCTCGCATCCGTCTGACTCGCCTCGGTCACGATAGATCGCGGAGGCAGTGCGCGTCGTTGGGGTCAACGGTCACGTAGGCCCGTCCGCTCCCCGCAGCCGATATGCCAGCGCCCAGTCGCGTGCCGTTCCGACGTCGTTCCTCAGGCGGGCCCGAGGCGGCGCCTCGAGCGCCTTGGGTCCCAGCGGTCCTTCGACCGGGCTGTTGCTACGCCGCTGGGGGCAGCGGAGGATTGCTCGTGGGCGAAGGGGTCTGGAGCAGTAGCTGGCGAGAAGGCGGCGACCGCAGCGCCGGAGTGCAGCGGCAGGGGGCCGTCTTGCCCGCTACTGTGGCCATCAACGAACACGGTGGGGTTTCAGACGCCCCCATATCTACGGCGGTGGGTTATGGCCTTGACTTCGATCACCGAACTGGACCACTCCCCTGTGCCCGGGAAGGAGTACTTCAGCATCGACCGCGAGGGTCGCGAGGAGTTCATCTACTTCCTGCTCGTGGACCGGTTCCACGACGATGCTCCACGCCAACCGACCGCCGGTCCCGCTCGGTCGCAAGGAATCGTGACGCCCGACACGTTCTATGGCGGGACGCTGAAGGGCGTCGAGCAGCACCTTGATTACATCGGGGGCCTCGGCTGCACCGCGCTCTGGCTGTCGCCGATCTTCGAAAACAACCCCGACGCGTACCACGGCTACAATATCAACAACTACCTCGACGTCGATCCCCATTTCGGCACGAAGCAGGACTTGATCGACCTGGTGTCGTCCGCCCACGCACGGACACCGCCCATGAAGGTCTTCCTCGACGTGGTGATCAACCACTCTGGCGACAACTGGTTCTACCGCGACGATGATGACCGCCTCTACGCCGACGACGTCCAGTACGACTTTGGCGGCTGGCGACGAACGGACCGGCCGATCCCGACCGAGTTGCGCAATCCGGCCTACTACCACCGACGGGGTGGCATCACCGGCAACGGCTGGGACACCTACCCCGAGATGCAGCACGGGGACATCGTCAGCCTCAAGGACTTCGCCAACGACGACGACCAACCCGGCGCCGAGCTGATCAACATCCTGATCGCAGCGCACTGCCACTGGATCCGAGAGGCCGACGTCGACGGGTTTCGGGTTGACGCCGTAAAGCACATGGGGGAGCTCGCGTGCTCCCGGTTTTCTTCCATGATCCGGGAGTACGCGTACTCGTTGGGCAAGCGCGACTTCTTTCTGTTCGGTGAGGCGGCGAGCCCTAGCGACGATCTCTACGACCGCTACATCGGCCCGAACACGAGCCGGTCAGACGACGAAACGGTGTTCTTCGGGATCACGTCGCTGCTCGACTTCCGGCTGGCTCAGGGCGCACGGGGCGGCCGTGGTCGCACCGGCCTGCGCGACGTGATGAAGGGGGTCGCGGACCCGCGCGCGCTGATCGACCGGCTGGAGGCACAGCGCCACCGCGCGCTCAACCGAGGCGAGCTGGGACGCTACCTGGTCACCTTCGTCGACAACCACGACCACTTCTGGCAGCCCGACGGCCGAATCAGCGCCGGCGCCTCTGACGAGCAGGTCATCGCCTCGGTCGGCTACCTGCTCTGTGCCCTCGGCACCCCGTGCATCTACTACGGCACCGAGCAAGGCTTCCAAGGACAAGGCGAGGATCTCGCCATTCGGGAGGCGATGTTCGACCGGGACCGACCTGGAGTCGACCTGCTCAATACCGACTGCCGGATCTACCGTCAGATCGCGTCGATCGCCAGCGTGATGCGAAATGAGCCGGCCCTCCGCTTCGGCCGCATGTACTTCCGCCAGATCTCAGGCGACGGGGTCCATTTCGGCTACCCCTATGGCAGCGAGTACACGCTCGCGTTCTCGCGTCTGCTCTACGGAGAGGAAGTACTCGTCGCCTACAACGTCTCGGCGTCGCCCCGCCAGGACCGCGTGGTCGTGGACAGCGCGCTCCACAAGGCGCAGGCACCGCTTCGGTTCCTCTATGGCGGCACAGGGGATGTTCGTGTCGACGCGGCACCAGACGGGACGCTCTTCACCCGCCTTGCGCTCGAGGGCCACCAGTTCGCCATCCTCAAATAGTGGTCTGGCTCCGCTGTTCTGGTCCCCACCTGAATCCTCCGGGCAGTTCCTGCTCGCGGGTCCACGGCGCCGATCACGAAGCCCGGTGACGACCGGTCGTCGCCCACCTCTGGCCAACCCGGTCGAAACCGGTCCCAGTCCAAATGACAGTGGGAGCGGGTGGGAGGTGCCTCCGGGGCCGCGAACCCACCTCGGGCTGCGTTATGGAGGCTGTGGTCTCCGACATCGAAGCCGATCCCACCTTCGCAGCGACCCTCCCGCGTGCCGATCGGCTTCCGGAACCGCCGTTGGCCCGTGGATTGGCCCAGACGCCGGTAGCGATCAACGGACAACTGCCGGTAGGTCCCGCGACAAAGCCGCACGCCCGAGCCACGGGTCCGGTGCGCCTCATCACCACCGCGCGATCCTCATGCCCCCCGGACATTGCCGAACCGACCGATATACCCCTTCGGGCGAAGGTGAATAAGGCGCCGCTGCCAAAGGAAGAGCAGCTCGGCCGCCAACGCCCTGTCCGACTCCACTCCGCCGCGGTGGGTCTCAGTCATGGAATCGGATAGAAACTTGTATGCGGCGTCCGAAACTCGAGGTCCATCGATTTCGAATGCTCCTGAAGGGCTTCCGCTCGCCGAGGTCTGACACGCCCAAGCAGAGGAACGGAGGAGCGCTGCCAAACGACGTGGTCAGCATTCTTCGACGACCTGGTCGGCGAGGGCGACCGCCGCGAGTGGCGCCGGGTGTCATAAACCGATCCCGCTACGGCACGGCTGGCAGCCCACCGCCGAGGCGGCACGGAAGGTCGTCGAGAAGCTGAGTCGGCGCTCCTCCGAGATTCTCGCCGAGCGCTCGGCCCGTTGTTGCCCCCTCCGGGGCCCACCTCTCCTCATCGGCCGCATCCCCTGACGCCAGCAGCCTCCTACCGCTGGGTGACAGGCGGCGGGATGCGGCCCCAGGCTGGCATGCCCTCCCAGTCCTCGTTCGTCGTGAGGGGTGCGTCTCCCGTGCCATCCGGCCGGATGACCCGGATGTCGCTGCGCAGGACGCTGTCGGGCGAGGAGGCGGCATAGGCGATACGTCCGTCCGGGGACCACGTGGGTTTGTCGTCGTCGCCCGCCCGGTTCGTAACTCGGCGGATGTTCGAGCCGTCGGTCTTCACGACGTGGATCTCGCGGTCCGCAGTGATACCGACCAGCTGGCTGAAGGCGATCGTCGAGCCATCCGCTGACCACGCCGGGTTCTCCTCGGCGGCCTCGTTGGCGGTGATGAGCTGGTGCAACCCCGAGCCGTCGGCATTCATGATGAACAGCTTCCGCAAGGTCTGGGTGCTCGGGCGAACGAACACGATCCGCTTCCCGTCGGGGGACCAGGCCGGCTGGCGATCAGACCCGGGCGACTTGGTGAGGTTTTGCAGGCCGGTGCCGTCGGCGTTGACCACGTAGATCTCGGAGTTGCCGTCGCGATCCGACGCGAAAGCGATCTTGTCGCTTGTGGGCGACCACGCCGGCTCCCAGTCGACGGCCGGGTGGTCGGTGAGCCGGCGGTCGTTGGCGCCGTTGGCATCGATGACGTGCAGCTCGTAGTTGAGCGAGGAAGGGGTCGAATGGCGGGTCGTGGCATAGACGATCCTCGACCGGTCGGGCGAGTACGACGGCATCCCGTCGAAGCCGGGCGAGTTGGTGACCCGGGTCTGGCCAGTGCCCTTGGCGGACATCGTAAAGACCTCGACCCCTCCCTCGTCGGCGACTTGGCGTGCGTAGGTGATCGGAGGGTCGTTAATCGTGCAGCCGCACGGGACGAGGGTCCCGGCGACCGACGGGCTCGCTCCGATCCCGAGGGCCGCGACAAGCGTGCCGGCGACGAGTCGGATGCGACGGCCACGGCCGGCGCTGGTGCCTGTGGTGACGGGGGTGGTCCTCATGGCGTGCGCCTCCTCTGTCGTTGCGCTCTCGAACCCATACGGAGGAGCAACCCGTTCGGTTCAGGACTCGGATCAGGTCGGCAGACGCATCGGACCCCACGCTCCGCATCGGCGCCGTCCCGCAAGCCGATCCCCTTATGACACCCGACGCCACTCGCGGCGATCGCCTCGATGGGCGTCTGAGCGCGCCGCAAGGGGTTCCTCCTGCGGGCCCCCCGGTCGTCGTTCCGGCTCCGGGAGCACCTTCGACGGATCGGCGTTGGGGACCACTGCTGTGGTACTGCTCTCAGGTCGCCATGACAGTGGCGCACAGGTGGGCCTGGGCCGTCTCAGTCTCAGCTCAGAGAGCGCCCGAAGCTATGGCCACGCTCGGGCAGGTGCAGAGTGGGCTTGCCGGCCGAGTGGGTGGCGCCCCCGAAGAGGCAAGGTAGCTCCGGGCGCTGCTCGAGCGATGAAGGTCCCCCAACGACGCTAGGACGGACCGGATCGACATCGTGGGCCTTGGTCCGGCGCGTGCGGGCTACTGTTTCGCTCGTTGGGGCGGTTGCCGTGTGCCTCCGGCAAACCCGTGCGTTTTAGGCCTGCCGGCGCGACAATCGCGCCCATGAGGCGACCGCCCCGGCGGCGTGACATGGTCCTGACCGCCCTTCTCGTGCTCGGCGCAATCCAGTCGGTCTCGGCGTCACCGTCCGCTTCCGCCTCTTCGACCTTCCAGAACCTCACTCCCGGTCGCCTGCTGGACGCCCACCAGGACCTTCCCGTAACGATCGTGCTCGTCGGCTACCACGCGACGACGGGCGCGACCGCCGTCGACCCGGCCCGGTTACTCGCGCCCCAACTGAAGTCCGCCCGACCCGTCGACCGGACGACGCGCTTCTACGAGCAGGTCGGCGCCTACCAGAGGTTCCTCGAACCATCAGCGCTAGGCCTGACCTATGACTACCGGTACAACGTCGTTTCCGCGAGCCAGCCATTCGAGGATGGGCTGTTCGCGTATCTGGCGTCCACGGCTTTCGGGCCGCTGCCGCCGACGGTGTTCCAGCAGGCGTACTCGGCCCACCCCTTCGCCGCGCAGCAAGTCAGCTCTAACTTCGTCATCGACGCCAACCTCGCCGAGCAGTGGATGGCGGACCACGCCGGTCCGATGCTCGGGATCGACACCACTCGACCCACCGTGTTCTTCCTCAACTGGTTCGGACGGCCCGATTTCCGCTTCCACACCTACGGCTTCCTCTCGACTCGACCCGGTCACGACCATCCTGTGGGTGCCACTCAGCTCGGGCAGATGGTCGCCTTCGGCGGGAGCACCACCGACGCGCCGTACGGCACCATCGACCGACTGGCACGCGTCTGGTTCTACGACCTCTCGGCCGGACCGGATTACAGCACCGCCAGCTGGCTGCTCGACCAGGCTGACTTCAACGGTGACGGAGTGACGGATGAGCGGATCCCGCCGATCTGGGAGTACGGCACCTCGCACTGGTACCGGCCGTTCGACGACCTCACCGCCGACCTGGCGAAGATCGTCCGCTTCGTTGCCGTCGACGAGTTCTTCGGTCCGTCGCCCATCTACGACCCGGCGATTTCCGAGCCGCTGCTCGCCACCAAGGTGGAGCTCGACCTCAACCTCTTCGCCGGCGTCGCCGGGCACGACCCACGGTCGACGCTTCGCATCGCGGATCTGCCACGGAGCCTTTCGTTGCTCGACCCGACCCGGGTTTACGCCACCGATGTCTCGGTCCAGCCGTTGAGCGGCGATGTGGCAGAAGCCTACGACTGCCAGCAGAGCTTCTGGACGGCCAACCCGAAGTCCTGCTACGGCGACCGCACCCACCTGGGGCCACTGGACGCTTTCTACGACCTCGACGTCTACTTTGGTGACCACCTGAACCAGTACCTCGACGGCGTCCGGTACGAAGTCCCCGTCGCCGTGTTCGACGTGCCGGACAGCCGTCTGAACCCCAACGGCATCAGGGGCTTGGCCTCCTCCAAGCCGCCCAACATCCAGTCGTGGACGTACGCGTGGCTGACGGACTCCGAGCGGTCGTTCGGCTACGACGACACCGCTACCGTCCTCCACGAGGTCGGGCACCACCTCGGGCTCTCGCACGTTCACGACGGTTTCGACGTCGGCCTCGACCAGGACGTCTCAGTCGCCATGGGCCGGTTCTTCTTCATGGCGGTGGGCGACGAGGCCAACACGGCGATGAGCTACATCCCGAACACAACCGAGTTCGGCCAGTTTGACCGCGACAACATGGCGCGTTGGGAGCTGGCCGCCCGCCTCGACAACGCCAACAGCATCCTCGGCAACGTCGTGCGGTCGCCGAACGCCTGGAGGGCGGGTGCAGCCATGAGCGCCGCCGATGATATGGCCGGCGAGGCGCTCGCCGACCTGGCCGCCTGGGATCTCCTCGGGGCTAGCCGCGCCGCCGCCGACGCGTACGCGCTTGTGCTCACGGCCGCAGCTCAGGCCGGCGTCAAGGTCGAGTCCTTTTCCGGTGTAGCCGACCAGGGTCGGGGCGCGGGCGTCATTGCCGCGGCGAGCGACCGACTCGACCTCCGAATGCCGAAGCCGTCTGAAGCCGCCGGCCGCCTGGAGTTTTAGCGCAAGCAATGAGCCCCCGTCGGTCACACCGGCTCGCTACCGACGAGACGCGGCCGCGCTACCCGTAGCTCGCTCGCCACGCCACCAGAGGTCCATCCCGCAGGCAAACGAGGCCGGAGGCCGCAGGAGGAACGACGACCGGGTCATTTCCGTACGCCGTACGTCTGCAAGTCGGCGCGAGCTGGCGTCCCCCAGCGGATCGTCCGACGGGATGCCGAACGCAGGGGCATCCGCGGTCGGGATGTGAAAGGTTCTCGTGGTGGATCCCGTCACGATCGATGTCGACCGCAAGCACGCCGTCACGATCACCTGGGAGGACGGCCATGTGAGCCGGTTCCCGCTAGAAGTCCTGAGGGCGAACTGCATGTGCGCCCAATGCCGTGGGCTACGCGACCAGGGCGGACCGGCGTGGGCGCCCGCGGGCGGCGTCGCCGCACTCCAGGTGGAGTTGGCGAGCAAGGTCGGCAACTGGGGCCTGAACATCCACTGGAACGACGGCCACACCGCTGGCATCTTCACGTGGGAGGTGCTCCGCGCGTCGTGCCTGTGCGATCGGTGCGCCGGGAACTGATGTGCGTCTCGATCGGTAAGTGAGGCGACGGCGACAAGCGACGGCGACAAGTTTTCGGGCACCGGGCGCGTCGAGGAATGGCGACGCAGAGGCATCCGTGTCGTCCCACAAGCCGATGACATGCAACTTTGCTAGCGCGCTGGGAGGGATTCGAACCCCCAACCTTCTGATCCGTAGTCAGATGCTCTATCCGTTGAGCTACCAGCGCAGCAAAATGGGCTCTGACCTGCGGTTTTGTCTCCGCAGCCCAGTTGCACGAGCGGGGACCGCTCTCCTACTACGAATGATTCGGGACCCTTCCTGACCGGTTCCGAACCCCGAGGAGGAGACGACGGCGACGGTTCGCACATCACGCAGCCTAGACGCGCTGGTCCCCTCCCGGACTCGCCACGTGCGGGCCGCCAACCTCTCGCCTCGCACCCAGAGATGGGAACGGGGACCGGTGACGCGTCGTGCCTCCAGCATCGACGTTCCTGTCTCACGTCCTCGCTAACTTCGGCCCATGGCCGATCGGCGACGGGTATGGCGAGGGGTGGACCAGGACCTGTTCCGGTTCACGACCACCGACCTGCGGGACCTCCACGTCGCCCTGATGGCCGCGTTCGAGGACGCCGCCGTGCTGGCGCCGGCGCTCAACCTGGAGCAGGTGCGGGCCGCGCTGGTCGGGTCGGGCTGGGACGAGCCGGTGACCGACGAGGCGGTCCACCGTGCCCTCGACTCGCTGGTCGGCTGGCGGCTGCTGGAGGTCACGCAGGACCACGGCGCCCGGTACGCCACGCCGGAGGAGTTCGAGCGCAAGAACCTGCAGTGGTCGCTCACCGCCAGGGGCGAGGCCGCCGTAGCCGGCCTGCTGCACGCCCTGGACGCATTGCGCCATGCCGTGGGGCTCCAGCCGGCGGTCCTCGACGCCATCGGGGACGGGCTGGCCGAGCTGGCCGACCTCCTCGCCACCCCGGCCGACACCGGGACGAACGCGAGGATCCACATCAGGCTGGCCGAGGTCGAGGGCCACCTCACCTCCCTGGTGACGAGCGTGCGGCAGTTCAACAGCCATCTGCAGCGGCTCGTCCGGGAGGACGCCACCGATGACGGGGTGTTCGTCGAGGTCAAGCGGCGGACCGTGTCGTACCTGGAGGAGTACGTCGAAGGGGTGGAGCGCCCGCAGCAGCGGGTGGGCCGAGCCATGGCCCGCCTTGAGGAGGAGGCCGGCGTGGCGTCACTCTTCGACCGAGCGCTTGCGGGGGCCAACCTCGCCCCGATGGCGGGCGACGACCCCGCTCCGGCCTGGCTCGCCGAGCGGGCGCGCCGGTGGGCCGCCCTCGGCGCTTGGTTCGCGCCCGCCGACGGGTCCGAGCCCCGCATCGCCGGCCTCCTCGTCGTGGCCCGCACGGCCATCGTCGAGCTCCTCCGGGTGCTGGAACGGCGGTGGGACAGCCGGCGGCGCTCGGCCTCCATCGCCCACGATTTCCGACGGCTGGCCGACTGGTTCGCCGCCACGCCCGGGGAGGAGGAGGCCCACCGCCTCTTCGCCGCCGCGTTCGGGATGTGGCCCGCCCGCCACGCCCACCTCCCGCCGGCCGACGGCGAGGCCAGGATGCCGACCACCCGGTGGGCCGAGGCCGACGGTGTGGAGGTCGCCCCCGCCTTGCGGACCACAGGGACCCTTTTGAACCGTGGGCGGGTGCGGCCGGTGGCGGATCCGGGCGCGTGGCGGGCCGCTCGCCAGCGGCTGCAAGCCGAGCAGCTGGCCGGCCACGACGCGGTCCGCGCCTCGCTGGTGTCGGGCGGCGCAGTGCGGCTGTCCTCGTTCGCCCGGCTGGCCGCGGACGCCTTTGCCGAGCTCCTCGCCCTGCTGGCCACCGCGCTCGACGCCCCGGTCGACGGGAGCGGGGCCCGGCGGGCGATGTCGCTGGACGGGCGGGTCGAGGTCGTCCTCCGGGACCCGGGCGACGGGCGGACCGCCGTCCTGCACAGCCCGGCCGGCACGCTGCGCGGCCCGGACCTGCTCGTCTCGATCACCGTCGGCGGCGAGTCGGCGGAGCTGGAGGCGGCCGATGGCTGAGGTCGCCCTCGCCGAACACCTGGCCGAGGAACGCTCGGTCGCCATCCGCACGCTCCTCGCCGCACCGCTGCTCGACAGCAACGCCGATCCCATCGGGTTCCGCCTCGTGGCCCGCCACCAGGCGTGGCTCGTCGAGTGGTTCGAGGCGTCGTGTGGCTGGCGGCTGAAGGTCGACGCCGCCGCCGGCTTCGCCCGACTGGCCAAGCGCGCCGCCGACCCCGACCCCAGCCGCCCACTGAAGCGGAGCCGCGGCGGCGAGCAGCCGTTCGACCGGCGGCGCTACCAGCTGCTGTGCCTGGCCTGCGCCGAGCTGGTCCGCCATCCCGTGACCACCGTCGGGTTGCTGGCCCGCGCCGTGGCCCCCGACGCCGGCCTGGACACCAGCCGCCACGGCGAGCGCGCCGCCTTCGTGGACGCCCTGCGGGCCTTGGCCGGTTGGGGGGCGCTGAGCGTGAGCGGCGGTGAGGTCGAGTCGTTCCTGGACAGCGAGTCGGGCAACGCCCTGCTCATGGCCGAGACGTCCCGCCTCCACCGCCTGCTGGCCGCTCCAGTGGCGCCGAGCACCCTGCCCGACGGTCTCGACCCGATGTCGGCCACCGAGCTCCTCCTCGCCGAGCCGCGCTATTGCGAGGCATCCGAGGACCCGGAGGCGGTTGACGACGAGCAACGCCTGCGCTGGGCCCGGCACACCATGGCCCGCCGGCTGCTCGACGACCCGGTGACCTACCTGGACGATCTGGGCGGGACGGAGCGGGAGTACCTGGCCTCGTCGGCGGGGCGTCGCTGGCTTCGGGAGCGGGTGGCGGACGCCGGGTTCGAACTCGAGGAGCGGGCCGAGGGCCTCCTGGCCGTCGACCCCGAAGCCCGGGCCACGGACCGCCGGTTCCCCGCTCCCCACGGCAACCCGCACCAACTCGCCCTCCTGCTCGCCGATCGCCTGGGCGCCGGGCCACTGTCCCCCACCGAGCTCCGGGCCGAGGTCGACGCCGTGCTGGCACGGTTCCCCGGTTGGGCGCGAACCCACCGGGAGGGCGACGGCCCCGATCGCCTGGCCGACGAGGCCGTCGACCTGCTGGTCGGGTTCGGGTTGGCCCGGCGGGAGGACGACGGATCCATCTCGGCCCGGCCCGCACTGGCCCGCTACCAATGCGGGGAGCCCACTGTCTCGACCCGTGAGCCGACCCTGTTCGAGGAGGCACTGTGAACGACACCGTGACCGTCCTGTCCGTCCCCGGCGTCGACCGCTGGCGCCCCACGCGTGCCGGCCTCATCGGTCTGTGGCGGTACTGGGACGAGACCTTCACCTTCCACCGCGGCCGGCTGCTCCTTCGAGGCGCCAACGGCTCGGGCAAGTCGATGGCACTGGAGCTGCTGCTGCCGTTCCTGCTCGATGCCGACGCGTCGCCGAACCGGCTGACCTCGGCGGCGAAGTCCCGGGGCGGCCTCTACGAGCGGATCATGACGGGGTCGGGCGAGGGCGGTCGCACGGGGTTCGCCTGGGTCGAGTTCCGTCGCGGCCAGGAGGTGTTCACCGTCGGTGCCCGCATCCGGGCCTCGTCGGGCACCCACAAGGCCGAGGTGGACTACTTCACCGCCGCGCTCGCCGTCGGGACCGACCTCCATCTGCTGGACGGGCGGCGCGAGCCGTTGTCGCGCAAGGGCCTCGTCGAGGCGCTGGGGGCCCACGGCCGGGTCCACTCCTCGTCCGAGGAGCACCGGGACGCCGTGCGGCAAGCCCTGTTCCCCGGCTTCGGGCCGGACCGGTACGCGTCGGTCATCACCGCCCTGCTGGCGCTCCGCAAGGAGAAGCTGTCGCAGAACCTCGATCCAGCGAAGTTGTCGGGCGTGCTCTCGGACGCGCTGCCGCCGCTTGACGACCACGACCTGGCCGCGGTGGCCGAGGGCTTCGAGCGGCTCGACCGGCGGAAGGCCGAGATCGAGGCGCTGGAGGCCGAGCTGGCCGAGGTGAAGCTGCTGGCCGCTCGTCAGCGGGACTACGCCCGCGCCGTGTCGGCGGCGGTGGCGGGCGAGGTCCGGTCGACGGAGACCCGGCGCGACGACGTGACCCGGGCCGAGCGAGAGGCGGCCGACTCGCTGGCCCGGGCCGAGTCCGAGGCCGCGGGCATGGAGGCCGAGGCGGCCGCGCTTGGCCGGCGCCTGGCCGACCTGGACCAGGAGATCGACGCGCTGAAGAGCAGCGACGCCTACCGGAGCGGCGCAACCCTCGACGACCTGCGGGCCGAGGTACGGCGGCTGCGCGAGACCGTGGGCCGGGATCAGGCCACGTTCACACGTGCGGCGGAGGAACGAGACCGCCGGGACCGGGCGCGTGACGAGGCGGCGGCGGAGCACGGGCAGGCGGTGGCGAACCTGGATGCCGCGGCGGTCGAGTTGGGCCAGGCGGCACGGGCAGTGGGAGCGGACGGGGTGGTGGCCGAGGCCGTGGTCGCGGGCGCCGACGACGGCGAGCACCTGGTCAGAGCGTGGGCCCGCGGGCGCAGGGAGCTGGCCGCCGAGATCAAGGTCGCCCTCGCCGCCCACGATGCTGCCGTGCAGCGGCGGGCGTTCGCCGAGGCCGCCGTGGCCGAGGAGCAGGTCGCGGTCGACGAACGCCTGACCGCCCGAGGCCAGGCGGACACCGCGCAGGCGCGGGCGCGCGCCGCATATGCGGAGGCGGTGCACGCCTGGGCCGTGTCGTGCGGGTCGGTTGGCGTGGCACGTGTGGAGGCCGTGCTGCCGGCACCGCCGGACGAGCCGGCTGACGTCGTAACGGCCGTCGGGCGCCTGGCTGGCGAACTGCGGGCCGAGCAGGCGGTCGCCCGCAGTGAGCTGGCCCGGGCGCGGGGCGACATCGAGGACGAGGGGCGCCTGCTGGCCGACGAGCGGGGGCGGCTGGCCGAGGGTCGGCGACCCGAACCGGAGCCTCCCGCATGGCGCACGGAGCGCGGCCCGGAGCGGGAGGGCGCACCACTGTGGACCGTGGTGGACGTGGTCCCGGGCGTCGCCGCGGCCGACGTCGACGGGTTGGAGGCCGCGCTGCAGGCGTCCGGGCTCCTCGACGCCTGGGTCACCCCCGACGGGTCGGTGGCGTTGCCCGACGGCACGGCGGACGTGCTGCTGGCCGCTCGGCCCTGCTCGGGCCCGACCCTCGCCGCCGTCCTTGAGCCGGCGCCCGGGTCGGTGGTCGACCGTGAGGTGGTCACCCGGGTGCTGCACTCCGTGCCGCTCGGCAACGCCGCCAACGACGACGACCGCGAGGTGGTCGTCGGGACCGACGGAACGTTCCGCCTGGGAGCCGCCACCGGTCGCGGCCGGGCCCGGCCCGCCGAGCTGCTGGGCGCGGCGGCCCAGGAGCGCCACCGGTTGGCCCGGCTGGCCGAGGTCGACGTCCTGCTCGCCCGGATCGCGGCCCGGCTGGACGAGCTGGACCGGGTGGCGGCGGAGCTCGACCGCCAGGAAGCGGCGATCGCCGCCGACCTGGCCGCCCTGCCCGGCGGGGCGCACGTGGCGGAGAGCCAGCGAACGGCGGCGGACGCCGCGGTCCGGCTGGCCGAGGCCGAGACCCGCCTGGCCGCGGGACGCCGCTCATTGGCCGCCGCCGAGGACGCCGTCCGTCAGGCCCTACGGGCGCTCACCACGATGGGCGCCCGCCATGGCCTGCCCACCACCGCCGCGGGCCTGGACGAGGTGGTCGTCGCGGTCGACCGGCTGGAGCGCAGCGTGGGGGCATGGGGGCGCCGAGCCCGGGAAGCGGCCGGCGCCGAGCGGGCGCACCGCCGGGCTCTGGTCGACGCCGAGATGGGGGCGAGGTCGGCGGTCGAGGCGGAAGCGAACCTGGGGGCGAGCCGCAGGGACCTGGCCGAGGGTGAGGTCCGGCTGACCACGCTCGAGTCCGCAGTGGGCGCCGACTACCGCGAGCTGCTGGACCGCATCGGGGTGCTGGACACCGAGCGGCGGGCGGGGCGGGCTCGGGAACGGGCGCTCGCCGGCCAGCGGCCCGAGATGGACCAGCGCATCGGCCGGCTCCGGTCGGAGCTGCAGCAGGCGGAGGCGGCCCGGGGCCGAGCCGACGAGGACCGAACCGCGGCCCATCGCCGGTTCCTGGCCCTCGCCGCCGACGGCTTCCTGGCCGACGGGCGGGTCTCGGCCTTGCCACCGGCGCTCGACGGCCTGACGGCGGTACTGGCCGCGGCGCGTGCCGTGGCCGCCGAGCTGGACGGGGTCGCCGGAGACCGTGCGGGCGTCGACCGGGCGTCGAACCGGGTGGAGGAGCGGCTCCACCACGCCCGGGCCGCGCTCGGGGCCACGGTGGACCTGCACCGCGACCAGGCCGACGAGGGTTGGTGGGTGCTCCGGGCCGGGGCGGCCGGGGTTCGCCGCACCGTCGCCGAGCTGGCCACGATCCGGGCCGCGGAGCTGGCGGAGGGTCGGGCCGAGCTGGCCGCCGACGAGGAGCGGCTGTTCGAGCAGACCCTGGCCGGCAGCATCCGCCACGCCTTGGCCGACCGCATCCGGCTGGCCAACCACCTCGTCGACGGGATCAACGGGCAGCTCGCCGCGGTGCGCACGGGCGCGGCCGGCGTGGCGGTGCAGCTGCGGTGGGAGGTCGACCCGGACCAACCCCCGGCGGTGAAGCAGGCCCGAGCCTTGCTCCTGCGCAACCCGGCCGACCTGTCGGACGAGGAGCGGGCATCGCTCCAGGAGTTCGTGCGGGCCCGGGTGGACCAGGCCCGGTCCGAGCTGGAAGTCAACGCGCCGTGGGAGGCCCGCCTCCGCGAGATGCTCGACTACCGGGCCTGGCACCGGTTCTCCCTCCTGCTCGCCCATCGCGACTGGCAGGGGTTCGAGCCCGCCACGGCCCGGCGGCTGCAGCGCCTGTCAACCGGCGAGAGGTCGGTGGCCCTCCACCTGCCCATGCTGGCGTCGATCGCCGCCCACTACCGGGATGCCGCGGGCGCCCCGGCCGGCTGCCCGCGACTGATCCTGCTCGACGAGCTGTTCGCCGGCGTGGACGCCGCCAACCGGGCCCAGCTCTTCGGCACGTTCACCGACTGGGACCTCGATGCCGTCTTCACCAGCGACCACGAGTGGTGCCAGTACGCCACCCTCGACGGCATCGCCATCCACCACCTGCACGCCGCGGTAGCTGACGAGCCGGTCACCTCCACCCGGTTCACCTGGGACGGGAGGCGCCGAGCCATCGACCCACCGGCGGCGTGACGGAGGATCCGCTCGGTCCGCTGTGGGCCGAGTTGGCCCGACGGTTCGCCGACGGCTCGCCGCCCGTCCGGGTGACCTTGCGCCACCTGACCGACGAGCACCGCCGGGCGCTGGCCGACCTACTGGGGATGGACCGGCTCCCACCGCCGGATGTCCGGTTGCCGGTGGCCCGGCTGGTGACTGCGCTCAGGCTCGACGGCCAGGAGGGCCTGCGCGCCGCGGTGGAGGCGCGGGTCGGGACCATCCCGGACCGGCGGATGGCGCGGGCCGAGGCCCGGGCGGCCCGCGACGATCTGTGGGCCTGGTTCGAGGAGCGGGTCGCCGGCCTGCCCGACGGCCCGCGCCTCGGGCCGTGGGTGGACACGGTCCGGGCGGCGGGAGTGCCGGGGGGCGACGTGGCCCGGCACCGGCGGCGGCTGGCCGGCGTCCTCGCCGTCGTGGCCGCCCTGCCCGCCGACGGCGTCGGGCTGGCCGCGCTGGCCGACGACCTGCTAGGTGACCCCCACGGGCTCGACCGGGGCCGCACGGCGGCGGCTTTGGTGCTCGACGCCGTGGCCGTCGCCCGCGGCCGCCCGCGGCCGGCCGACGCTGAGGGGGTCCGGCTGCTCTGGGAGGAGGTCGGCGTGGCCCCCGACCCGCTGTCCTCGACCGTGCTGGCGCTCGGCCTGTGGCCGGCGGACGCCCATCCGCTCGGCGCCTGGCTCCGGGCCGCCGCCGCGGCCGGGGAGCCCGCCGTACTGACCCTCGCCCAGCTGCGCCGGTGGCCCTTGACCCCCCTCCGCGCCGACTGCCGAGCCTTCGTGGTGGAGAACCCGTCGGTGATGGCCGCCGCAGGCGCTGCGGGGATCGGCGGCGGCGGCGCCCCGCTGGTGTGCAGCTCCGGCCGGCCGACGGTCGCGGTGGTCACGCTGCTCCGCCAGCTCGGTGCGGCCGGTGCGCCGCTGCTCCAGCACGCCGATCTCGATGGTGCCGGCCTCGGGATCACCGCGTGGCTGGCCGAGCGGGCCGGGACGGTGCCGTGGCGGATGGGGGCCGCCGACTACCTGGCCGCCATGGCTGTGGCCCGGGACCGGATGCCCCTTGGCCCGCGCCTGCCGCCGACACCCTGGGATCCTGCCCTGCGCGGCGTCATGGAGGCCCACGGGGTTGCCGTCTACGAGGAGGAGGTGCGGGCCGCGCTGCTGGCCGACGTCGCCGCCATGGCGGGTTGAGCGCGTCAGCCGGCGGCCCGGACCTCGCCCCGGCCTGACAGCGAGGCCAGGTCGGCGGCGGCGGATCCGGCGGCCCACCCGGCGGCGTTGGTCACGCTCACGGTCCGGCTCACGGCACCCGGGAAGGCGGCGTCCCGGGCCGCGTCCACCGCGGAGCGCCGATCGGCCAGGACGGGGAGGAAGGCGTCGCCGTAGTCGGCGGCGGCGTCCGACCGGCCCGCTTCCTCTGCGGCCCGGAGGCGGTGGCCGATCCGGGTGGCGTAGGCCAGCAGGAAGGACTGCCGGAACGAGCGGGTGCGGGACCGGCCGGCCCGGTCGACCTGGGAGCCGGCGGCGACCATGGCCGCGGTGGCCTGGACCAGCAGCGAGGTGTACAGGATCTCGACGAACTCCAGGTCCGACTCGAAGCCGAAGACCGTGCTGAAGCCCAGGCCCTCGGACCACACGGCGCGACTGCCGTTGGCCCCGGCCACTACCGAGAGCAGGACGGACTTGGCCCGGGCGTAGGGGTCGTCGACGGGCAGCCGCACCGCGCACGGGCCGTCGTTGGCGCCGCCGGCCAGGCCGACCATGGCCTCGTCGATGGCGTGGCGGGCCATCAGGGCCTGGGCCTTGGCCGACAGGGCCTCCGCCTCCTCGGGGAAGGTGGTGGACTCGGCCTTGGCCAGCAGGGCTCGAACCTTCTCCAGCATCCGGGGGTCGTGGCCGGGCCGGGGGGCGCCGGCCCGGCCACGCGTGGGACCGAGCGTGGGCAGGGGCGGGAGGGCGGTCAACATGCCCAGCACGTCGATCGCCGGCCCCACCTCGGGCACTGGCCCTCCGGCCAGAAGGTCTTGCAGTAGCCGGCCGTGCGCCGGGCCGAGGCGGCGCTCGGCCTGGCGGACCAGATCCGGCCCGGTCCAGTTGGCGGCCCGCAGGCCGGCCACGACCTCGGCGACCACCGCGGCGACCTCGGTGGGTACATGGGGCGGCCCGGCGGCCAGGACGCCGACCAGCTCCCGGTACCCGCCTCGGTCGCCCTCCCGGGCGGCCCGAACCGCCAGCCAGATCAACTGGCGCACGGGCGGGCCGCCCGACGCCTGGCCCCGCCGCTGCTTCTTCTCTGCCCGCCGCCGGGCGTTGCTCCCCATGGCCGTCACCCTACGGCGAGGGGTGTGACAGTTACTGGATCCTGGACGTGGTGGTCGTCGAGGGCGGGACGGTGGTGGTGGTCGGCTTCGTCACCGGCACGGCCGTCGTGGTCGGGCGGGGCGTGGTGGGCGGCGGGACGGTCTGGCGGGGGAAGGTCTGGGGCGGCGCGGTGACCTCGGTGGTGGTCGTCGACGGAGGCGGCAGAAGGGTCGTGGTGGTCGAGTCGACCGTCGTGGTCGGGGCGGTGGGCGGGGGGGCCACCTCGGCCGGCTTGAGCCCCAGGTCGGCCACGGTCGCCGTGTACAGGTCCTGGACCGGCACGCCGGCCAGGGCCGCTTTCATGTACCGGCTGAAGATTCGGGCCGGGTACGTGCCGCCGGTGACGTTGATCCCGTGGACATTGCGCAGGGGGATGTCGCCCTCGGGCCGACCGACCCACACGGCGGTCGCCATCTGGGGGACGTAGCCGACAAACCAAGCGTTGCCGTAGTTCTCACTGGTCCCCGTCTTGCCCGCCAGGGGTCGCCCGATGTCGGCCGCGGTGCCGGTGCCGGACCGGACGACGTCCTCCAGGGCCGCGGTAAGCACGCCGACCTCCTTGTCCCGGAACGCCTGGGTGGTCTTCGGCTTGTGCTCGTAGATCACCTTGCCGGAGCGGTCCTTGATGCGCACGATCGAGTAGGGCTCGGCCTGCACGCCCTTGGCCGCGAAGGTGGCGAACCCCGACGCCTGCTCCAGCGGGCTGACCCCCTGGCGAAGGCCGCCGAGGGCCATGGCGCATTCGGGCGGGGTGATGTCGGCGGCGGCGATGCCCGCCTTCTCGGCCACCTGCTGGACGGCGGAGGGCCCAAGCTTGGTCATGAGCTGGGCGAAGACGACGTTCACCGACCGGGTCAGGGCGTCGTCGACGGTGATCATCCCGCCGCCCTCGCCCTCGAAGTTGTTGACGGTCCAGGGCGCGCCGTTGCACCGCAGCGTCTGGGGGGAGTCGGCGGAGAAGCGGGTGCCCGGGTCGATGCCGGCCTTGAGCATGGCCAGGTACACGTAGGGCTTGAACGACGAGCCGGGCTGGCGCTTGCCCTGGCTGGACGGGTCGAACTCCAGGTTCGGGTCCAGGCCGCCGAACAGGACCCGGATGGCCCCGTCGCCCGGCTGGACCGAGGCGATGGCGGTGGTCGGGTCGCCGGGGGCGCCGAGCACGGCCTTGGCCGACTCGACGGCGGCGTCGCTGGCCTTCAGGTCGACGGTGGTCTCGATCGTGTACCCGCCGGTGAACGCCTGGGTGCGGCGAGCGTCGGGCGTGGAGCCGAGGGCGTCGATGCCGGCCACCTCACGGCCGACGTAGGCCACGAAGTCGGGCGCCTTGCTGCCGGCGCCGACGCCCCGGTCCGTCGCCTTGTTGGCGACGACGCCCAGCGGCGAGGCCACGGCCTGCTCCAACTCGGCGCCCGCGAGCCAGTGGTGGCGGCCCATGTTGCGCAGCACCTGGTCGCGCCGGGCCTGCACCGCGGGCGCGTTCTTGTAGGGGTCGAGCCCGTTCGGGGAGCGGATCTTGCCGGCCAGGGTGGCGGCCTGGGCCGCGGTCAGCTTCTCGGGGGGCACCCCGAAGAAGGTCTGCGACGCCAGGCCGATCCCGTACGCCCCGCCGCCGAAGTAGACCTGGTTGAGGTAGCGCTCCAGCAGCTGGTCCTTGGAGTACTTGTCCTCCAGCTTGCTGGCGTAGAGGACCTCCTTGAACTTGCGGAACAGCGAGTGGTTCGAGCCCACGTAGTTGATCTTGGCCAGCTGCTGGGTGATGGTGCTCCCGCCCTGGGACTGGCCCTTGGCCGTGTTGACCATGGCCCGGAAGACGGCCGACGGGTCGATTCCCGAGTGCGAGTAGAAGTCGGCATCCTCGGCGGCGAGGACGGCGTGGGTGACCTGGGGCGGCAGCTGCGACAGGCGGACGGGGTCGCGCTGCTCGGTCCCCAGCAGCCCGACCTGGGTCCCGTCCTTGGCCACCACCTTGCTGGCGTCGGGCAGCTCGTCGAACCCCTTGATGTTGGGGGCGAAGGGCGACGCCGCCACCAGGATCACCCGGCTGGCCACGTTGGCCACGGCCCGCCGCACGGGCGCGACCAGGACGACCAGCAGCACCACGCCGGCGAACGTGCCGCCGATGGGCAGCCAGGGCAGCGTCTTTACCCGTTCCCACACTATTCGTGATCGTTCCATCGCTGTAAGTGTTGAGCAGCCGAGAATCTGCCAAACCTCTTACACTCGGACCCATGGTCCGCAGCCTGCGCTACATGGAGACGGGGGTCTGCGCCCTGTGCGGCGCCGGCGTCCACCTGGACGACAAAGAGGGCCGTGTCGTCTGCGACGGCTGCGACAAGGCCACCGACAACTGCACCTGCATCAAGGACGACCTGGAGACCCGGCACGAGTCGTCGACCAAGATCGGCTCCATGCGCCCGGGCACATCGGGCCAGTGGATCGCCGACCCCCAGCCCGACGACGACGACGAGGTCGAGGTCGACGACGAGGACGACGAGGACGGCTGATCCGGGCCGTCGACGTTGGCGGAGAGGGAGGGATTTGAACCCTCGAAGAGGCTTTACACCCCTTAATCGCTTAGCAGGCGATCACCTTCGGCCGCTCGGTCACCTCTCCAACGCGTGACGAGTCTGGCACGTCGCCCACGGGCCAGGGGCGCGATACCGTGAGGGCTTCGAGCGTCGGGGGGCGCCGGAGGAGGTAGGGAACATGCGTCGGAGGATCTTCCGTCCGTTCGTGGCCGTCGTCGCCCTCGGGCTGGGCCTGGCCGCGGCCCCGGCCGGGGCGCAGCTGGCGCCCACGGCCGCGGTGCAGGTGACCAACGACCCGGCCGCGCTGCGGTCGCACTCGTCGCCGCAGATCGCCGTCAACCCCAAGAACGGCGAGCTGGTCACGGTGGAGAGCGACGTGCGGGGCAACCGGGCCTGCGCCGTCCACCTGTCGACGGACGGCGGCCGGAGCTGGTTCGCGGGTGGCGACCCCATGGTCAAGCCGTTCAACGACTGCGGGTTCTACGCCGAGTACGGCCCCCTCGCCACGGAGGCGTTCTCCAAGGACGGCACGCTGTACGTGGCCTTCGTGGCCAGCGACTTCCTCAACCGGGTGCGCAACGACACCCCGCGGCATGTCTTCCTGGCCCGCTCCACCGACGGCGGCCGGAGCTTCACCACCGTCAAGGTGTACGAGGCGCCCGACGGGAACCCGGACAAGGGCCTGAACAAGGGCCCCATGCTGGCCATCGACCCGACCAACCCGCAGAACGTCTACGTCGGGTGGCGGCAGGGGGTCAACGCCGCCGACGCCAAGGAGAAGCTGAAGAGCAACGTCGCCGCGTCGAGCGACGGGGGCCGCACGTTCGGGCCGCCGGTCGACCTCACCGACGAACGGGGCGCCGACTTCCCCGCCCTCGCCGTCGACAAGAACGGCACCGTCCACGCCGTGTTCTGGGTGCGGGCCGTCCCCGGGCCGGCCCCGACCCCCGTGCCGGTCCGGCCCATCGTCTACCGGCAGTCGACGGACCACGGCAAGACGTGGTCGGCGCCGTTCGACGTCGACCCGGGCAACGTCTCCGCAGGCCACCCGCCGCTGCTCGCCGCCGACCCCAAGACGGCGGACGTCTACATGGTGTGGAACGCCAACGTCGAGGTCCAGAACACCGTGCAGGGGTTCAGCGGCGACCTCGACGCCTTCGTGCGGGTCTCTCACGACGGCGGGAAGACCTGGGCCGACCGGATCACCCTGAGCGACGAGACGGTGAAGGCCAACCAGTTCGAGCCGGGGATCGCCATCGCCCCCAACGGCCAGGTCCACGTGGCCTGGTACGACTTCAAGAACAGCCCGACCAACATGTTCGTGACCACCGGCCACAGCGGCGACACCGGGATCTCCGACGTCTACTACGCCACCTCCCGGGACCACGGCAGCACGTGGTCCAAGCCGCTGCGGGTCAACGACCGGGGGATCGACCGGTCCAAGGGCGTGTGGTCGAACAACATCGACAGCAAGTTCAACGTCGGCGTGGCCGCCACCAACGACGACGTGTTCTTCGCCTGGCAGGACACCCGCAACGCCATCGGCGAGACCGGGTCGGAGGACATCTACACCTCGTCGCTGCCCCTGGACCCGGTCAAGGTGGCGGACAGCGGCAGCGGGATCCCGGGTTGGACCCTGATCCTGACCGGCCTGTTCGGCCTGGGCGCAGGGGTGGCCCTGACCGCAGCGATGATGCGCCGCCGGCCGGCGGAGGCCACGTTGGCCGGGACGACGGCGAGGGTGCCGGTCAGCCGCCCATAGGGGGCAGCACGCCGATCTGGCCGAGGAAGGCGAACATGCCCTGCTCGGACCAGTGCTCGGCGGCCATGCCGTCGCGGAAGCGGCCGATGTTGGCGCTCACCGTCTCGAAGGACTTGCCGGTGGGCGGGAACGGGAAGCCCTCGCCGGTGTGCGTGCCGGTCGTGCGCACGAGCCAGCCGCACATGTCGCCCTCGCTGAACACGTCCGAGACCACGCAGTGCACGTCGGGCACCGCCGCCCGCCACTGCTGCACGAGGGCCTTGAACGTCTCCCGGCCGTGCATGTCGCCCAGCGGCCCGTGGTCGACGAAGTCCTCGGCGAACAGCTCGTCCGCCACCTCCAACCGCCCCTGGTTGATGACCTCCTCGAACATGCGCTCCAGCGTCGCTCGGACGTCCATCCGGTCCTCCCCTCCCCGGGCCGGGTCGATCACCCGGCCGACGACCGCAAGATACGCCGCCCGCGGAGGGAGTGGGATTTGAACCCACGGGACTCTCGTCCAAGGCTTTTCAAGAGCCTCGCATTCGGCCGCTCTGCCATCCCTCCGGACGAGTGCGACGCTAGCGGCCCACCTGGCTGCGCAGGGCGGTGATCCATTCGTCGGCTGCCTTCCATGCCACCTCGGCGTCGCGCCGTAGGGCGGGGCCGTGCTCGCCGGCGGCCGGGTAGGAGCCGAGGAACTTCACGTCGGCCAGCTGGACCTTCAGGTCCCGGAGGCAGTCGGCCACCACCTCGTCGTCGACGTGGCCTTCGAGGTCGATGATGAAGCAGTAGTCGCCCAGGCTGTGCTTGGTCGGGCGGGACTCCAGCTTGGTCAGGTTGATGTTGCGGGCGGTGAACTGGCCGAGGATGGCGTGCAGGCTGCCGGGCCGGTCGTCGCGCTGGAAGCAGACGATGCTGGTCTTGTCGTGCCCGGTGGGGGCGGGGATGCCGGCCCGAGCGACGAGGACGAAGCGGGTCTGGTTGGCGCCCGGGGTGTCCTCGATGTCCGGGGCGATGACGTCGAGCCCGTAGAGCTTGGCGGCCAGGGCGGCGCCCACCGCCGCCGTTCCCGGCGGGCGGTTCTCGGCCACCTCCCGGGCCGCGCCGGCGGTGGAGTTGGCGGCCACGATCTCGGCGTCGGGCAGGGACTCGGCGAAGAACCGCCGGCATTGGGCCATGGCGTCCGGGAACGAGACCACCCGCTTCACGTCGGCGAGGGTCATGCCGGCGGGCCCGATCAGGTTCTGGTGGACGGTGAGGACGGCCTCGCGCTGGATGCGCAGGTCGTAGTCGAACACCAGCCGGTCGAGGACGAGCAGGACGCTCCCCTCGATCGAGTTCTCCAGGGCGACGAACCCCAGGTCGACGTCGCCCGCCGCCGTCGCCGCCAACACCTCGGGCATGGACCGCATGGCCACCAGGTCGCCCTCGGCCAGGTCGGCCTGGGCCAGCAAGGCCTCCTCGGTGAAGGTGCCCGGAGGGCCCAGGAACGCGACACGGGGTACGGAGGGCATTGGCGGAGGATACTTAGGGGCGTGGACGAAGCCGCAGTCCGGAGGCTGCTCGACGACGTGCGCTCGGGCGCGCTCTCGGCCGACGATGCCGTCGCCCGGTTGCGGCGCCTGCCGTTCGCCGATCTGGGCTTCGCCAAGGTCGACCACCACCGGGCCCTGCGCCAGGGCCTGCCCGAGGCGGTCTACGCCCCGGGCAAGACGGCGGAGCAGTGCGCGGCCATCGTGTCCGAGCTGCTGGCCGCCGAGGGGAGCGGGCCGATCCTGCTGACCCGGGCGTCGCAGGACCAGGCCGCCGCCGCCCTCGAACAGAACCCGGGGGCGGTGGTGACGGGGTCGACCCTGGCCTGGCGCAGCCGGTTGCCCCGGCCCGGCCGGGTGGTGGTGCTCACCGCGGGGACGTCGGACCTGCCGGTGGCGGAGGAATGCGTGGCCACCCTGACCGCCCACGGGCTGCGGCCGCTGCTCAACCCGGACGTGGGCGTGGCCGGCGTCCACCGCCTGCTGGCGACCGCCGACGACCTGGCCGCGGCCGACGCCGTGGTCGTGATCGCCGGGATGGAGGGGGCCCTGGCCAGCCTGGTGGGCGGGATCACGGGGGCGCCGGTCGTGGCCGTGCCCACCAGCACCGGGTACGGGGCCGCGTTCGAGGGGGTCACCGCCCTGCTGGCCATGCTGTCGTCCTGCGCGTCCGGGCTGAGCGTGGTCGGGATCGACAACGGCTTCGGCGCCGCCTGCGCGGTGCTGCGGATGCTGCCCGCATGACGACGACCAGCGAGGACCGAAGCGCAGCGGAGGCCCGCAGCGCATGAACATCGCGTGGTTCCACTGCTTCGCCGGGATCGCCGGGGACATGGCCCTCGGGAGCCTGATCGACGCCGGCGCCGACGTGGCCGAGGTCCGGGCCCTGCTCGACCGGCTGCCCATGGCCGGGTGGTCGATGGAGGTCGAGCCGGTCATGCGGGGCGGGATCGGGGCGACGAAGGTCAACGTGGTGGTGGCCGAGAGCGCCGTGGTTCGCACCTACGCCCACATCATCGGGCTGGTCGACGAGGCCCGCCTGCCCGAGCGGGTGCGCAACCGGGCCCACGCCACCTTCGCCGCCCTGGCCGATGCCGAGGGCCACCTCCACCGTCGCCCGGCGGCCCAGGTCCACTTCCACGAGGTCGGGGGTGTGGACGCGGTGATCGACGTGGTCGGCACCTGTGCGGCCCTGGAGGTGCTGGGGATCGACGAGGTGTGGTCGAGCCCGGTAGCCAACGGGACGGGAATGGTCCGTTCCGCCCACGGGATGCTGCCCGTGCCCGCCCCCGCGGTGATCGAGCTTCTCCGGGGGGCGCCGACGTACAGCCGCGACCTCCCGTACGAGCTGACCACCCCGACCGGCGCCGCCCTGCTGGCCGGCACCGTTTCCGGCTGGGGCGGTATGCCCCTCATGCAGGTGTCGGCCGCCGGCTACGGAGCGGGGACCCGGGAGATCGAGGGCCTGCCCAACCTGGTCCAGGTGGTCCTGGGCGACGCCCGCCCGGTCGAGCCCGCCCGCCCCGTCCCGGGGCAGCCTGTGGTCCTGCTCGAGGTCAACGTCGACGACGCCACCGGCGAGACGCTCGCCCACGCCATCGCCGCCCTGCTCGACGCCGGCGCCCACGACGCCTGGGTCACCCCCATCGTGATGAAGAAGGGCCGTCCCGCCCATACGGTCAGCGTGCTCGCCGACCCGTCGCTGGCCGACCAGGTGGCGGCCGTGCTGGTGGCCGAGACCGGATCACTGGGTGTGCGGGGCGAGACGCTGGAGCGGTGGCCGGCGGCCCGGCTGAACGGGCAGGTCGAGGTCGAAGGCGTGCCCGTCCGGGTCAAGGTGGGCGCCGGGCGGGTGAAGGTCGAGCACGACGACGCGGCGCGCGCCGCCCGTCGCACCGGGCTGCCGCTACGGGAGGTCGTGTCGCGGGCCGAGGAGGCCTGGCGCCGCCGGACCCAGCCGGACGGCGAGGCCGGCTGAGCGGAGCGTTTGGCAGATCGGCCGCGCCCTGGCGCGCCGGATCTGCCAAACGCCCGGCGGCTAGGCCTCCTCGAACAGGTCGTCGCCCCGGCGGAGGCGGGCGGCGATGCGCACGACGTGGGGAAGCTCGCGGCGGGTCGGCGTGTGGGCGGCCAGGAACCGGGCCGCGCCGGCCAGGAGCAGGGCGCCCTCCTCGGAGCCGGGCGGCCAGGCCGCGTACTGCCGGACCGCGGCCTCCACGATCTGGAACCAGTGGAAGCCGGCGTCCTCGGAGAGCAGGGCGTGGCCGAGGGCGGCGATGAGCCGTCCGGGGTCGCCCCCCGACTGCAGCCAGCCGTAGGCGATCGACCCCGCCCGGTCGACGCCACCCTGGCCGTCCCAGCACGCCTGCAGGTCGGCCAGGTCGGCGGGCCCGTCGAGCGACGGGAGCCGGGCGGCGGGGACGTTCAGGAACCGGTCCAGATAGACCCGCAGGGCGCCGTGGACCACGCCCCGCAGCAGCAGGGGCGACGGGTGGCGGACCAGGCACTGGTGCAGGGCGTTGGCGTAGGTGAAGGCGTGGTGGACCGAGTCCCAGTCGCCGAAGTCGTTCTGGGTGTGGAAGCGGGTGATGCGCAGGCCGGCGGCCAGGGCCACCGCCCGCCCCAGCTGCTCGCCGTCGGCGCCGGCGGCGGCGGCGGCGACCAGGGCGGCCACCACCCCGAACGGGTCGTCCTCCAGCAGCCGCCAGGCCAGGCCGGCCACGTCGTCGAAGGCGCCGTCGCCGGGGCGCAGCTCGGTCTGGGCCACCAGGGCGGCCAGGTCGTTGGGGTACCGCCACTGGCTGCCCTCCTCGGAGCGGGAGGCGCCGGCGGTCTGGCCGGTGAGGGTGGGCAGGACGGCGACGGCCGAGTCCCAGCCCAGCAGGTCGACGGCCTCGAAGGCCTTGTTGGTGAAGTCGAGGGTGTGGCCGATGTCGACGAAGACGTGGTCGGTGACCGCCGCCGTCATCATGTCGGCCACCTCGGCGGGCGACGCGGCCCCGGCCAGGGCGGTGACCAGGGTGCGCTCGGCCGCGTCCGACGAGCGGGTCTCGATGAAGCGGCGGTACCAGTCGGTGAGGCGCTCGATGGGGACGGGGGCGTCACCGAGCGGGGTCAGCGGGAAGCGGGGCGGCCGGTTGGCGGTGTCCCGGGCCACGAAGGCCAGGCCGTGGACCAGGGCCAGGGCGTGGTCGGCGGGGTCGAGCCACGGCAGGAGGTTGGCCATGGCGACCAGGACGGTCAGGCCCGACCCCCACCCCTGGGCCCGGTTGGCGGTGCCGAAGTCGACCCCGACCCGGACGATGTCGGCGGTGGGCACCCCGACCTCCAGCAGGCCGAGCACGGCCTTGGCCGTGACCAGGGTGAGCCCGCCCTCCAGCCCTTCGGCCAGGCGGCGGCGGAGGTGGTCGACTTGGTCGTCGGGCGGGTCGACGACCAGGTAGACGTCGTCGCCCTCGACCTCCACCGGGAAGGCCCGGGCGTCGTCGGCGAAGGGGTCGAGCGTGCCGCCGGTGGTGAGGTCGAAGCGGGCGTGGTGCCAGTGGCAGGTGACCAGCCCGGCCTCGACCGTGCCCCGGTGGAGGGGGAAGCCCATGTGCGGGCACCGGTCGTCGACCGCGTAGGCCCGGCCCTCGTGCCAGAACACGCACACGCCGTGGCCACCGGCCTTCGTGAGCAGCCGGCCGTCGGCCTGGAGCTTCTCGAGGGACCCGGCGAGGACCCGCATGGGCGGAGCCTACTTCTCGGTCACCTCCGTCTCCCTAACCACGGCGCGGCCGTTGCGCTGGACGATGGAGATCGACTGGCGTTTGGTGGCGGAGGTCGCGCCGCCGCCGGTGCTCGTCGCCACCACGGCGTTGACGTCGGCCACCACGTTCACGCCCTTGCCGGATCGACGGACCCGCTTCTGCACGATCTTGCCCATGTTCGAGTCGTACCCGCCGGCCCGGAGGGCGCAACCGCCCATCTGTCGTAGAATGGTTCTGGCCGCGGTCGGGATGTCCGGACTGGTTCGACGAAAGGCCAGCCCTCCCCATGACCCTCCAAGCCTCCAACCTCCGCATCGAGATCGGCGCCCGCGTGCTGCTCGACGACGCCTCGTTCCGCATCGGCGAGGGTGAGAAGGTCGCCCTCGTCGGCCCGAACGGGGCGGGGAAGACCACCCTGCTGAAGACGCTCGTGGGTGGGGCCCCGCCGGTCGCCGGCTCCGTCGTCCTGCCCGAGACGTGGGGTTGGCTGGCCCAGGAGACGGCGGCCACCGCCGAGGTCACCAACGTCCTGGCCTTCGACCACCTGCTGGCGGGCAGCCGGTTGCACGGCCTCCACGAGCGGGTGCTCACCGCGCTCGACGGGATCGACAAGGCCAGCGGGTCGGAGGATCCCGAGGCGCTGGACGCCGCCGTGCACCGGTACTCGGAGCTGGAGGCCCGGTTCCGCCTGGCTGGTGGCTACGACCTGGAACGGACGGCCGAGACCATCGCCGCCGGCCTGGATCTGGACGACGAGGACCTGCTGCTGGAGGTGGGTGCCCTGTCGGGCGGCCAGCGGCGGCGGCTCGAGCTGGCCCGCCTCCTGCTGGCCGGCGGTGACCTGCTCATCCTCGACGAGCCCACCAACCACCTCGACGCCAAGGCCAAGGCGTTCGTCATGGACTTCCTCAAGTCGTCGCCCAGTGCCGTGCTGGTGGTCAGCCACGACATCGAGCTGATGAGCGAGTCGATCGACCGGGTCTTCGCCCTCGAGCAGGGCCACCTGGAGCAGTACCGGGGCACCTACAGCGTGTTCCTGAAGAAGCGCGCCGAGCGGGAGGCGTCGCTGGAGCGGGACGCGGCCAACGCGGCCAAGGAGATCGAGCGGCTCCAGCGCACGGCCGACAAGTTCCGCCAGGGCAACGCCACCGCGGCCCGCAAGCGCCACAACCTCGAGCAGCGCATCACCCGCATCGTCGACCAGCAGGCCCGCCGGCTCCCGCCGGTCCGCCGCCGCCAGATCAAGGTCCGCTTCCCCGATCCGGTCCGGGCCGGGGACCTGGTCCTCGAGGTCAAAGGCCTGGTCAAGTCCTTCGGCGACGAGGTGGTCGTCCGGGGCGTGGACTTCACCGTCAGCCGGGGCGAGGTCTTCCTGGTCGTCGGTGTGAACGGGGCGGGCAAGACCACCCTGCTGCGCTGCCTGGCCGGGCTGTACGCGGCCGACGCCGGCACGGTCCGGCTCGGGACCAACGTGACCTTGGGGTTCTACGCCCAGGAGCACGAGGACATCCGCCCCGGGTTCACCGTCCTCGACATCATGCAGGAGGCGTCGACGCCCGGCCAGAGCGTGTCCGAGCTGCGCTCGATCCTCGCCCACTTCGGCCTGACCGGCGACGTGGCGGCCCAGGAGGCGTCGACCTTGTCGGGGGGCGAGAAAACCAAGCTGTCCCTGGCCCGCCTGGTCGGGGGCCGGGCCAACGTCCTGCTCCTCGACGAGCCCACCAACAACCTGGACCCGTCCTCGCGGGAGGCGGTCCTGGCCGCGCTGCAGCACTTCAAGGGCACGGTGATCCTGGTCAGCCACGACATCGAGTTCGTGACCCAGCTGGCCCCCAAGCACGTGATCGCCATGCCGTCGGGCCGCCTCCTGCCCTTCGACGAGAAGATGCTGGATCTGGTGCCGCAGCTGGGCGAGCCCGTGGCCGCCCGGCGGGGCGCTTAGCCCGGGCGGAAGGCGTCGATCACCGGGGCGAACTGCTCCAGGGTGGCCGGCGACAGGTCGGGCTCGGCGAAGCGGACGATGGCGGTCTGGACCCCGGCCTCGGCCAGTTCCCGGAACCGGCCGATGTGGTCCTCGACCGTCCCGGCCACGGCGTTCGGGGGCGCGGTGTCGATGTCGCCGACCGTGATCGAGCCGAGGTGGGTGACGTTGATGTCGCCGGGATCACGGCCGACGTCGGCGCAGTGCCGGTGCAGCACCGCCAGCTTGTGGCGGACGTTGTCGGCGTCGCCGAAGAGGTTGCAGGCGTCGGCGTACTTGGCGACCAGTCGGAGCGTCTTCCGCTCCCCCGACCCGCCGACCAGGATGGGAATGCGGTCCTGCAGGGGCCGGGGGTAGCAGATGGCCTCGGGCACGCTGATGACGTCGCCCTCGAAGGCCGGCGCCCCCGGGCCCCACATGACCGGGAGCAGGCGCAGGGTGTCCTCGAGTAGCTCGAACCGGTGGGCGACGGGGGGGAACTCGAAGCCGTAGGCCTTGTGCTCGGCCTCGAACCAGGCCGCGCCGACCCCGCAGACCGCCCGGCCGCCGGACAGCGCGTCGAGGGTGGCGGCGATCTTGGCCAGGTGGGCGGCGTTGCGGTAGGTCACGCCGGTGACCAAGGTGCCGAGGGTGGCCCGGCTGGTATGGCCGGCGAGGAAGCCGAGGGTGGTCCAGCTGTCGAGCATGTCGTCCCAGTGGCGGCCGACCTGGGGGATCTGGACGAAGTGGTCCATGACCCACAGGCTCGTGAACCCGGCGTCCTCGGCGGCCGTGGCCACGGCGGCGAGCCGGGGGCCGAGCTCGGCCGGGCCGCCGGGCCAGGTGAAGCTGGCGATCTGCAGGCCGAAGGCGAGGGCCATGGGTACCTCCTGTTGCCGGCGGGCGGCGGCGGGGGCGTCGACCAGCTGGGGGTCGACGAGCGTGACGGGGCCGGGCGGGTGGACGGCGTCGAACCCGTCGTCGGGTAGCTCGGCCAGGACGGCCGGCCACCGGCGGAGCTGGTCGTTGACCACCTTGGCGGGCACGGGGTGGGGCCGGTCACGGTTGCGGGCTTTGCAGTCGGCCGGCGGCACGTCGAAGGCCACGGCCACGACCGGGACATGGTGGCGGCGGGCCGCTTCGACGTAGGCCCGGCGGCGGTCCCGGTCCTGCCCGAGGGTGTCCACCACGGTGAGGAGGCGGCGGCGCAGGCGACGGTCCAGGACCAGGTCGAGCACGGCAAAGGCGTCCGTCCCCGCCCGCTGGTCGTGCTCGCCCTCCCCCACCAGGGCCCGCAGCCGGTCGGCGGACACGATCCGCTCGGGCGGGAACTGCTCGGCCGCCCACGTCGACTTCCCGCTCCCCGACGGTCCGACCAGCACGACCAGGCACGTCGACGGCAGCCGCATGGCCCCATCAGCCTAGCGGCAGCGCGAAATGGTCCGAGATGGCCTTGAATGCTGCCCCGTCGAACGCGACGAACCGGCTGTCGCCCGGGGGCGGCAGCCGGTTCGGGGTGTGAACAGCTTGGCTAGTCGGCGGGGCCGGCTTCGGCCAGCTCGACCGGCGGGGGCTCGATGCCCTCGATGGAGCGGAAGACGATCTCGCCCTCCTCGGCGTCGACGATGATGGTCTCGCCGGCCCGGAACTGCTTCCAGAGGATGCGCTCGGAGAGCGTGTCCTCGACCATGCGCTGGAGGGCTCGGCGCAGGGGCCGGGCGCCCAGGGTGGGGTCGTAGCCCTTCTCGGCCAGGAGGTACTTGGCCGCGTCGGTGAGCTCCAGGGTCAGACCCTGCGACGCCAGCTGGTCCTTGAGGCGCTTGCTCATCAGGTCGACGATCTGGGTGACTTCCTGGCGGCTGAGCTCGTGGAAGACGATGGTGTCGTCGATCCGGTTCAGGAACTCGGGGCGGAAGTGCTGCTTGAGCGCCTCGCCAACCTTCTCCTTCATCTTCTCGTACGTCACCGCCTCGCTCGACTTCTGGAAGCCGATGCTGGCCTTGCGCAGGTCGGCGGTGCCCAGGTTCGAGGTCATGATGATCACGGTGTTCTTGAAGTCCACCGTGCGGCCCTGGGCGTCGGTCAGGCGCCCGTCCTCCAGGATCTGGAGCAGGGCGTTGAACACGTCCGGGTGGGCCTTCTCGATCTCGTCGAACAGGACCACGGAGAACGGTTTGCGGCGCACGGCCTCGGTGAGCTGGCCGCCTTCCTCGTAGCCCACGTACCCGGGAGGCGAACCGACCAGCCGGCTGACCGTGTGCTTCTCCATGTACTCGGACATGTCGAGCTGGATGAGGTGGCTCTCGTCGCCGAACAGGAACTCGGCCAGGGTCTTGGCCAGCTCGGTCTTGCCCACGCCCGAGGGGCCCAGGAAGATGAACGAGCCGGACGGCCGCTTGGGGTCCTTGAGGCCGGCCCGGGTGCGGCGGATGGCCTGGGAGACGGCCTTGATGGCGTCCTCCTGGCTGATGACCCGCTTGTGCAGCTCCTCCTCCATGCGCAGGAGCTTGGCCGTCTCCTCCTCGGTGAGCTTG
>DATJHJ010000116.1:0-17922 GCA_035494015.1 Acidimicrobiales bacterium
AGCTCGCCCCGCTCGGCCATGAACAGGTTGTGGGTCCACTCCGGGCCGACCTCGGTGGAGACCACGGTGTGGATCAGCTCCACCCGGGGCAGGCCGGGGATGATGCCGGCCAGGAGGTGCTCGACCCGGGGGTGGGTGGCGGCGGTCACCGACACGGTGCAACCGTCGCACGAACCACCGACCATCCAGATCAGGTAGATCTTCTCCAGCGGCCCGAGGCGGATGCGGGAGGCGTCCGGCGGGACGGCTCGGGAACGGATGCCGATGGGGGCCATCGGGTCGAGCGGGTTCTCCCGCCAGTCCTCGATGCCCCGGGTGCCACCGGGGACGACGCTGCCCTCGGGGGCCTCGGGCAGCACGATCTCGCGGGACGAGGTGGTGCCCCGGCCGCGGATGGGGGGCGCGCCCGCCCGGTCACGGCGGAGCCGTACCGTGGGCGCCCCACCGGTGTCCTCGTCCAATTCAGACGTACGTTCCGCGGTGGTCTGGGTACGGAGCGCGGGCGTGGAGTCGGTGGTGTCCCGACCTCTCGTCGACGGCATGAAGTTCCCCCCGTTTTCTCGGTTTAGTAAGTGTAGACTACACCTATCTGGTCCGGCCCGTCAGGAAAGATTGGTCGGATTTCGCCGGGGACCGGCCCGACATTTCAAGAGACATTCAGACATTGCTTCCAGGAGGTCCAGTGGAAGAGGTAATGCACCCGCCGAAGTCGGAGGCCCTCCGGGCGCTCTACTGGCGCAGCGAGATCCTGCAGGTGATGTTCTGGCTCAAGGGCGAGGGCTTCGGGGACCAGGTGGACGCCACCCTCCTCGAGCGCTTCCTGGGGGTGGACTCGCACATCGGCGTCCAGTACCTGGACCGGTTGGTGGACGAGGGCTACGTCGAGCGGGTGGACGACCGGTACAAGCTGTCCGACGCCGGTGCCCGCGAGGGCGGCCTGGAGTTCGCCGCCTCGTTCGAGGAGCTCATGAAGCCCACCCACGGCGAGTGCAGCCCGGACTGCTGGTGCCACAACTCCCCGGACGAGGCCGAGGCCTGCGCCCGGGACCGAGCAATGGCCCAGCACGACCACGACCATTGACCGATACTGAAAATCACACGTCGCCGCACACGGGTTCGGCCAAGGAGGGGGCTATGAAGGGACGCAGCACCGAGGAGCCGCAGGGCGGCCTACCCCGCAACTACCTGCGGGCCAGCCTGTTGCTGCTCATCGCCGAGACGCCGGCCCACGGGTACGACCTGCTCGAGCAGATCGCCCAGCTCGGCCTGCGCAACGTGGACCCCGGCGGGCTGTACCGCGCCCTGCGGGTCATGGAGCAGGACGGCCTGGTCGCCTCGTGGTGGGAGCACTCCACCGCCGGGCCCGCCCGCCGCAGCTACCGGCTGACCGACGAGGGCGTCGAGTGGCTGCACGCCTGGGCCGGCGCCCTGCGCGAGGGCCGGCGGTTCCTGTCCGCATACCTCACCCGGTACGACAAGATCGTCGAAGAGACATCCCTGGAGAACTTGGTTCAATGACGTCGTTGCGTGTCGCCGTCGCCGGCAAGGGTGGCGCCGGCAAGACCACCCTTTCGTCCACCCTGGCCCGGACCTTCGCCCGCCAGGGCCGGCAGGTCATCGTCGTCGACGGCGACAGCAACCCCAACGTGGCCACCGCCCTCGGCATCGACCGGGAGCACGCCGAGGCCATCCAGCCCCTCCCCATGGGCCTGGTGTCCCGCCGCCTCAACGGGAACGCGGCCCTCAAGGACCCGGTGATGGACGTGGTCAGCCGCTACGGCGGCCTGGCCCCCGACGGGGTCCACGTCCTCAAGATGGCCATGCCCGAGCACGCCGACGAGGGGTGCCTGTGCTCGGCCCACGCCACGGTCAGCGCCCTCCTCGCCGACATCGAGGAGCTGGACAACACCGTGTCCATCCTCGACCTGGAGGCGTCGCCCGAGCACCTCAGCCGGGGCACCACCCGCCACGTGGACGCCCTGCTCCTGGTCGTCGAGCCCTACTACCGCTCGTTCGAGACCGCCCGGCGCATGGCCGCCCTGGCCGGCGAGCTGCCCATCGGCCGGGTAGGTGTGGTGGCCAACAAGCTCCGCTCCCCCGAGGACGCCCAGGCCATCGCCGAGTACTGCGAGCGCCACGGGCTCAACCTGGAGGCCGAGGTCCCCTGGAGCACCGAGGTGCTCGACGCCGACCGGGCCGAGATCCCCGTGCTGGACTACGACCCCAGCGGCCCCGTCGTCGCCGCGATCAGCAAGCTGGCCGAGAAGCTCGGAGCGCTGAAGGGCTGACAGGCGCCCGGCTTTCCGGGCCTGGAAGTACCGCCAGGGTTCTTGCAGGCCCGGAAAACTCCTACATGAAGTTCCGCGTGTGCAACTCGGCCAGTTCGGCGGCGTCGTCGGCGGTGAAGCCGAGCTTGACCAGCCGGCGGCGGCGGCCGTCGTCCATGTCGGCCTCCAGGGCCTGGACCCGCCCGAAGCCCTTGGCGATGGCGGCGGGGGTGAACTGACCGGCGGCCAGGACGACCAGGGCGTCGAACACCTCGGCGTTCAGGCCGGCGGTGTGGGCCAGGGCGTCGTGGCGGCGGCGGACGGCGGTGGCCAGCCGGGGGCGCAGGCCGGGGTCGGCGGCCAGGACGGCCTCCATGTGGGCCATCCCGAACGCAACGTGGCGGGCCTCGTCGGCCAGGGCCAGGTGGGTGACCCGGCGGGTGACCGGGTCGGGGGCGAAGCGCTCGAGGAACGAGAGCAGGGAGAGGAACGTGCCCTCGCCCAGGACGGACAGCATGAAGTGGGCCAGGGCGAAGTCGGGCTCGGTGACCAGGGTGAGCAGCGACGCCTGGCCCCCGGCGGTGGACAGGCCGAGCGGCCCCCCGCGCAGCTCGGCCCGGCGGGTGAAGACCTCCACGTGGCGGGCCTCGTCGGCCACCTGCACGGCGAGCACGCCCACCACCTCCCGGAAATGGGGGTGGATGCGGGCCAGGAACCGGGCCGGGACGACCAGGGCGGCGTTCTCGTTCTCGATCAGGTAGGTCATGACCTGGACCACGGCGGCCTCGACCTCGTCGGGCAGCTCGAACGGCTCGTCCCAGTCGACGGCCACCGCCGGGTCCCACTGCGCAGCCACCGCCTGGCGGTAGATCCCGGCGGCGGCGTCGGTCCAGACCGCGTCCCGCCGGTCGAGCGGGAAGTCGAACTCGGGCCCGCCCGCCTCCACCTGCGCCCCCCGGGCCGCCAACCCCCACGCGGGCGAGGCCCGGTCCACCACCAGGTCCCGGCCGCCCGCCGGCTGGGCCCCCCGCCAGGCCGCCCCCGCGGCCGCGCCCCGTACCACGTACGGCCAGTCGTAGCCGTGACCGTGGGTACGGGCCCAGGCCCGGACGTGCACGGCCAGATCGGCCGCCGTCCCCCGCACCTCGACCCGCTCCCCCACGCCGACAGCGGCCAGGGCCCGCTTCAGCAGCAGGTGGCCGCCCTGGTCGAGCCCCAGGTCCTCAAGGTCGATAACCGGCGGCGGTGACGTTGCCGGCGTCGTCATAGAACTCCACCTCCTTCACCGCCTGGTCCAGCTGGGCGTAGCCCGACGTGCGCCCGTCCCGCCACGCCTTGAGGCCCTCCAGGTCGAGGAGGGGCCGGACGGCGGGGTCGTCGTAGCTCATCTCCAGCAGCACGGACCGGAACCGCTCGACCAGCTCGGCCGGCGCCCCGGCGGCCACGGTGAAGTTGCAGTGGTCGTAGGGCGGGGTCTGGGCCAGGATCCGAGTCGACCCCGGCGGCAAGGTGCCCTCGACGCCGAACAGCAGGTGGTTCCCGTCGACCATGCAGGCGGCGTCGGCGGCGCCGGCCACCAGGGCCCGGGCTGCGTCCCGCTCCCCGCCGATGTGGTCCCCGTGCTTGCCCACCCCGACGTCGTGGTACTGCACCTCGATGTCTCCCACGCCCAGCGAGCGCAGGTAGGACAGGGGGATGAGGGTGGCCTGGGGCGAGTCCACGGCGCCCACGGCCACGGTCCGCCCGGCCAGGTCGGCGACCGTCTCGATGCCGGAACCAGCCCGCACCACCACCACCGAGGTCAGGTCGCAGTCGGTGTCCCGCATGGCCAGCGCCCGCACCGGGCCCATGCGGGCAGCCCGGACCCAAGCCAGCGGGGAGTTCCAGGCCAGGTGGACGTGGCCGGCCATCAGGGCGTCGACCTGGCGCTCGTAGTTGGAGTACAGCACGTAGTCGAAGGCCAGGCCCCGGCGGGTGAACCAGTCCCGGAAGCCGTCCCAGATGGTGACCACCTTGGGGTCGTAAGCCACGGCCCCCATCAGCAGCGAGCCGGCCCGTGCTTGATGGTCGCTGCGCTCCTCCGCTCCGCTCCGGTGCTCGCTCATCAGAACAGGGGGAGGCCGCAGGCCAGCCGGCCGATGAAGTCGTACAGGGTGTCGGTGGTGGGGGCCATGACCGCCGAGGCCCGGGCGTCGCGGAAGTGGCGCTCGACGCCGACCTCCTTGCGGAAGGCGGCCCCGCCGCACACCCGCATGGCCAGGTCGGTGACGTCGATCACCGCCTCACCGGCCAGGGCCTTGGCCTCCAGCACCCGGAGGATGGCGTCGGCCCGGCCCGTCTCCAGGGCGGCCAGGGTGTCGAGGAGCAGGGCCTCGGCGCCGTCGGTGCGGATGCGCATGCGGGCCACGTTGGCCCGGGTGACCGGGCTGTCGGCCAGGGTCTGGTCGAGGTGCTCGAAGCGGGTGGTGGCGGCGTGGCGGGCGGCCTTGGCGGTGGCGGCGTTGGCCGTCCCGACCGAGAACCCGGCGTTCATGACCTGGAAGTAGGGCAGGGCGGCGGCCAGCATGACGTCGAAACCCCCGCCGTCGGCGCCGAGCATGGCCGTCGCCGGGATCTCCACCCCGGCGGCGCTCATCGGGCTGGACGAGTTCCCCCGCAGGCCCAGGCCGTCGAACGCGGCGCCGACCTTGAGGCCGGCGGCGTCGGCGGGCACCAGCCACATGGTCATCAGGCCCTCGGCCGACACCGGCTTGCTGGACCACACGTAGCCGTCGGCCTGCCCGGCGGAGGTCACCCAGCTCTTCTGCGCGTCCAGGCGCACGGTGGCGCCGGACGGCCTCGCCGTCGACATGGGAACCCAGAACATGCTGCGGGACCCGACCTCGGACACGGCGAGAGTGGTCACGTAGTCGCCGGCGGCGATGCGCTCCCGCACCTCCGTGGGCCCATGGGCCTCGATGACGGCCGTTGCGGAGTAGTGCATCATCAGGACCATCGCCGTCGACCCGCAGTGCTCGGCGATCGACTGGACCACGGCGGTGGCCGCCCGGTGGCCCTCGCCCATCCCGCCGACCTCAGGGGAGCTGATCAGGCCCAGCAGCCCGGCCCGGCCGAGGGCGTCGAGGGCGGCTCGGGGGTAGGCGCCGGTGCGGTCGACCTCGGCGGCGGCCGGCCCGACCACGTCGACCAGGATGGGGGCCAGGGCGGCCAGATAGGACGGGACGGCGGGCGGGACAGTTGCCAACGGACAGTCTCCTTGTGACGGCGGCGGTGGTTGGTGCTCGTGCGACCGCCCGCAGCAGGAGGCTGCTGGTTGCTAGCCCGGCTGGCGCTGGGCGGTCCGGAAGTGCGCCCGACCGGGCGACCTCGGGTACTGCGCTCAGCGACTTCTCATGGTGCTCCCCTGTCGAACCATGGGCGTGGGCATTGTCCCACACGCGAGCGAAAAAAGGTCCCGCGCCGGCCCGCCTATAGATGTATATTGTATCTATCCGGTTTCCACGTACCACTTCGTCGGGCGGTACCTAGATGACCTCGTCGGCACCGAAGTCCGAAGCCCTCCGCATCCTGTACTGGCGCAGCGAGATCCTGCGGGTCGTCTACTGGCTCTACGGCGAGGGCCTCGGGGACCTGGTCGACGTGGCCCTCATCCGCCGCTACCTGGGCCTGGATGCCGGTGAGACCCTGACCCCCTACCTGGACGTGCTCGTGCAGGACGGCTCCCTGGTGCGCGACGGCGAGTGGTACGCCCTCTCGGCCCGGGGCATGGCCGAGGGGGAGGCGCAGCTGGCCACCGCCTTCACCGACCTGGTCCACCCGGTGGCCAGCGAGTGCGACGACGAGTGCTGGTGCCACACCTCCGCCGCCGAGGCCGAGGCCTGCGCCGCCGCCCGTGCCCCCCGATCCCCCGCCCGAGAGAACGAGGCAGGAAAGGCCGCTTCCCCCCTATGAGCACCCAGAACGACTCCAACGGGGCCCTCCCCCGCCACTACCTGAAGCCCTGCCTGCTGCTGCTGCTGGCCGAGGGCCCCTCCCACGGCTACGAGCTGCTGGAGCAGGTGCGCCGCATGGGCATCAAGGGCGCCGAACCGGGGGGGCTGTACCGGTACCTGCGGGCCATGGAGAAGGAGGAGATGGTCTCCTCGTGGTGGGAGCCGTCCCAGGCCGGCCCGGCCCGGCGCACCTACGTGCTGACCGAGCAGGGCCGCAAGGGCCTCAACGAGTCGGTCCAGTCCCTGCGCGACGTGCGGGAGATCCTCGTCAGCCTGCTCGACCGCTACGACACCCTTCCCAACCGGGCCGGCTCAAGTTCCCGGTCCTGAACCGTTCCCCAGGTGCGAGACTGGGGGAGATCCGTTTTCAATTGGAGGTTTGCTGATGTGTCTCGGGATTCCCGGCCAGATCGTCGAGATCGTGGACCCGGCCGACCAGCGGGCGACGGTCGATGTCGACGGTGTGCGGCGTGAGGTCAACGTCGGCCTGGTCATGGGCGACGCCGGCGGCATCAAGGTCGGCGACTGGGTCCTGATCCACGTCGGCTTCGCCATGACCAAGATCGACGAGGAGGAGGCGGCCAGCACCCTCGACTTCATCAAGCAGCTGGGCCGCATCTACGACGACGAGATGCGCGACTTCTCGGCGGAGGCGCCACTGTGAGCGCCGGCCGGAGTGCAGCGGAGGCCGGCGGCGAGCGCCTGTCGGGAGGGTCACAGTGAAGTTCGTCGACGAGTACCGGGACCCCGCCGCCGCTCGCACCATCCTCAGTCACATCACCGAGCTGGCCCAGGACGGGCACTACAAGTTCATGGAGGTGTGTGGCGGCCACACCCACACCATCTACAAGCACGGGATCGAGAACGTGCTGCCGGAGACCGTCGAGCTGGTCCACGGCCCGGGTTGCCCAGTCTGCGTCATCCCCATGGGCCGGGTCGACGACGCCATCGCCGTGGCCGAGACGCCCGGGGTGATCTTCACGTCCTTCGGCGACATGATGCGGGTGCCCGGGGGCAACGGCAACCTGCTGGAGGCCAAGGCCCGGGGGGCCGACGTGCGGATGGTCTACTCCCCGCTCGACGCCCTGCGCATCGCCATCGCCAACCCCGACAAGCAGGTGATCTTCTTCGCCGTCGGCTTCGAGACCACCGCCCCGTCGACCGCGGTCACCCTGCTGAAGGCCCGGGAGAAGGGCGTCGCCAACTTCAGCCTGTTCTGCAACCACGTCACGATCGTCCCCCCGCTGAAGGCCATCCTGGAATCGCCCGACCTGCGCCTCAACGGTTTCCTCGGCCCAGGCCACGTGTCGACCGTCATCGGGCAGCGGCCCTACCGCTTCGTGCCCAAGACGTACAACCTGCCCCTGGTCACCGCCGGCTTCGAGCCCCTCGACATCCTCCAAGCCATCCTGATGCTCCTCCGCCAGATCGACGAGGGCCGGTGCGAGGTCGAGAACCAGTACACCCGGGCCGTGCCCGAGCAGGGCAACCAGAAGGCCCTGGAGGTCATCAACACCGTCTTCGAGCTGCGCCCCCACTTCGAGTGGCGGGGCCTGGGCTTCATCTCCCAGTCCGCCCTCAAGCTGCGGGAGGAGTTCGCCCCCTGGGACGCCGAGCTCAAGTTCTCGGTGCCGGGCGTGCGGGTGGCCGACCCCAAGGCGTGCCAGTGCGGGGAGGTGCTCAAGGGCGTCATCAAGCCCTGGGAGTGCAAGGTGTTCGGCACCGCCTGCACCCCGGAGACCCCGATCGGCACGTGCATGGTCTCCTCCGAGGGCGCCTGCGCCGCCTATTACAACTACGGCCGCTTCACCAAGCACCAGACCGTGCCCGTCGAGCTGACGAGGACGCCGCAGCCGGCATGAGCGACGACGACGGCCACTCCCACGAGGACGAAGTCCTCGAGCGAATAGAGGCGTGGCGGCGGCGGCGGCCCAAGCTCAAGGACGAGTTCATCAACTCGGCCCACGGGGCCGGGGGCAAGGCGTCCGCCGCCCTCATCGACGCCGTGTTCCTCGAGGCGTTCCGGAACAAGTCGCTGGAGACCATGGCCGACGGGGCCGTGCTGGAGCTGCCCTCGGGCGACCGGGTGGCCTTCTCCACCGACGGCTACGTCGTCAAGCCCCGCCGCTTCCCCGGTGGATCGGTGGGCGACCTGGCCGTGAACGGCACGGTCAACGACCTGGCCATGATGGGGGCCGTCCCCCAGTGGATCTCCGCCGCCTTCGTCATCGAGGACGGCTTCTCCATCACCGAGCTGCGGGATCTGGTGGCCGACATGGCCGCCGCCGCCCTGAAGGCCGGCGTCCAGATCGTCACCGGCGACACCAAGGTGGTCAACAAAGGCGCCTGCGACGGCGTGTACATCACCACCGCCGGCGTGGGCGTGATCCCCCCCGGGGTGCACCTGGACGCCAAGTCCGTCCGCCCGGGCGACAAGGTGCTGGTCTCGGGCAAGATCGGCGACCACGGCGTGGCCGTGCTCATCGCCCGGGGCGAGCTGGCCCTGGAGGCCGACATCCCCACCGACTCGGCCCCCCTGGGCGAGCTGGTCGAGCACCTGCTGGCCGCCGCCCCCAACACCCGCTTCCTGCGCGACCCCACCCGCGGCGGCGTGGCCACCGTCCTGAACGAGCTGGCCCGGGAGGCCGAGGTCGGGGTGGTGGTGCAGGAGTCGGCCCTGCCCGTCCGCAACATCGTCAACGGGGCGTGCGAGATCCTGGGCATCGACCCGCTGTACGTGGCCAACGAGGGCAAGCTGGTCGCCGTCGTCCCCGCCGAGGAGGCCGACGCCGCCCTGGCCGCCATGCAGGCCCACCCCTTCGGGGTCGACGCCGCCGTCATCGGGGAGATCCGGGAGGACCCGCCCGGGATCGTCATCCTCAACACTGGTTTCGGGGGCAACCGCATCGTCGACATGCTGGTCGGCGACCCCCTCCCCCGCATCTGTTAGTCCCGGCCGTGCCCGAGCGCCGGCGCATCAGGGTGACCGGCACGGTCCAGGGCGTCGGGTTCCGACCGTTCGTGTACCGGCTGGCCACGGACCTGGCCCTGGCCGGGTGGGTCGGCAACGACAGCCGGGGGGTGATCCTGGAGGCCGAGGGGCCGGTCGAAGCGCTGGACCGGCTGGCGGCAAGGATCGGGGCCGAGGCGCCGCCGCTGGCGCGGGTCGAGTCGGTCCAGGTGGAGGCCGTGGTCCCGCCGACCGGCGAGGGCGGGTTCACCGTGGTCGACAGCCGGGCCGCGGGGTCGCCGGCGGTGGCGGTGCCGGTCGACGTGGCCACCTGCGACGACTGCCTGCGGGAGATGGCCGACCCCGCCGACCGCCGGTTCGGCTACCCCTTCACCAACTGCACCAACTGCGGGCCCCGTTACACGATCATCCGCTCGATCCCCTACGACCGGGCCTCGACCACCATGGCCGGCTTCGTCATGTGCGCCGACTGCCGGCGGGAGTACGAGGACCCCGGCGACCGGCGGTTCCACGCCGAGCCCACCTGCTGCCCGGTGTGCGGCCCCGAGCTCAGCCTCCTGCGGCCGGACGGCGGCGTGCTGGCCAAGGCCGCCGACGCCCTGGACGCCGCCGTGGCCCTGCTGGTGGCGGGCCGGATCCTGGCCGTGAAGGGCCTCGGCGGCTATCACCTGGCCTGCGACGCCGCCGACCCGGCGGCGGTGGCCGAGCTGCGCCGGCGCAAGCACCGGGACGACAAGCCCTTCGCCCTCATGGTCCCCGACGTCGACGCGGCCCGGGCGCTCTGCGACCTGGGGGAGGAGGCGGTGGCCGCCCTGGCCTCGCCCCGGCGGCCCATCGTCCTCGCCCCCCGCCGGCCGGACGCCCCCGTCGCCCCCGGCGTGGCCCCCAACCTGCCCGAGCTGGGGCTCATGCTGGCCTACACCCCCCTGCACGTCCTGCTCATGGCCGGCACGCACCGGGCCCTGGTGATGACCAGCGGCAACCTGTCCGACGAGCCCATCGCCCACGACGACGCCGACGCCCTGGCCCGCCTCGGCCCCATGGTCGACGCCATCCTGACCCACGACCGGGCCATCTACATCCGCTGCGACGACTCTGTTGTGCGCTCGGGCACCCGGGGCTCTGTTTCCCCGGCGGGCACCCGGGTCCTACGGACCTCGCCCGCCGGTGGCGGCGGGGGCTCTGTTTCCCCGGCGGGCACCCGGGTCCTGCGGACCACGCCCGCCGGTGCCGGCGGGGGCCCCAGCCCCGCCGGCGCGCCGGAACCGGATCACCGCGGGACCGTACAGATGGTGCGGCGGTCGCGGGGGTATGCGCCCGAGCCCATCGGGCTGCCGACGACGGCCCGCCAACACGTGCTGGCGGTGGGGGCGGAGCTGAAGAGCACGGTGGCGGTGGCCAAGGGCGACACCGTGGTGGCCAGCCACCACATCGGCGACCTGGAGCACCTGGCCGCCTACCGGTCGTTCCTGCAGGCCGTCGACCACCTGTGCTCGCTCACCGGGGTGACCCCGGCCGTCGTGGCCCACGACCTGCACCCGGAGTACCTGTCGACCAAGTTCGCCGCCGACCTGGACCTGCCCGCGGTCGGGGTCCAGCACCACCACGCCCACATCGCCTCCTGCCTGGTCGAGCACGGCCGGACCGAGCCCGTGCTGGGCGTGGCCTTCGACGGGCTGGGCCTGGGGACGGACGGCACGGCCTGGGGCGGCGAGCTGCTGGTGGCCGACCTCGGCTCCTTCCGCCGGGTGGGCCACCTCCGCACGGTCTCCCTGCCCGGCGGCGACCGGGCGGCGCGCGAGCCGTGGCGGATGGCGGTGGCGTGGCTGGCCGAGACCCTCGGTGCCGAGGCCGCCGAGCGGTACGGGCGCACCGCCGACGACCGGTGGGCCGCCGTGCTGGCCCTCGCCCTGCGCCCCGACGCCCTGCGCACCTCCAGCGCCGGCCGGCTGTTCGACGCCGTGGCCGCCCTCCTGGGCCTGCGCCGCCAGATCACCTACGAGGCCCAGGCCGCCATCGAGCTGGAGTCGGCCGCCGCCGGGCAACCCCTGGCCGGCCCGGGCGGCTACGAGCTGGACCTGGTCGACGGGCCGGACGGCACCCTCGTCCTCGACCCCAGCCCGCTGCTGGCCACCGTCGTGGCCGAGCATCGTCGGGGCGCCCCCACCCCGGCGGTGGCGGCCGGGTTCCACGCCGGGCTGGGCCGGGGGGTGGCGGCCGCCGCCGCCCGGGCCGCGGCCGAGAACGGGCTCGACACCGTCGCCCTCAGCGGCGGCGTGTTCCAGAACGCCCGGCTGACCGCGGTGGTCGCCGGCGAGCTGGAGCGGGCCGGGCTGGCCGTGCTCGTGCACCACCGCCTGCCCCCCAACGACGGCGGCGTGAGCGTGGGCCAGGCCGCGGTGGCCGCCTGGCGGGGCTCGCTCGGTTCGTAGCGGCCGCACCCCTCGGGTTACGCTTCCCACCTGTCCATCACGGCGCCGTCATTTCCGACTTCGGGCGCCGGCATGAGAGGAGCAACACATCAACATCAAGAGTGGTTCACACGCGATCGGCCCCGAGAACGGCAAGCTGGTGATCAAGAGCTACAAGGACGGTATGGGCGCCAAGCTGGCCCACGACCTGATCTTGTCGCCCCGGCAGTGGAAGGGCACGCTGAACGTCGACGCCGACAACCCGGCCGCCTCCAGCGCCACCCTTTCCATCGACGCTCGCTCGATCGAGATCCTCGAGGCCGTCGGCGGCATGAAGGGCCTGAGCGACAAGGACCGCAAGGACATCGGCAAGAACATCGACGAGAAGGTGCTGCAGACCGGCAAGTACCCGGAGCTGACCTTCGAGTCGACATCGGTGAGCGGCTCGGAGCCGAACTTCAACGTGGCCGGCAACATGACCATCACCGGCACCACCCGGCCGGTGAACGTGTCCCTCAACGTCAACGGGACCCAGATCACCGCGGCGACCAAGATCTCGCAGAAGGACTTCGGGATCAAGCCCTTCTCGGCCATGCTCGGCGCCATCAAGCTGCGTGACGACGTCGACTTCGAGTTGACCGTCGACCTGCCCTCGGCCTGAGGCCGGACAGAAAAAAGGGCCCGGCCGGTGCAGACCGGCCGGGCCCTTTCGCGTTCGGTGCTACCAGCCCTTGGTGCCGACCAGCTTGCCGTACACCTGGTGCAGGTGGTGGGACGTGGGCCGCTTCTTCACCTCGGACGGGCGGGGGACCTTCTCGTAGTCCCGGCGCAGCAGGCGGTAGTACACCCGGGCGTCCCGGTCGAAGGCGTCGCCGTGGATGTACGACCCGCCCTTGGGGTCAGGGGTGATCTCGCCCTGGTTCTGGGCCAGTATGCGGGCCGCCTCCTCGGGGGTGTTGGCCTCGGGCACGGAGGCCTTCATCAGGTCCATGACCGGGGCGAAGACCTGCTCCCACTCGGCGGCAGCGACGCGCTCGCGCTCGGCGGCGGTCGTCTCGCCCACGTCGAAGAAGGCCATGAGCCCACCCTTGGACTGCGAGCGGCGGGGCGCCGGTGTGTAGGGCGGCGGGTCGTAGCTGGCCGCGGGCTGGGGCTCCGTGGGCGGCTCGGCGGCGGCCGGCGCCGGGGCCGGGGCCGACCCCGAGACCGAGGGCGGCGCCCAGCCGGCGTCGTCCTTCTTGGACTTCCTCAGCTTCGGCATCTCAGGTGGCCGCCACGCGGCTGGTCGTGCCGTAGGCCTGCTGGAAGTCGGCCCCCGAGCGCTCGCCCCAGGCCAGGAGCTGCTTGGCCGCCTGGTCGATGGCGGTCACGTCGTTGAGGATGATGCCCACGTACTTGGGCACCGGCTCCACCTGCGCGCAGATGGACTTGATCCCGACGATGACCGTGCCGAGGGTGAAGCTCACGTGGTTCAGCGTGGCGGCGATGATGATCAGGTAGAGGGCGATGGCGGCCACGATGATGGCCACCCCGAGAAGCGTCACGATCGTGGCTGCGCCCATCGTGTCCTTTCTGGTCGGAGAAGTAGGGGGGTCGTTACTGGGGCAGGAGCCGGGCCAGGGCCAGGCCGTAGCGGGTCACGTTGAGGCGGGCCGAACCGGTCAGCTCGCAGCTGCGGATGAGCGTGGGCACGCAGTCGAGGGTGCCGGTCAGCTTGACCCCGTGGTCGAGGATGTCGTCGACGTAGTTGCGGATCTCGAAGATGGGCCGCAGCACCCGGTTGAGGAAGAGGAGGCACACGGGGGCCACCACGGCGATGAGAACGAGATTCCCTAACCACCACAAAGCCACGGGCAAAACCTCCATAGCGCTCGGATTCCGACGGCGACCGGATTGTATGCCCCCGTTCAGAAGGGGCGAAAGAGTGTCGGGAACATAGAGCGATGACCGCCAGTGTTCTGAACATAGAGTGACGGTGCATTCAGCAAATGACCGGGCGCGCCAAATGACGCTATTGGTGTGGAACCGCCCTCGCTGCGTGGCCGAACGGCCAGAACGTCAGCGGGCGAGGATCAGGCGGGAGCAGATCGAGCAGTAGTAATCGGTCACGTCGAGGCCGTCCCGCCACCCGTCGGGGAGCCACTGGATGCTCTTGCACTCCCGGCAGGTGATCTTGTTGGTGTGCAAGGCCTCGCCCATGCCGGCCAGGGCCAGCTTCGGGCCCCCCGACTTGGGCCGACCGATGGCCTTGCCCTGGCGGGTGTTCTCCTCCCTGGCCCGCCGCCGCTCCTTGGCCCGGGCCTCGGCCTGGGCCCGCTGGCGCACCACCTCGTGCCAGGGGGTGGCCGCCGCGGCCGCCGCCGCCCGGGTGCGGGCGGCCGAGTTCTCCCCCGCGCTGTTGTTGCTGCCCCGGAAGAAGGCGTAGGCGTCGTTGACCTCGCTCATCCGCCGCTCGGCTTCCTTCTGCACTGCGGCCGGCGCCCCGGCGAAGCGGTCCGGGTGGAAGATCTGGGCCAAGACCCGGTAGGCGGCGGTGATCTCCGCCGGCTTGGCCTTCGGACCGATGCCGAGGACCTCGTACGGCGTCACCGTGTGACCACCCCGGTCCCGGCGTGGGCGCGCCCCTTCGTCGGCGCGACAGAGGGCTTCTGCGCGGCTCTACCTGTGCGTGAAACCGGACCTTGGAGCAGCACGTCCCCGATCTCCTGAAACCTGCACCTATTCTACCGTCCTCATTCCCGCCGGCCGCTCGGTGATCACCCGATCACCGACACCGTGGCCCCGGCGGACGGGTGCAACCGCCAGCCGCGGGCGGTGCTGGCCCCGTCGGCCAGGGCCACCACGCAGCCGCCGAACCCGGCCCCGGTGAGGCGGGCCCCGTAGACCCCGGGGACGCCGACCAGCTCGGCCACCAGGGCGTCGAGGGCGGGCGTGGACACCTCGAAGTCGACGGTCAGGCTGCGGTGGCTGGCCAGCATCAGCCGCCCCGCCTCGACCAGGTCGCCCGCCTGGAGGGCCCCGGCGAAGTCGACGACCCGGCCGTTCTCGCTGACCACATGCCGGGCGCGCCGCCGCAGCAGCCCGTCGCCGATCCGGGCGACATCGGCCTCTGACGCGTCCCGCAGCGGTCCGATCACCGCCTCGGCCGCCTCGCACTGGGCCCGGCGCTCGGCGTAGGCCGAGCCGGCCAGGGCCCGGGCCTGGCCGGAGTGGACGACGACCACGTCGACGCCGGGGGGCAGCGGGACGGGCGTGAGCTCCAGGGACCGGCAGTCGAGGAGCAGGGCGTGGCCGGCCACGCCGGCGGCCGAGGCCAGCTGGTCCATGACCCCCGACGGCACCCCCGAGGCCAGGTGCTCGGCCCGCTGGCAGGCCAGCGCCAGCTCGTGGGGCGTGCCCCCGAAGCCGAGGGCCAGGGCGACCGAGACCTCGAGGGCGGCGCTGGACGACAGGCCGGCGCCGACCGGCAGGGTGGTGGACACCGTCCCCCGCCCCCCCTGGGCCGGGCGCACCACGGCGACGACGCCGGCCACGTAGCGGGCCCAGGCCGGAGCGACGCCACGGGGGTCCTCCACGCCCAGGTCGACGGTGGCCGGGTCGTCCTCCTGGTCCGACCGCAGCTCCACCCGGTCGCCGCCCCGTTCGAGCACCACCGTCGTCCCCCACTCCACGGCCATGGGCAGGGCGAAGCCGCCGGTGTAGTCGGTGTGGTCGCCGATCAGGTTCACCCGCCCCGGCGCGAACGCCTGCACGGTCGGCATGGTCGATGATGGCACGGGGGTAGCGTCCGCCCGCCATGGAGTTCATCGGGGGCTTCGAGTCCACGTACCAGCCGGCGTTCGACGTCGACGGGGCCGAAACCACCGGGCACGTCGACCGCTGGCAGGCCGACCTGGAGCTCCTGGCCGCCTGCGGGGTGACCCGGGTGCGGTACCCGGTGCGCTGGCACCGGATCGAGCGCCGGCGGGGCGAGTACGACTGGTCCGACACCGACGAGATCCTCGGCTGGATGGGCGACCACGGGATGCGCCCGATCCCCGACCTGTGCCACCACACCAGCTATCCCCGGTGGCTCAAGCGGGGCTTCGCCGACCGCCGCTTCGGGCCCGCCTACCTGCGCTTCACCGAGGCCTTCGCCGTCCGGTACCCGTGGGTCGAGGAGTTCACCCTCTTCAACGAGCCCTTCACCACCTTCCTCCTGTGCGGCGAGACGGGCGTGTGGCCGCCCCACCTGCGGGGGCTGAAGGGGTTCCTGACCCTGGCCGTCAACGTCCTGCCCGCCCTGACCGAGGCCAGCCGGGCCTACCGGGACCTCCTCCCCGCCGCCCGCCACCTGTACGTCGAGCCGTGCGAGCGGGCGTCGGCGGCCACCCCGGCCGCCGAGGCGGTGGCGGCGCGGGCCAACGACCGGCGGTTCTTCGTCCTCGACCTGTTCCTCGGCCGTGACATCGACCCCGACCGCCCGTTCGTGGCCGAGGTGCTGGCCGCCGGCGGCGGACGCCTGCTGGAGCTGGAGCCCGGCACCGTGGACGTGCTGGGCCTGGACTACTACGCCCACAACCAGTGGCGGTACCTGGACGGCAGCGGGCGGGGCGTGCAGCCGTCGCCCGATCCCGGGCCCCTGTCCGACCTCATCGGCGAGTACTGGCAGCGCTACCGGCTGCCCTGCGCCCTGGGCGAGACCAACATCCGCGGGTTCGCGTCCGATCGAGCCAGCTGGCTCAAGTACACCCTGGAGCAGTGCGAGGTGGCCCAGGCCGCCGGGGTGCCCATGGACGGCTACTGCTGGTTCCCCTTCGTCGACTCGTGCGACTGGGACTCGTTGCTGGTGCGCAACGCGGGCCACGTGGATCCCGTCGGCGTCTACTGGCTGGACGAGCGGCTCGACCGCCGGCCGTCGTCCATGTCGGCCGCCTACGCCATGGCCGCCGGCGGCGCCCCGGCCGCCGCCCTGCCCGCCTACCGCTTCCAGCCGCCGGTGTCGGCCAGCCTGGCCGGGTGGCTGCCGCAGATGGCCCACTGGGACTGGCACGACCCGCCGGCGGCCGAGCTGGCCAGGCCCTGGCCGCGAGGTGGCGGCGGCGGCGCGTAGGTCGCCATCGAGATCGGCCGATAATCACCGGATGGAGTTCGACAGCCGCGGCGTCGCGTCCCTCGACGGGGAGTGGGAGTTCTTCCCCGGCGCCACCGAGCTGGGCCAGCTCGGGGCGGGCGCCCCGGCGACGATCAAGGTGCCCGGGCTCTGGGAGGCCCAGGGGTGGCTCGACCTGGACGGCCCGGCCTGGTACCGCCGGCGCTTCACCCTGGCGGACTCTGGCGGTCACTGGACGCTGCGCTTCGGCGCAGTGATGGACTGCGCCCAGGTCTTCCTGAACGGCACCGCGCTGGGCGACCACGACCTGCCCTTCACCCCCTTCGAGCTCGATCCCACCGCCGCCCTGCGGGCGGGCGACAACGAGCTGGCGGTGGGGGTGGTGGACCCGTCGCTGGCCGACCCCGACCACCGCCGCATGCCCCACGGCAAGCAGGGGTGGGCCAACCACGTCTTCCCCAGCCGGCCCAGCCTGTACATGACCTACGGGGGGATCTGGCAGGGGGTGACCCTGCGCCGGCACGGCCCGGTCGCCCTGCGGGGCGTCTTCGTCAACGCCGACCCCGGCGACCTGGTGGTGGTGGCCGAGGTGGAGAACGTCGGCGCCCAGCCCCTCGCGGCCCGGGTGGCGGTGCGCACCCTCGGCCTGGTGGGCGAGGCCGACGTCGACCTGGCCGCCGGCGCCCGGGCCTGCGTCGAGATCGGGCTCGGCCCGAGCACCGCGGCTCGCTGGTCGCCGGCCAGGCCGGTGCGGCACGACGCCCTGGTCGACGTGCACCGCGGGGGCCACGTCAGCGACTCCGCGCGGGTGCGCTACGGGCTGCGGACCGTCCGGGTCGCCGGCAAGCGCATCCTGGTGAACGGCGAGCCCTACCGGATGAAGAGCGCCCTGGTCCAGGGTTTCCGGGCCGACGGGCTCTACGCCGAGGGCGACCGCGGCCAGATCGAGGCCGAGGTCCGGGCCGCCCAGGCCATGGGGTTCAACACCCTGCGCCTGCACATCAAGGCCTTCGACCCCGTCTACCTCGACGTCTGCGACGAACTGGGGATGCTCCTGCACTGCGACATCCCGGTGGCCGAGCCCATCGCCCACGAGGAGATGGGGGGCGACACCCTGCTGACCCGCCGGTGCGTGGCCGCGGCCCGCGAGCAGGTGCGCCGGGACCGGAACCACCCCAGCGTGGTGCTG
>DATJHJ010000117.1:0-2690 GCA_035494015.1 Acidimicrobiales bacterium
ACAGCCTCCAGCACCTCGGCCAGCGAGTCGATGACCGGCGCGTCGCCCACATAGGCGTCCTCCTCCTCGGTGCAGCACCAGGCCATCGTCTCGCCCTCGGCGCCCCAGTCCCGCCGCTCCCACCGGCGCACGGTGGCCACCTCGGTCCCGCCCGGCCCCGGCTCCCAATCGACGTGGACCGGGAGCTGCCAGCACACCGATGGCTTCCAGACGGTCGGGGACTCGCCGGAATGGAGGGCCTCCAGGTGCAGCGCGCAGCCCGCGCCCCCCTCGAACCCCGGCCGGTTCAGGAAGATGCAGGCGCCGTCGACCACACGCGTACTGGCATGGGTGTCGTCGGCGAAGACACCGCCGGCCGCCGCCGCGGCATGGTGTTGGAAGCGGGACGGATCCAAGGTGGCGGACAGGGCGGCGATGTTGCGGGCCTCGTCCTCGCCGTCGAGGTCGGCACCGAGGGAGCAGCAGCCCTGGCCGAGGTGGGGGGCGGGCTCGGGAAGGATGCCCTGGCAGCCCCGCCCCCAGATGCACGTCCAGTTCGAGCGCAGGAAGGAGGTGTCGAAGCGCCAGACCGTCCCGTCGTCCTCGATCTCCTCCACGGAAAGGTCAGGCGGGGCCGGAGAAGCGGATGTCGAGGGCGCGCAGGTAGGTCTGCAGGCCGGCGTCCTGTACCGGGATCAGATGGGCGTCGGCCCCGGACTCGTTGTGATGCGAGTGCCACTTGCCGGGCGGGGTGACGAAGGCCCCGCCCGACTCCCAGTCGATCCGGATGGGATCGAGGATCTGGCACGTCGCCGGGTCGACCTGATCGCCGAGAAGCGTGTAACAACCGGGGCGGCAGTCGACGATGAGGTCGACGGCGACCGACTGGTGGCGGTGCGGGAGCTGCACCTTCCCGGCGGGCAGGATGCCGAACATGGCCCACAGGGTGTGGGTCACGGTCAGCGTCTGGTCGAAGCGGATGTTGTTCAGGAGCACGGATACCCGGCTCTTCGTGTCGGCCTCGGGGGCAGCGGCGACTTCGGCCAGCTTGGCCCGGGCCGCCTCGGCGGTGAAGGTCGTCGGGCGGAAACGACGGTCGGACGCGGTCACGCCCAGGTACTCCAGCAGCGGGGTGTCGACGACGTGGTAGAGGGCGGAGGGCTCCTCGGCGACGTGCGTCGCCGGCGTCGACGCCGGCAGGGTCACGAAGTCGCCCTCCTTCCAGGACACCGTGGCGCCGTCGACGTCGGAGTGGCCGAGGCCGCGGATGCAGTAGAGGAGCTGGCTGGTGGCGTTGGGGTCCAGGCGCAGCTCGTCGCCGGCCTCGATGCGCAGGAAGCTGGCCAGCAGAGCGGGGCTGGTGGCCGGGTAAGGGGTGCGCAACGCGGCCGACAGGTCGAGCGGGACGACGCGGGTCGGGCCGCTGGCGTAGAGGTCGGCGGGGAAGGCAATGGCCGGGACCGCCGATGTGGCCCCCGACCCGATCGGGTCGGCCGCCTGGCTGTACTCGAAGAAACGGGCGTCGCCCGTCCAGTCCTCGACTACTTCGCCGATGCTCATGCTCACGTCAACCATGGCTCCGGTATACCCGATGTGGGCGGGTTCGTCTCTGGTCGGCGATGGGAAGCATGGACCGGTGCGCATCGCGGTGCTCGGACCGGATGGCGGGTGACAGCAAGAAGGTCGTGGTCGTGGCCCTGGCCGCCAACCTGGCCATCGCCGCGGCCAAGTTCGTCGCCTCCGCGGTGACCGGCTCGCCGGCGCTGCTGGCCGAGGCCTTCCACTCCCTGGCCGACTCCGGGAACGAGGTGCTGCTGCGCGTCGCCCAGGTTCGGGGCGACAGGCCCGCGGACCCGGACCACCCCTTCGGCCACGGCCGCGAGGCCTACTTCTGGGGACTGATCGCCGCCGTCGCCGTCTTCGTCGGCGGGGGGCTGCTGTCGGTGCGACAGGGCGTCGCCGAACTGCTCCACCCGACAGAGGCGACCTCGTTCGCCGCCGGCTACGCGGTCCTGGTCGTGGCCCTCGCGCTCGATGGCCTTTCGCTCCGCCAGGCCTACCGGCAGCTCGAAGCGGAGGCGTCCGACCTCGGCCGTGAGTTCGGCCGCCACCTGACCCTCACCTCGGACCCGGTGACCCGGGCCGTGTTCATGGAGGACACCGCCGCGATCACCGGGAGCGCGGTGGCGCTCGTCGGGCTGGCCCTCCGCCAGGCGACGGGTTCCGCGGTACCCGACGCCGTCGCCGCCGTCGTCATCGGCCTTCTGCTCGGCGTGGTCGCCATCCTGCTCACCCGGCGCAACCGCGACTTCCTCGTCGGCGAGCAGGCGCCGGAGGAGATCAGGACCGTGGTGCAGGCGACGATCGCCGGGCAACCGGGCATCGTGGCCGTGAACGAGCTGCTCGTGACCTTCACTGGACCGCGCCGGCTGTGGGTCGTCAGCCGGGTCGATGTCGACGACGGGCTGCGGGGCGACGAGGTCGAGCGGCTCGTGCGGGATACCGAGGCGGCGCTGCGCCGGTCGTCGCCCTACATCTTCCGGGCCGACATCGTCACCGTCGGTCGCGTGGCCCAGGGAGCGGCCCGCTCGGAGTCATGAGGCGAAGTCGGGCTGGGCCGAGCGGACCGACTCGCTGCGGCCCTTCGGCTCCTCCCACTCCTCCTGGCGGCCGAGGGCGGTGAGGTCGAGGAAGTAGTACGACCCGCCGGT